>CAZIDU010000108.1:0-14179 GCA_964538055.1 uncultured Desulfocapsa sp. | reverse complement strand
TGGGCTCTGCTACCTACAGAGGCTATGCACTTATTATACGAATTCAGCTTATATGATTATCTTCAAAACTATATAAGCGATAATAAAATTGATGTGAAAAAATTGTATGTTTTTAATGATACAATGCATTTCTCTGAGTTTGGTCATCAGTTGATATCTGAGTATCTTTTGAATAATCTATAAAAACGCGAAACCTTCGTAGATTAACGACTGCAACAATGGTTTGAGAAATAATTATTGGAGCAAACGTAACGTTTTTTTCCACGTAAACACTATTTGCTTCAAAACACTCTTATGGAGGGGAAAGATGACGTGTGCATCGATAAAAAAGCGTGAATTATTGATTCTCATCGGCACTATTTTTATATGTTTAGTCGGAATAGAAATGGGATTGAGATATTTCCCCTTTTTCGCAAAACGATCGGGAGTGTTTGAACCCCAATCTAATAGAAAGAACCTCAGTGACATCGTAACTGTATTTGAACCAAATTATACTGGAAAGCATATTGCTAGAGATTTCAAAGTTGATATCCGCGCAAACTCACTGGGCTTTAGAGAAAGGGAAATTGATTTTGATAAAATGTCGCTTGAAAGACCATTACTCTTTTTAGGGGATTCCTATTTTTTTGGATGGGGTGTTGAAAGAGAATTGCGATTTTCTGAAAGACTTTCCAAAACTCCACAATTCCAACTTCCAATAGTTAATTTATCTTTTCCTGGTCAAGGCACCAGTCATTATTTTGACATGCTAAATATGTATGCAAAAAAATTAAACCCTCGCCAAATTATTATAGGTTTTTTTGTTGGAAATGATTTCCTTGATGATCAGAATGCGTTAAGGATCCGTACAAATGATACGAAAAAACAATTCTTTGCTGGGTCCTTCAGAAAATTCGTAAGGGAGTCTCGCGTAATAAATGTTGTGAAATATTCATTATGGAGTATCCCTTGGTTTAGGGATGTATTTAATAAAGCGGAGTTGAGAAACGAAAGGATTAATTTGTTTTGTGATGGAAATAAAAAAAATCAAAATTTATTATATTCTACGACGTTTTCTATGTTAAATAAAATTTCAGAATTTTCGAATAACAATCATATTCCGATATTAATTATTATCATTCCTGATCATTTGCAAGTAATTGATACGGGTGTCTTTGAAGAATGTGATATTTATAATCCGCAAAAAAAACTGACAGAATTTTTAAAAAAGATAGAACTGCCATATTTAGATATTTTACCATACTTCCAAAATTCAAAAGAACCTGAATTATATTATTTTAGAGAAGACAAGCATTGGACACCGGAAGGTCATGAGTTTATTAGAAAGATTATCATAGAGCATTTGAGTATTCACGACTCTGCTGGCCTTCCAGTACCACTTCCGAAATAAGGAAGACGGCTCACCCATCCTCTATGCCAAGCGATTCTTTGCTGGCTTCATTTGCCGCCACTGTGAACAGCACGAATGCGATGCTGGCTGGGTCGCCTCACTGTCTCTACCGTTGCCACAGTGCTTGCAGGCATATCTCACCAAGGATGTGTTTTGAGTCAACCGTCAATCCTGGCCGCTGGTCGTATTTGATATCGTGTTGGGGGTCGCTGCGCCCGGTCGATCAAGCATACCCTGAATAGGTGAGACACCGCACCAAAATATAATTTCAGGCTACCCATAGCTTGTTAAAGGGCTTTAAAGACAGCAACAATTGTTGAGGTATATTTTTGGAACATACGCTAAGACAAAATCGTAGGATTGTAAACAATACATTTTTCTCCCTTGTGGCACGATTTACAGAATTGGGGGCCGGTGTAGTCACGGTTGTCCTTGCTGCCCGCTATCTTGGCATAGAGCAGTTTGGCGAATATGCTTTTATCAGGGCAATTGTTTTTGTAGTCGGGCCACTTATCAGCTTTGCACTGCCTCGTATAATGATCAGGGACATTTCCATAAACAAAGCATGTGCAGCAAATCTTGTCACTTCAGGTCTGTTTCTGAATATTGTTGTGGGGATTATTATTTGGTGTTTTGCATCTATAGTTAGCAATTATATCTTCGAAGCATCGAACTATTCTTCACAGGCCCTTAACGTGGCAATTTTAGGAAATATTTTTCTAGCAATGCTATCAACAGTCTGTGCTGTGTTTGTTGCTTATGAAAAAATATTATTTGATGTGATAGCAAGTGTGATTTCTCGGACCTTAACTATTATTTTTTTTCTGGCAGTTGCATTTTGGGACCTGGGATTAATAAGTTTTTTTTATGCTCTGGTATTGGCAAACAGTATTGCTTTTGTTTCGGTTCTCGGTATTCTAAGATTTAAATTTGTCAGGATTAAACTATGTATAGATTTTAAAGCCGTAATATATATTGTAAAAGAAGCGTACCCTATTGCATTATCTATGGTTATGATCCAGGGGCGTAATAATGTTTTTGTTTTTTTTCTGAAGCTGTTTCGGGAGACCGTGGAAATTGCCCTTTTTCAGGCCCCGCTCCGGGTTATCCAACAAGTCTTGATAGTGCCTAGATCCTTCTTTCTTGCGTATATTCCAATCCTCTCCCGCATGGCAAATGATGAAAATAAAATTGCCAATCTGCAAAATGCATATGAGATCCTGTTGAAATATATTTTTATTACTACATTTCCATTTTGTATATACATATCATTATATGCAACTGATGCGATTACTATGACTATTGGAAATGAGTTTATTGAAGCTGCAGACTCACTTAAAATTCTCATATGGGTACTTGTTCTTCTCTGTATTGATCTTCTTTTGAGTAATATATTAACTTCATTGAAAAAACAGAAGATACTTACAATAAGTTCTGGCTTATGCCTTACCGCCAGTTGTATACTTGGATTTATGTTAGTACCAAAATACGGGTACATTGGAGCTACTTGGTCAATCATCGTATCAGCTGCAATTCTTGTTATTGTTAATTTCTATTATTTGAACAAATATATCGGAAACATAAAATTCCTTTCGATTATTTACCGCCCCCTTATCTGCAGTAGTTGCTTAATAGGCCTACTTATACTCTTTTCAGATACAATTAACGGGTTTTTGTTACTCGCAATCGGATCCCTGTTTTATTTCTTTTTGTTGTGTCTCTTTAAGGCTTTCACGCAACAGGAAATTGAGATATTCAGAAGTATAATTACAAATTTGAAGAAATCTTTAACGGGAAAAAAGAATACAATATAAATTCGGCTTATTCAAAGCCAACTCAAAAGCTATATTAATGATGTTTTCTGGCAAAAATAGTAACCAGGGACCTGATTCGGAGAATTTAGTACATGAAAATACCAAAATTGATTGTGGTTGGAATTGATGGTGGTGGATTTGAACTGATAAGACCATGGCTTGATAACGGTGATTTGCCAAACATCAAATTCATGGTAAATAACGGTATTTCTGGAGATTTGTCATGCTGCCTTCCACCATGTACCAGTCCCAACTGGCGATGTTATAGTACAGGGAAAAACCCTGGAAAACTAGGGATCTTCTGGTGGAGAAACATAGACGTTAAAAATCGTAGAACTATTTTCAATCCTGGCAGCGGTCAAAACGTAGTAAATTTCTGGAATATTTTAAATACAGCTGGATATAGAACAGGCATCATTAACACTCCTCTCACTTATCCACCTCAAAAAGTTGATGGTTATGTTATCTCCGGCGGACCTGATGCTGCAAATAATGGATTTTGCAATCCAACCTCATTAGAAGAAGAATTAAGCTTGAAGTTCGGGTACAAAGTTCATAGCAGTGGGAGCCATGATCCCGCCAATCGAAATGCCTTGGCTGAAGAAATCCTGGAACTTATTGAAAGCAGATTCAAAGTTGCAGAATACCTGATGGAAAAAGATGAGACTGACTTTGTGCAGGTAACCAGTTTCTATATCAATGTATTGCAGCATTTTTTATGGGATGCTGAACATGTTAAAAAAGGCTGGCAAATTATTGATAAGTGGATAGGTCGATTTCTTGAAAAGGGCACAAATGTCTGGGTTATGTCTGACCATGGTTCAATGCCCGTTAAAATTGAGCTGTTAATTAATACTTGGCTTGAAGTAAAGGGATTCCTTAAAATAAAAAAATCATATACAGATATGTTATTCTCGTTGGGAATAAATCGGGACAGGCTTAATCATGTAGCTGAGGCTTTGAAAATAAGACATTTTCTTAAAAAAAGAATGCCGATATCGTGGAGAGATTCGGTTCCTGATCAGCAAGGCAATCTGAAAGGAGAGGCTGGATTTAAAAATATAAAGTGGGACCAATCTGATATCTTTGGTCTGGGCCAGGGGCCAATATATGTTCTTTCCGACAAAACGAATGAAACTTATCATGAACTGGTTAAAAATTTCACCGATGAATTGAAGGCATTAACATTACCCAACAGCAATAAAAAAATTGCTAGAGATGTAGTAGCGGCTGACACTATCTATCACGGTCCTTTTATGAAAAATTCCCCTGATTTGGTTATTGATTACAATCATGGTGTTCGTATTGCAGGTATTATTGGCCAAAAAAATGTATTCTCCAAGCCATTAATATGGAAAGGTGAAAATAAAAAAGAAGGAATTTTCTTAGGTTATGGGCCAGATATGACAAAAAGTCTGGAAGTCTCCAATCTGTCAATTTTAGACCTAGCACCCTCGATCCTCCATTTGTTTGGAGTTGCGGTATCAGAAGATATGGATGGTAAGGTCCGGAAGGATTTCTTTGCAAAAGACTCCAAACCACATAGTGATGATGTTAAAATAGTTTCTGAAAGCGATTTGACATCGGATCAGAATACTTTGGATGGCGATGATGAAAAAATTATTGAGAAAAGGTTAAAAGATCTTGGCTATTTGGGTTAGACTACCACTTTACATTTTTGAACTTGCCAAGCTTTTTTATGTGAACCCTAATAATTAGACTCTCGCAACAAGTCTCGGGATGACTAAGCAAAACAAAGAGGCCACTCTTGAAAGGCCATAAACTCTTCTATCAGATATGATTGCCCAACCAAATATTATCAAAGATCTTGGCAGAGTCGTATTTTGGTATCCTGTACGATGGATAATCCAATTGCTACCATTATCTATTATTTACATGCTTGGTAGTTGCTTGGGCTCTATCGACTTCCTTATCTCAGGCCATCGCAGGATCCAAACCATGAAGAAAAATGTGACTTTGGCCTTGGGGCTACCGGCCCCTGATATCGATGCGATTGTCAAAGAAAACCTACGGAACCATTTCCGAAATAATCTGGAATTCATCCAATACCCCTCAATAACTCCTTCAAATCTGTCCCATTATGTTTCCATCCGTGGCAGGGAAATTCTGGATCGTGAACTTGCAAAAAACAGAGGCATCGTACTTTTGACCGGCCACTTCGGAGCCAAGCAGATGCTTCAAGTCGCTCTCGGTCATAGCGGTTACACAGTGAACCAATTGATCTATCATATGTCTCAAGGTGAGCTTACCCATATCCAGAAAAAGGTTTCCCAGAAACATAGAAAACGTATTGAGGAAAAAATTCCGACCAATTTTATCCAAGCCGATGGTTTCCCGAGAAAACTATATCGGTGTCTGAAAAAGAGAGAAATACTTATTATTGCTGGAGATGGCAACGGAATCAAAGAGCGGATGGGTTCCTCCTACCACCCTTTTCCCTATCTGGGCCAAAGGATGCTATTTCCTACCGCTCCCATATCTCTGGCAATGCGGACAGGGGCCAGTGTAGTCCCTGCATTCGTGGTGCGTGATAAATACCACCAACAAATCATCATTGAAGAACCGATTAACCTTAATATCGACTACTCAGAGGCCGTCCAGGCCTATGCACAAATCCTGGAGAAATATGTCACAGAATTTCCCCATCTCTGGGAATTCTGGGAAGAGTTCCGTCCAGGATTTCTATTAACAGACGATTAAGGTGAGCTTCGCAAGTCAAGAGCGGAAGCAAGCAATCAGTCGTAAATAAATCATCTGGCCAATTTCCTCTTTTCATAAATTTGTTCATAACATTTACGTACTATCTCAGCCGTTTTATGCCATGAAAACTTTTTTGCCTGTTCCACGCCAGCGCTTTTGAGCCCGTCGCTTAGGTTACTATCTGATAGAACCCTCAACATCGCGGAGCTCAGCTCCTCAATACTATGGGGGTCAATCATGATTCCTGCATCGCCGACGACCTCCGGCAGGGATGTGGTATTGGAAGTAACTACTGGAGTTCCGCATGCCATGGCCTCTAAAGGCGGAATACCAAAGCCTTCGCCTAATGAAGGATAAACAAAAAGATCGGCTCCGCTATAGAGCGCTGGCAGATCCTCCTGCTCGATCCTCCCCGTGAATATTATCTCATCCTCCAACTGCAGCTCTTTGACGGTTTCAAAAATATCCAGGTACTTAAAATCCTTCATGCCAGCTATGACCAGTTTTTGCGGAATGCCATGGGTAATTTTTAAATAATTGAACGCCTTTACCAAGTTTGGAATATTTTTTCTTGGCTCCAGCCTGCCCACAAACAATATATATCTTGTATCTATCCCATACCTATTCTTAACCATCTCCAAAAGCGCGCCGTCAAAAATGGGCCGGAAACTATTGGAAACAGCGTTGTAGGTAACGAGAATATCATCCTTTGGGATATCATAAAGCCTGGCTATTTCATTCTTACTGTATTCCGAAACTGTCAGGACCTTGGCGGCCCTTTTGGCACAAAAAGGGTAGGTAAGACTCATTGCCCTCCGTAAGGCAGTTGGGAAAAACTCCGGATTTGTCTCATGAACAATGTCATGTATTGTTACCACATACGGGGTCAATGAAAAAGGCGGTCCGATATACTGGCAATGGAAGACATCAATTTTATTGTAGGCCAAAGCGATCGGAAAGGAAACCGGCAACCGGATACACCTGGTAGCCGGAACAATATATTTTATATGGACATTTGGTTTCTTAAGCTCAGGAGGAATCTCAAAATTCTTATTGGTGCAATATAAATAATACTCGTTTGAATTATCCGTTTCTATAAGTGCCCGGGAGAGGTTGTAGACATATGTCCTGGATCCCTGCATGAAATCGTTAACTGTATGATAATCAATACCTATCTTCATTCGGTCTCTGTTGGCTAATTAGTTACAGTACTATCATCGTTTATAAGACAGCGGATTCATCGTTCGGCTAAAATTGGCCACCCTTTGAAAGTGGCGCCTTAGCGGATAAAAAAGGCGATTAAAGAAAAAATCTTCAAGCGCCTTTGATGTCACATGATTGTTGGGTTTCATTCTTCTACCCTACCGCCCCGGTAAATATTCGGTTTGTGGTCAAAAAGTAACAATAAATACCAGTGCTGTTTTTTTTATAAGTTACCACCACTTATTAAGAAATTATGACGTTTTGAGTAGGTGCAACATTGCCTCACTCGTTCTCTTCAACAACTTCCTTAATCGTATTCGCCACATACTTCAAAAAAAACGCTGGAATTGTATGATGCACATTGACGTGAAAGGATCGTTTGGCTGCCTCCTCAGCAACCGGACATGTTCCTGGCGCGTAGCTCACGCTATCTGGGATAACCTGCCCATGTGGACCTATTCGAGTACGCTCGATATCCTGGAACACACGTTCAAGGTAATTAATCTCAGCGTGAGCCGTAATCGGTGCACGTGGAATTCTGTCAAACACCTTCTTCACTATCTCCAATGCCGAAGCCTTAATATGCGTAGAATTAAGCTGTAATGGGTATTGCCAAAAATTAGCAGTGCTCCCCTCATGATGAGGAGCTAATTCAATCGATTGACAATTCTGCAAGCGATCTTCAAGGGCCGCCACGTTGAAACGGCGCATTCGACAGAAGGAGTCAAGCCTCTTGAGGCGTAAACAGGCTACTGTTGCTTGGTAATTAGTCATTCGGTGTATATGGCCAAAGCTCCAGTGCCCCCGGACACGGAATCCGTCAATGACGTCCGGTTCTGGAGTTGCCATATCATATCCGAACGCAGGCATGCCGGCGTTCGAATATAAAACGCTTCGCTTGTATATCTCTGGATCATCCGTGGCGACAAATCCGCCCTCGATGGATGTCAAGTGCTTGGATCGTTGAAGACTTGAGCACATAACATCACCTAGAGTACCGACCTTGCAATTGCCGTAGTAGCTGGCGTACGCCTGAGCACAGTCCTCTACGATTTTTAGTCTACGATCTTTCGCCAGCGCAAGAATCTCGTCCATGGGAGCTGGTTGACCAAACTGGTGGACCACCACGATAGCCCGTGTTCTTGAGCTAAGACAACGTTTAATGTCATCGGCCCCAGGAATCAAAGTTTGGGGATTGACATCTGCGAAGACAGGGATGGCTCCTGCAGCCAGTATGGACATTGATACAAAGATTGGCGATGCCGCCGGACAAACGACCTCCGCACCTGGTTCCAGCCCGAGCCCGAAGATCACCGCTTCATTAGCCGAAGTTCCAGAGTTCAAAGGAAGAATGTAACGACGCTCAGCGTATTTGCCAAAGTCACGACGGAATCGGTCGATGGCATTGTAACTACCGGCCAGTGCGAACCAGTCGCGCACGCTATCAAAACCATGCCTCCTTGCTCGCTCCAATAAATATGCCCAATTGATGAGCATCACTTAGAGATCACCGCATTGATGGAGCATCACAGCTTGGGCCGCAGACCGAGCTGCCAACGCCTGGATAGTCAACGTCGTATTTTGGTATCCCATCGAAGGCAACACTGCACCATCGCAGACAAATACGTTTGGCACATCCCAGAGCTGACCGTAAGAGTTCGTAACTGATTTCTTCGGATTAGTTCCCATACGCGCACCTCCGACCTCGTGAATCCCCATACCAGGAATGGTTTTTCGCTGGACCCCAGGAGCCAGCTCACGAGCTGATGCCAAAAACGACATCAGACGTGCCTTTTTTCCGCCCATTGCAGCAATTATCCGGTTAATCGTTTTTTCCTGATGACGTATCATGCGTAGCTCATTATCAGACCATGCAATATCAATGTGCAGCAAGGGGACCCCCCATTCGTCCTTCTTAGTAGGATGAATTGTTATTTTGTTCTCATTGCGAGACAACATTTCTCCACATGCTGCAAAAAACACAGTATTCCATCTTGGCAATGCTGTTCCTTCAATTTGATAACAACGCAAGAATCCCTTGTCCTCCTCTGAACCCATAAATGGAGGGATATAAAAGCCGTTGTGCGTCTTGCATTTCATGTCAAGAGGATTCCACTCGTGCTTTTCAACAAGCGCAGCCAGCTCAGGGATGTGGGCGAAGTACTTAGTGTGAACGTGATCCATTACCCCCTTACCTAGCAATCCAGATGAGTTGCCAACACCGTTCGGGTGCTTCCCATGAACTGTATTAAACAGGAGACGGATCGACTCAAAGCTCGAAGCGCCCAACATAATGATGCGAGCTTGCAAGGTCGTTCGGCGTTTTGTAATCCTATCAACAATTTCAACCCCTGTTGCACGGCTGCCGTCCTCCGACAATGTTAGGGCGGTTGCCACGGAGTTATCCTGCAATGTCATTAGACCAGTGGCACGTGCGCACTCAAGCATAGGAGAAAGCATCGCCTTGTCATACTCCGCCCGGCGGATATTATACACAGACATTTCTGGGAACTCTTTCGTCAACCGCTCGTTCACCCATTGCGCAACAGGCCGAAGCGGGGCTGACTTGTCAGCGAGCAGAGAACGGTGTTCAGCACGAACCTTTTCCGGCCCGACCACATTCATCACAGCTTCCACCTTAGAATAATATTGTTCAAGCTCGTCGATCTTGATTGGCCAGCAGTCGCCTATGCCATCAAGCGCCGCAGCTTCAAGCTCGGCCTGTGTATGCCTCAATGCAAGACGGCCCCAAAAAAGGCCTCTCCCGTTCACTGCACGCACACGTGTCCAAGAGTACGGTTTACCGGGCGCAATCGAGTACGGTAATTTTGTAGATGAGATTATCTCGTACAATGGCCTAGAGAAATAGCTGGCCAAAGCTTCTCGATAATTACCGCCGAGGATCGCACGCAATCTCAAAACAAGGTTAAGAGAGAGAGTTCCTTTCGTTTCGTGCGAAAAAAAGTTTTTGGGTGGGGTGGGCCCAGCTTCAAGAACCAGCGTACGGAGACCACGCTCACAAGCCTCCATGGCGGCTACAGAACCAGACATCCCAGAGCCAATTATTATTGCATCATATTCATTATGCATTTCTGAGTATATCCCTAAAGTTAAAGAAGGGTAGATCCGTTCATTAGGAGTTTCGTTTCTCACTTACTTGAGATTGCGAAGCTACTGGTGTTTTTCGAGAAATCCTATAGTGGTCGGAAATCCCCTTGATCTAGCCAGCAACCATTTTTGTGGAAGCGTAATTTATCTCTAGACGTTCTGACAAAATGCCTAGTCTTATCAAGTGGAAATGCCGAGTATAGCGAAGCAACATTGTGAGTATTGAAGTTGTCCATCACTGCCTATCCTCTGGAACTTCTGAACAGGCTAAAGCCAGAGGGGTGGGCTTCAAATTGATGATAAATAGGTAATCGCTTTTGGGCGACTGAAGTCAACTACGAAAAAGAGGTGTAATTCCCACGCTTACCGAAAGAAAATGGCCTAAAGATCTTCCTCTCCCTGACATCCACATAGAATACGAAGTTTATTCTCTGGTGCTGGACAACATCCCTACTAAATGGGCCATCTGTGACATATCCAACAGAAAAAATCTTTATAAAAAAAAATACAATCTGCTGTTTTTTTTGTCAACTCAAAAACACTCAAAAACATTACTCAACTGAAGTTTCCTTATTTTATTTTTATGGTAATTTTTCCCACAAGATATATCTTGTCGAAATATCGAACGTTTATCTTGGTGTAGAATTTGTGTATTAAGGGATAATAAAATGGGGTTTTGCTATTTGTATGGCAAATACCGCAAAAAACAAATTCATTCCCGCTACAGTGGCGCACTACGGTAGGCTGAGAATCTTTAAAAACCAGGAAACGTCAGATACGCATTGTATAAAACATTTAATAACATACCACCGCCCCCCCCCTCTCTGCCTGACAGGAACTAATGAACCGCCACAAAAGAATCTTCATAATCACAGTTCAACATACTACTTATTTCAGTACCATATACCGGTGGAGAATCTAAAGCATATCATCCTATCATCCAATTCTTTTATCCTCATTGTTCTATGGACATGCCACCGGTGTTAATTCCAGCCGGAAAAAGAGAACAAGTAACCTGTGGACAACATGAAAATTGCATTACCTTGTTTTATATGATAAATTAACATATTAACTCTTTAAAAGCGTCATTTCAACGAAATGAAAAACCATCCCATGCAATTTAATTACAAAATAGACGTTGTTACCTGCCATTCTTTTCAGGATCTACAAAAGACTTTTTTTGCGGTCATGGAAACATGGTGTGACCTGCTGCCCTTATCCAAAAAAGCGAAGATTCTGTTGAAGCCTAATCTAAGCAGTAACATGAATGCGTTGACCGGTAATACTACGGATCTCCGTTTACTGGTAGCCCTTATTGTTTTTTTAAAAGGAGGGTGGGTACTCAGATATTACCGTTGCTGAAGGTACCAACAGTGGTTTTTATCGCTACAATATCAGCGTTATTGCTCGGCTTGGCGTTGATCGCCTGGCTGCTGATTACGAGGTACATTGTATTGATCTCAATGAATCGGAACCCATTGAAATACCCTTTGAGAACAGGATCAAGGCAGGAGTGGCAAGAGAGTGTTTGGAGGCTGATTTCTCAATCAACATACCCAAGTTAAAAACCAATTTTCCTTGGCGGCAAACATTCTCAATATCACAAAAAGCATCGGTCCGCACCTCCATATTGTTGACGCAATGTTCACCATGGATGGGTTAGGGCCTACCCGCGGCACGCCAGTTAGGGCCAACCATGTCATAATCGGCAACGATCCGTATTGTATTGATCTGTTAACCGCTAAATACGCTCGGTTTGATTATATCCGTAAGCTACTCATGCTCGTTCGCCCACTTACTGCCAAACATACGATCAGTTACAATGTGGGTGGAGGTGCACATATGTTGAATAATGTAGTACCCTATAAAAAATAATAGCATAAAACACAATACCACCTTGATATAGCAAGGCATCTTGGCTGCAAATGCGACACCTTTGATTGGGATATTCCTTTTGCCAGTACCGAGGAAAAGGCTGCTGAACAAATGCTGGCCAGGCTCAAAACAGACTGCCGTTTTATCTGTGCGCATCCAGGTACCAGACTATCCATGAAACGATGAGAAAGTGACAGATATGCCTCTTTGTATGATGCAATTTTTTCAAAATATCAGATTCCACTGGTCATTTTCGGAACAAATAAAAAGCGTTCCTGGTAAATGCTACTCTTGATCAAAAAGGCCTGTGTGCTTATTTGTAACGATAGTGCTCCAATGCATGCAGCACCACACTTGGTATTCCAATTATTGCCCTTTTGGGTCCCTCTAAGAGTATCAAGACCGGACTATACGGGGACAGTCACACTGTGGTTGAAAAAGATTTCCCCTGTCGTTACACATATGATAAAAATACCTGTAAATATTAAGAGTTCCATGCCTGCATGAAGGCCATTGATGCCTTAGACGTCATGCAAGCAATGGAGCATATCATGGAGAAACAATAATGTCTTTCAGATTCAATATGATTCAAGCTGAAGGTGTCGCAGATATCAAATACAAGCTGAGGCATCTCCTTGATGACCACTATTCAAGCCTGTTGCCGGATAACCGTAAAGCCCGTATTCTCCTCAAGCCCAACTTGAATGCGAACATGAACGCACTCACCGGCAACACTACCGACTTGAGATTACTGGCGGCTGTCCTGGAATGGCTTCAGGGAAATGGATATGAAAATATCACAATAGGCGAGGGAACCAACAGCGGTTTTTATCGCAATCAAATTAGTGTAATATCAAGACTTAAAGTGGACGCCTTGGCGCAACATTACAATGTTGCAATGAAAGATCTGAATTACTCCGAACCGGTTATGATCAATTTTGAGAATGGAGTCCAGGCCGGGGTTGCCAGGGATTGCATGGAAGCTGATTTTCTGATCAATATGCCAAAGCTGAAAACCCATTTTGAGGCTGGCATGAGTGTTTGCCTCAAAAATCTGATAGGTTGCCTGGTGGGACAGGATAATAAAAAGAAAACTCACCTCTCTTTGGCAGCAAATATCGTTCATCTCACGGAAAATATTTGTCCCCATCTCCATATCGTTGATGCATTGTTTGCCATGGAAGGTCTTGGACCAACTAAAGGTACGCCAGTTAAAACAAATAGGTTGCTGATCGGAACCAACCCCTATCTCATCGACCTCCTTGCAGCTCGTTTCATTCAGGCTGATCGCCATAAAATTCCACCACTGGTTGTAGCTGAACAAAGAGGTATTATTGGCCCAAGCTATCATAACTTTGTCACAAACTTCCCTCTAGAGTCAGCCCCTGCTTCCTTTGCCCCCCCTACAGCTGGTCCTATTGCAACATTCATTCACAGCCCAAAGCGACAAAAGTATTTTCTTGCAATTCGCAATACCAAGGTGTTCAATTATCTCTGTAACACTAAACTGGTTGGTCACCTCCTTTTTCTAACTGATCTACGCCAGGATGTTTTTATTGACGAGGAGATGATTCTTGACAAAATATCATTCACACCATCTCTTTGTACTGAATGTGGTCGCTGTAAAAAATACTGCCCAGTAGATCTGGAACTTCCAGAAACTCTGGAGAAGGGGGAGATGGAAAATTGCATTGCTTGTCTCTATTGCTTCTGTGTATGCCCTGAGCAAGCCATCAACATTGAAGGAAGTCTTGGTTTTTTTAAAGAACAACTTCAACAATATGATGCTATCATCAAAGATATTGCTTAGCACAACTTAATACTATAAATCTCTTTCCTGGATTCAATAGAACTTTCGTTTAAAATCTAAGTATACGGAAAATTTTACAGGAGGCATGTTGGAATGGTCAAGTAAAAGTAGACAGTTTTTTTATGCGATTTTCGAGGCTGTAAATAAAATTGTGTAACTACCCATTGTTGAGTAATTTCTCACTAAGAGTAAAAAAACAAGGGTACTAAAGGGTGTTGAAAAGTATCTTCCAGGAACCATTTTACATGTAGCCAGGGC
>CAZIDU010000107.1:0-14223 GCA_964538055.1 uncultured Desulfocapsa sp. | reverse complement strand
TAATGTCAAGAATAAGTGATCTTACTGTAAGTGCTATTATTTGAATTTTGGGTAATACAAAAAGCAACCATTGTAGTTGCTTAATTTTCCCTTACTTACATTGTGAATATTTTAGTCTCAGTAGAAGTGAAGTCGGTCAGCTTTTATTCATTAAAATACTGAAGTAAATATATGCCTCACAGCTCTTATCAATTCAACAGCTACCAAGAGTGAAGGTACTCCATGACGGACTCAACACTCAGCTGAGTCAATAGCTTCCATGAACATTTTCAAAGGATACGACTTTGATTAACACCGAAAATATAAACCTTGGCAGATCTAATCTCTAATGTTTTTCTTTTTTTCCAAACGTATATAGACTGTAAATCTTGAAATGAGATTTCGGTCATTTCAGGCAAGATCCCTATTGAAATAGTTACTCCATTTCTGACGAACTGGATGCAAGATAATACGCTGCTCTCAGTCGGGAGACAACCTTACAGTATGAAAATTTATTACTATCCTACACAAATATCTAATTACACACAATAAGCTGAGATGTGCCTACTTTTTACACGTATTTTAAGCTAACCCCTTTTGGGGAAATGGGGAACATGTTTTATGTCTTAGCGTACGTTTTCGTACCATTGGACTTCAAACCCCGATACCCCTTTCACGAGAGACGCTCCTTGACGAGGTATGGGAATTGGATAGTTCGACAACAACGCGAACTGTGGATAATCACGTGCTTAAACTTCGAAAAAAGCTGGAAGAGATTCTGGAAGAACCACGCTATTTTATTACCATATATGGCGTTGGCTATAAATTTACAGAATAGTTATATCTCAAGCTGTATTGTCCGCTCAGCTGTTCCTCTTTCCGAAACCACCCTTTTAGCCATGGAAAGGAGAGATGTCTCAAACTGATAAATCCTATTTTGTCAAACTCTGCATGTGACTTTTTATTTCATACTAAAACTGACCACATGTAAGAATTGGAAATATTGTTTTTCTGCCCTTGGAATTATTTCTTCTATTTTCAACTCCTTGCTACCAATACGACCATAGTTACTGCAGTGGCCAATGCAAGTAAGGAGTAAAAAAGAGCGGTAGTTAACGGTGATTTTATAAAAGTTGGTTTTGAATCTGTTCTGTTTTTGATTAGATTTGTCTTTGGAAAAACTGAAAAATCATTGACATTATTTTTGATGCAATTAAGTTGCATGGTGAATTTCATGTTTATACTTGTGTTTTACCTGGTTGCTGCCAAGCTTCATCTGCTGCTGGTCATATGGTTAGTGTTTGATTATCCCTTCCCATGCTTTCCGGTCAACTCGCCTGAAAAGCAATTACTTTTACCTCAACTCTTTGTTTGTTACTAATGACGCAACAACCTTTACCGAATATCCCTCTCTTCAAACCTAAAACTGATAACGGCATTCCGCCATTATCAACCGAGCTTGCGTTGATTGTAGAGATCACTTTTCTTGCTGTTGCCATCCTTTTCTTTCTCATGGGAAAATCTTTATTCTGGAAAGATCTTATTGACAATATCTCTATAAACTTCCTGGCTATTATTGTGGAAGCATTACCTTTTATGCTCATCGGCTCCCTTGCAGGGGGGCTTATCGAAATGTTTGTGTCGGTGAGCTGGATAGAAAAGGTTTTTCGGCAGCGAAAAACAAGAGCCGTTTTTCTGGCTGGCACTATGGGGCTGTTTTTCCCAGTCTGTGAATGTGCCATTGTGCCCGTTGTGAGACGACTGCTTGGCAAGGGAATTCCTTTTGGAGCCGCTATTACCTTCCTGTTGGCAGGGCCTATCGTCAATGTTATTGTGGCTGCTTCCACCGCCATTGCCTATAAGTATGATTGGGCCTTTGTGATTGTCCGTTTGGTGAGCGGCTACATTATCGCAGTAGTTGTCGGGTTGCTGCTCGGTCGCTTGTTTACTCGGAAAGATGGCCTGATTCCTGCCTGGGGAAAGTCAGTTCCCTGTGCATGTGGTCACGATCATGATGATACGGCATTGCCCCTTTCACTCCGACTCCGTCATGCCATAGAACATGCCAGCGATGATTTCTTTGACGTGGGACGCTATCTTGTCATTGGCGCATTTATTGCCGCTTTGATGCGCAGCACTGTTTCCATGGCAACGTTTGCCGACTTAATGGACTCACCGTGGCTGGCCATTATATTAATGATGGCAATGGCTGTTATCCTAAATCTCTGTAGTGAGGCAGATGCTTTTATTGCCGCTAGTTTCCGGGATCTTTTACCCGGTAGTGCTCAGATGGCCTTTATGGTCATGGGGCCGATGCTGGATATTAAATTAATTTTGATGTACTTCAGTGTCTTTCGCAAGCGGGTCATTTTATCACTGATTCTTGTCGTTACGACAACGGTGCTGCTTGCCATGCTCGCCCTGGAGTACCTTCATGTCGGTCTGTCATAGGGGAGTATTATGCCTGTATTGCTTTATTGCAAACTCTGTCTTCTAGGATTATGGGCCTTTTTTTTCTGCTGGCTTGTGACACTGGGTCAGAAAAACCTTGCCATGTTTCTTCATCCAAGCCTTTGGTGGCTTGTGGGCAGTGGTGCCGTTATTCTGCTTCTTTTTTTAATGGTGAACCTGAAAAGGCAAGTCATAGAAAGTAGGCAAGGTTCATTTTGGATGCAGTTGCCCTCCCTGCTTATTTTGCTTCTCCCGTTACTCTATTTCACCCACGCTCAGTCTGCACGTTTTAACAGCAGCACGTTTGCAACAAGAAGCCTGCAGACGGAAACTGGATTTATTCAGGGAAGTTTTGATGAGCGAGTGGCTGCTGAGATCAGGGAGTATGAGAAGGAAAACAAAGAGGTGGTACTGACTGAACTCTTTATGAATGCAAAGAAGTATACAGGAAAAGAAGTGGAGGTTGTTTGTCAAACCTTTGTCGATGAACGTTTGCCTGATAATCTGGTGATGTGTTATCGGTACTTGATGACTTGCTGTGCAGCTGATGCCAGGCCGATCTTTATCTTCATCGATCCTCCTGCCGACACAGATGTTGAAAATGATAAATGGATTAAAGTTAAAGGCACAGTGTCGACAGTAACTGGAACTCCCGGTATGGAGGTGCCCGCTATTATAGCTGATTCTATACTTTACGTAAAAGAGCCAAGGTTCCCCTATGTCTTTTAATGATTGCAGTCATGCCAACATGCTTAATGAATCCTTGCCTTAATCTCAGCGCATAATGTATCTGGGTTGTAGATCGATAGTTAATTCTCTCAATAGTGTGCAGATAGTAATGATTTTATGTAATGAGAGAAAATAAGTTGACTACTTCTGGCGATGCAACTAAGTTGCATTTCCGTTGGTTCATATTTAGCTATTTAAAATGGAGGTGATAGTATGAAACTTTTTTTTACAGCTGTAATATATGGTTACTTGAGTTTGTTTTTATCAACTCAAGCCGCATTTGCCACCGACAAACCCACTGTTTTTGTCAGCATACTTCCCCAGAAATATTTTGTGCAACAAATTAGCATGGATTATGTCAATGTTGAGGTTATGGTGCAGCCGGGAGCCAGTCCTGCGACCTATGAGCCAAAATCGTCTCAGATGAAACAATTAGCCTCAGCCAGTGCCTACTTTGCCGTTGGTGTTCAGTTCGAACAAACCTGGCTTGAAAAAATTGCTGGAGTCAATCCGAAGATGAAGGTTGTTCGTACCGATGAGGGAATCCGTAAATTGGCCATGGCCAAGCATCACCACGATGAGGAACATCACCCAGACGCGCATCATGATGCCAAGCGACATGACGAAAATGGGGAAGAGCATGAGGGGCATACTGATGTGCATCATGAAGAAAAACACGATCACCACGACGATCGTGGTGGGCTCGATCCGCATATCTGGCTTTCCCCTTCACTTGTAAAAAAACAGGCGGCTATCATGACCGATACGCTTTCAAAGATCCTTCCGGAGAAAACATCGCTATTTCAGCAAAACTTTGATATCTTTGCCGGGAAGCTTGATGAGCTTAATGACGATTTGCGTAACACCTTTAAAGCAAAAAAAGGCATGCAGTTTATGGTTTTTCATCCTTCCTGGGGCTACTTTGCCCACGACTATGGTCTGGAGCAAGTTGCCATTGAAACCCAGGGCAAGGAGCCCAAACCTGCCCAGCTCCGTAAACTGATTGAATTCGCGAGGGAACATGACATCCATGTTGTTTTTGTTCAACCGCAATTCTCTACAAGAAGCGCCACAGTGGTGGCAAGGGAAATCAAGGGAGAAGTAATCCCCATCAACCCACTGGCTGAGGATTGGCTGACCAATATGCGGGGTGTTGCCGATAAATTCAAAAATGTTCTTCAATAATATCCACACACATGATTACCCCAATCGTTGAAATATCTGATATGTGCTATTCCTGCAGCGGGCAGGATATTTTGCATGATATCAATCTTAGCCTGAATGAAGGGGATTTTGTTGCCATTATTGGACCGAACGGCGGGGGAAAGACCACCCTGTTGAAATTAATTCTAGGAATATTGACACCGACCAGAGGAATGGTCAGAATTAAAAATCGGGAGCCACGCTCCCACATGGCCTCCATCGGTTATGTGCCGCAACATGTCAATCATAACCTGAGTTTTCCGGCAACGGCTTTGGATGTTGTCTTGATGGGAATGTATGATCCGGCTCGGAGATTCCAACGTAGCAATTCAAAGCAAAATCGTAAAGCAGCCCTGGAAGTAATGGAAAAACTTGGGATAGACAATTGCGCTGGTCGTAAAATTGCGGCTCTCTCCGGAGGGCAAAGACAGCGGGTTTTGATTGCCCGGGCGTTGATCTCGCGTCCTCAACTGCTTGTGTTGGATGAAGCAACAGCTTCCATTGATACCAAAGGACAGAACGACTTTTACAACCTTCTTAAAGAACTGAACAAAGAGCTAACCATTCTTATGGTTAGCCATGATCTCATGATTGTTGCATCATATGCAAAATCAATTGCCTGTTTGAATCGCACCTTGCATTACCACCAGTCATTTGACTCTTCTGGGGATGTACTCAATGCTTTTCATTCCTGCTCAGTTGAGGAAATGTGTCCGGTCAGCGTCGTTACAGGGGCTAAAGAATACAAGAGCCGGCATGGGGAAAATAGATGATAGAAGCCTTTCAATTTGAATTTATGCGTAACGCATTGCTTGCTGGTCTTTTGGCCAGCGTTACCTGTGGCGTTATCGGAACGCTGATTGTGGTAAATCGGTTGGTGTTTTTATCAGGTGGCGTCGCCCATAGCGCATATGGCGGTATCGGCCTGGCATTTTATTTTGGCTGGCCTTATATGATTGGAGCAACTTCTTTTGCCTTTGTGTCAGCGATGATAATGGCTGCAGTTACCCTTAAATCAAAACAGCGAGCTGATACTATTATAGGGGTGATGTGGGCTGTGGGTATGGCAACCGGCATTTTACTGATTGACATGACTCCCGGCTATAATGTTGATCTGATGAGCTACCTGTTTGGAAGCATCCTGAGTGTTCCTCAAAGCGATCTTATTACAATGGCAAGCCTTACGGCAGTGATTCTGGCTCTTGTTTGCTTCTATTATAAAGATTTGCTTGTCATGTCATATGACGAAGAATTTGCCCGCGTACGAGGAGTACCGGTTAAGGCTCTCTACTTTATGCTTATCGGCACAGTTGCAGTGACAGTGGTAATTGTGGTGCAGGTTGTAGGCCTCGTTCTTGTTATTGCTCTTTTGACGATTCCTCCTTATATTGCAGAAAAATATACGAGATCACTGTTGCAGATGATGATCGTTTCAAGCGTATTCGGGATGGTATTTATCTGCTCTGGGCTTTGGGCTTCTTATGTCTATGATCTTACTTCAGGGGCAGCTATCATTCTTGTCGCAGGGATCGGTTTTTTCCTGTCCCTCCTGTTTGACAGAATTGTTTTGATGCAACGGAAGAAACTCTGGCTGAAAGCCCACGGATCTGAATGAAAATTATTTAGAAACAAAATATGTGCGAACAATGTGACTATGGAGAGTTGCTGGAGTCTGCCGGACTTGAAGCAACTGCAAACCGCTTACTCATCATGGAGGTGATCGGTAGTAATAGTTATCCGCTTACCGTCATGGAAGTTCTCAACACCGTTGAACGGACCCAAGCAATCAACCGGGTGACTGTGTACAGAATACTCGATCTGCTTGTTGAGAAACATCTTCTTGAACGAATACGTGCTGGCGGAAGGGCTGCTTATTTTGGCATAGCACCTAATGCGAATCATCCACAGCATCCACATTTTTACTGCACAAAATGCGGCCTGATTAATTGTCTTAGCCCTGAGAGTTTGACAGTACACTCCGAAAATTTCCAAAAGACCTTTCCCGGCAGTATCCAGCGTATTGAAATACGGGTTGAAGGTATCTGCAACACCTGTTTGAAACAAAAGTAAATCGGCTCTTTTGAAATTCAAGTGGGTGAAGCAAATTCATTTATCTTAGAAAAATCCAGTTTTCCTGTCAAAAGATAAGCAATTGTTTTGAAGTGTTTGCGCTTGTAGCCTCTCGCTTTTCGCTTTGCGGCCTGTAACATCAAGTATTCCATTATTAATCTTACTCTTTTGCAACGTATTACACCAGCCCAGTGACGTTTCACTGTCTTTGCTGCTTTAATCATTAGGGACAATCGGCTATGAGTTGCCCAGAAATACCATGATTTCAGGCTTTCTTCAAAAGCAGTCGGCTATCGAGGGAATATATCTGTTGAAACGACTCACGGATATTCATGGCTCTGACTGATTTTAAATTCAATTTTGAAAGGCACAGCGTCTTTTTGGTTAGTTTCTGCTTTACCGTCAAATTTGAATCGTTTTTCAGAAAGATATAACGAGAACCCTTCAGCAATGGATTTCCCCTTGCTTCCTCCCTGCGAACCTGATCCACTCCTTTATTGATGACCTTGAGAATATGAAATTTATCAAAAGTGATCTCTGCCTTTGGTAATTGCTCACCGACGCCTTTAATAAAGGCGGGCGACATGTCGCAACTGACATTGGTTATTTGTTCACGATCGCCTTTTCTCTCTTCTAAGTATTCTACAAAATCAACAACAGTCCCACTTCCCTTACCGTCACTTACATGTATGGTTCTTTTCTCTTGCAGATCAACAAACAGGGTAATGTAATCATGTCCTTTTGCGATCGACGTTTCGTCCATTCCGATGATGTCCCCATCGTGTAAATCTTCATCATATTTAGATGCATTAATATATACATCCTGAACTCTCCAGATCAAATAGTCTGACACTCCGGTTAACTGCTTGACGTTGTGCACCGGCATTGATTTGCAGAGTTGGATTAACAGGGCTTCGAATAACAAGGTGAAACCTGAGACCACACCCATCATCTCGTTTTATTCTAGGGACACGGGCGTGCAGGTAACATTCGTGTTGAAAGAAATTGAGATGGCGCCATGTTTTATTAACTGTGTCATAGGCCTTACAAGGAGCGCCCTCACTGCCATCTGAGAATGTCGCACCACGTTTAAAATCAACATGAATTTCAAGTCGTTTATTCGCTGCTTCAAACTCGATTGATTTTATCAAACACGGAGATTCAATTCCTAGGGCCTGCTGAAATAATTCTTCCATCATATGATCCTTTGTAGAGTATTTTTCGCTTGAGCCTACAAGGGATGATCTGATTTTACCCACTCAAATTTCAAAAGAGCCTTTATACGGAAGATTTGCTGGACACTTCATAGCAATCATCAAACGCATAGTTTTACAGTGTCCGAAAATTCTATCCTTGAATTGAACAGGAGAAGTGCGCTTTATTTCGTCAAAGACCACTATCAATTGCTCCTCTACAACCAATTAACAAAGTAAAAGATGAGACATCTTCCAAATCAAGGCCATCTGTGAGATAGGATCTCGAAAAAACTCCCCTGTCAGCGTGGCCACCACCCCTCTCAGAGTTTCATTGAATCCCCATAGAGAACGCTTGTAATTCCGCGGGTAAATACCGCAGTTCAGTTCTCAAGCTTTATCAACAATTGCGCATTGTTTTTTTACACATCAAGGGATATGGCACGGCTGTGCTTTGGTGGAGTACAAGGGGTTCTCGTGGCGCAACAGTTGATAAAACCTATTCTGTATATACGTAATACCATTCTCTACAAAAAATAGAAAACTACCCATGGAGATGGCCAGTGGAAACCTCTACTTTGGGCCTGCTTCGTCCAACTGAAGAGTACTCCTACGTACCAAAAGCCCCCCCCTACAGTGCGATACTATTTTTATATCAATGTATGTACTTGAATCTCAATCTTGTTGTATCAGGAAAATAGTTAACGAGAATTACCTTCCTTACATTACTCCACTGCAAGTAAAAGGACATATATCCCTGTCACAATCTAGTCATCCCAAACGAAAAAGGAATATGAGAGCTTTTTATATCTTTCAGAACCTTTTTCGGAATTTCTTATCGCATGCAAAAAGCAATACAGCAATTTGCGTCTCAGTACGGCCTTACTCAAAATGAAGTAGTAACTGAAATCGAGAAGGTATTTTCGTCCATTCTGTCTCAATGGTACGGACTTGATACCATGGTCTTTTTTCGGAATAATTTTGAGATGGAAGCTGTGCTCTACAATAAAATTGATGGCACAACGATTCAGCGATGTATTGATTTTCGAGAAATAAGAGGAGCGAATACTCTTCTAAAACATTTGGACATCGCTCTGTCAAAGGCGGCCACGATCAAACAGACAAAAAAGTATAAGTTTTACGAAAAAGAATTACGCTGGGCTGAAGTACTATCCTGTCGCCCTAGTGGAGAGCTCCTTGTTGAGGCCGAGATAATTCCAGGTGAACAGGCAATAGCGGTATGTCCTCTCAATCGTATCGGTCTGCATGAAAGGAATCTACAATCTTTTGGTGTTGGGCGAATACGTGCTTTTCATATTCGCAGGATCGATCCTGTTTTGGTTGCCGGGACTCCAAAGATGAAGATTGTTCTGGATCGAGTCTCCAAAACTCTGGTGGAGAGTTTGCTACAGGAGCAGCTGCCCGTGGAAGCCGAAGAGGTAAACATTCATTGTGTGAAACGATATGTGGGGCACAAAAGTTTCGTTGTTACTTCCAGGAGGTTGCCAAAATCAGCAATCTCAGCTGTCAGTGAAGAATTACATGAATGTATTCAAGTACGTTTTGTTTCGTCTTGATTATGGGGATCTTCAGGAAAAGTAGTCCGACTGAACATTGGACACATATCGGCACAGGGATCCACCTGGATTACCCGGAGACAATTCTTGATATTGGTTTTCCTGACTCTCACAGGAAAGGGCACTTCTGGTGTTTTGGTACCACCCGTGTGGGTAAGACCAGAACAATGGAGCATATCATCGAACAGGATATTCGTAAGGGCTATTCCGTAGTGGCCATTGATCCCAAGGGAGACATTGATCTGTTTTCAAAAATTGTCGAGATTGCCGATGATACCGACCGGCTCGAAGACCTAATGCTGGTCACGCCAATTTTCCCAGAATACAGCGCAATTCTGGATCCTCTTTCGTCATATTATATGCCGGAAGAATTGGTCGCTCATATCACAGCAGGTGTGGCAGTAGGACGGGAGCCATATTTCTTTGGTGTTGCTTACGAAGTCAGCTTAATAGTAGTACAAGCCCTGATCATATTGGCTGAGTCCGTTGACAAGGCACCTTCCTTCAATCTCAATGATATTAAAAACCATATCAGTCATCAGGATCTTAAATTACTTAAAGGAAAGCTCGATTATATCAACACACCGGAAGCACAACAGCTTGCCCTGGACATGCAGAAGATTCTTTCCACTCCACCAGATTATTATTCCAAGGTAGCCAGTTCTTTACGTGTAGCATTAACAGAACTTACCTCTGGAAATGTGGGACAGATAATTGGTAAAGCAGATGAAAACCGCTTTATTAAACGTCTGGAAGATGGAAAAGGCATTATTTTGGTGGTTCAGCTTGGCTCGCTCTTAGCAAAACGTGCTGCTTATACTGCCGGCAAGGTGATTATTTCCATGATCCAGGCTTTTGTGGGGCGTATATATTCCAGTGGTAGGAATGTTACCCCATCCCTTGTAATACATATAGATGAAGCACAATCTGTCCTTTATCAAGGGATTGAAGATCTCTTTGCCAAGGCAGGTGGAGCCGGAGTGTATATCCATGGCTATTGCCAGTCCATCAGTCAATTGTATGCAGAAGTAGGAGAAGACCGGGCCAATACTATTTTAGATAACTGTAATACTAAACTCTTTATGCGCGTGCCGGATGCCAGCACTGCTGTTTATGTTTCCAGACACCTGGGTGAGCAGCAACAATTTTCTCCCATCATTTCTGTGGGTGGCGGGCTTTCCATTCGTGAAACGGAAGAAATACGAGTTAAACATACTGAGATTTTGAATATGGCTCCCAGGGAAATATTTTTAAGCACTTACTCTGGAACGTATAAGGGAAAGACCGCAACGGTAAATGATCCTGAAGTGAAAGTTATCTTTCCTGATCTGGCCAGCAAAGGCAGAACGTAAAATCCTGGAAAACTATGGATTTGTGGAGCAGTGGCCTGCTGATTTTATTTTTTGCTCTATTGCTCGTCGCTGTCGTGGTTTTGTATTTGGGGCAGCAGAAAGAAAAAGTAGTTCGAGTTGTTACCTTGCGGAGCTTATCGAAGCTATGGGAAAAAAAAAGAAATAAGGAAATTCATATTTCCGAGCTCTCTCCTCTATGGCGCGAAATAAAGCATCGAGAGGAAAAAAGTACCACTTTTGATTTTGAAGATATCAGAGCAGCAGCCCTAATGGAGAAGATTAACAACTGGGGATGGTTTAAGAAGTTTCCGCTGCAAAGGGATGTTTGTGGGCGAATTCTTAGTTTGCTTGACAAGGAGAGCGGCTGTCCGTCGGTGGTGAATATCCAGGGCGATGTCGAAGGAGGATGGGATGAAAATACATTTCAAATTCTTTCCAGAACATCCCTCCTTCACCATTCCATTAATGTGGCCGAACAGGTTGTGCAACTCCTTTCAGAGATAGAAGCATGGCATGTGATTCCTGACACCATGGTTGCTGCCTTAGGCCATGACCTTGGAAAGTTGAAATCCATGCATGGGTATCTCTATTCTCTTGGTGAACATCCTTTAGCTGCCGGGCGGCCACTTTCCAAGATTGATGAATTTAAACAGTTACCCCGAAAGGATGAAATCCTTCAGGCCATCAAACTCCACCATAAGATGCCCAAAGGATTGCTTGGGACAACTCTAAAAAAAGCAGACCAGCTTGCCCGGCAAAAGGAGCTGGAGGAGAATTCGTTAGAACTTGCAGAGAAAGAGCCAGAGCAGAAAAAGGATGCTGGTGAAAATCGTGGCGCAGCCGCTTGGCAAGCTCAGGAAGATATCTATGGAGAGACAAGGGGGATATCTCACAAGAAACCGAAATCAGAGGCACCTGCATCCGTGGATATTTCAACATGGTTTGATGCTGCACAGTTCTTGGAAGAATTAAAACCACATATCAATAAAATGTATGGCAGACAGTTTTTCGCTTTCTCCATGTCCAATGGCTATGTCTATTTTCAGGCAAAAGTTCTGGAAGATATTGCAAGGCAACAGGCAGAAAAGGCCGGATGTCTAGAGATTGCGACCATGGCCAAAAGAGATAAAAGTATGCGCAATGTATTGTTTACCATTGTTCATCAATTACGCACCGAACATGAAGTTATTGCAGACGGCTTGATTAAGAAGAAGTTCTTTGGCGGATATTTTTCAGTGACCAGAAAAATAGGCAAACCCATGAAGGGTTTTTACACACCTTTTCATGCAGAAGCCTTTGGCTCCATAGCTGAAATGGAACAGGCTAAACCGAAAATACTGAAGGATATTATCAAAGTCAGTCCCTATACAGAATAAGTATCAGCAGGATTTATGATGGCAAAGGAGTGGGAAAACAGAAGTCAGAATGATACCAACGCCCAGATCATAACTACTGATAGTGGCAGGATCTACAAGCCCAGAAATCTACTCAATGCCATATCCGAGGTTCAGCAGTTTTATGTGATCGAGAGTAAAGGGCAAAATATTCCTTCAGAATTTCTTACCCTAGAGAGAACAATAGACTTCTTCCGAATTGGAATCACCAGTGGTTTTCATGAAGGTTTTGCCTTTGTCTTTATGTTTCCACTTTTTCATTTCTACCTTTTCCCCTTTGTTTTTCCCAAAAATGATCTGGTTAGTCAGGTACTCTTTGGCTCCATTCCGTATCTTGTGTTGATCGTAAATACTGCCATGTGCAGTTATATCAGTCGCTACTATGTGGGGAATATAACCAGAAAAGCGATCAACTCACTGTTACTCGGACGTGCCATGTCTTTATTGGTGAAAGCCTTTCTCCTGTATGTGGTTTATCTGATGATTTTCAGGTTGAGCACACCCGAAAATATCTGGAAGCTGGCCAGTCATTTTGAGTCAAGGGCAGAGAAAATATACTATGGGTACTTTGAAATAAAGCCACACCTGATTCCTGTGGCCACAAAAAGTGCAATTCTTATGGTGGTGGCTGCTGTGCTGCCATACGGATCCGCTTTTGCCCTTGATTACTGGCACCGGTACCAGATCAAAAGGAACGCCAAAATTATTTCTGCATAAAATCTCATTAAAAGGAGGAAGTATGGCTGAGGAACAAGCAAAAAGGCAGAAACCATCCTGGCAGGAAATACAGGAGAAAAAAATCAATATGGCCAAGGAACGAGGTTCCAGAGTATTGAAAGTCAACTCTCCCCTTGGATCCACACTGTTCAATATTCTACGACAGTTTGATATGGCCTATACGAATTTCAAGGCACAACTGGGTGAAATGGACGGGGTCTCACACAAAGAGGGAGAAGAATTAATGGATGAAGGCAGGGAGCTGGTTGTTGCATTTTCTGACTATACAGCCCGTTTGAGCCAAAAAGTGCGGTTTCGCTATTATACTCCGAGAGAAATCAGTACCTTTATGCAAACCACGGAAGGCGAGAAACCGAAATAACCTTGCAAGATCAATAGGCTTCTGCTATTTGAACATGAAGTAGTTTTCATTCCAACATACTTCAAATATAGCAAAGGAAAAACAATGAACAAAGGCGACCTGGTAAACAAAATAGCTGAAGAATGTGAAATGAGCAAAGCTGCCGCCGACAAAGCGGTAAACAGCATGCTCAAAGCCATCACCAACAGTGTTGCATCCGGTGAGAAGGTTTCGTTAATCGGCTTTGGTACTTTTTCCGTAAACGAAAGAGCTGCTCGCCAGGGGCGTAATCCTCAAACTGGTAAGACAATGCAAATTGCTGCCAAAAAAGTCGTAAAATTTAAGGCTGGCAAGAAATTTGTGGAGGCTGCAAACAAATAAGCCTACAAGCCTAGTCCAGCAATACGATCAATGGCCTTTAATTTATGCTCGTCCAGAAGATGGGTATATTTCATGGTCATAGCAATTGTCTTGTGCCCAAGGATATCTGCCACTGTTCGCAGGTCAACACCATTCATAATCATGTAACTGGCTGCAGTATGCCGTAAATCATGCATATGAAAATCTGAGATATTGGCTCTTTTGATAGCCGCTTCAAAGCTTTCTCGAAAATATTGATTCGGCCGACGCCGATATGTCATTTTCGGCTCTTTGGGTAGAAAGACAAAATTGCTGCATTTGTAATCACCAGGAGGGACAAGCTTGGAAAGCGTCTCAAGCGCCGGGACAGTCAAAGGTACTCGGCGTGGATCAGTCTTTGTTTTTTGCAAATCAATAACTCGTCCATCAAAATCTATCTGACTCCATGCTAAAGATGCGCCTTCGCTTGGCCGCATCCCTGTGTGGAGTTGCAATAAGAGGAAATGGTAAAGATTTCCCCTGTGCCCTTTTCTGCTTTCCTTTAAGAGCCTCACAATCTCTCCATCGGTCAGAAAGCGGAGTCGTCCAGCTGGTGCTTTAGGCTTTTTGATTATCAATACAGGGTTTACCGCATCGACACCCCACTCACGAACAGCGGTGGTGAAAATGTGAGAGACTGTATTGAGATCTTTTATTACCGTGCCTGCCTGTACCGCCCCAAGTCGCCAATCACGGAATTGTGCCACCATTGTAGGAGTTATGTCCTTTAACGTGTGACCATGAAAATACTGCAGAGGTTTGTCTTGGGCCAACTCACGACGATGAGTTGAGGGTGCT
>CAZIDU010000106.1:0-14377 GCA_964538055.1 uncultured Desulfocapsa sp. | reverse complement strand
CACTTGGGTAATAAAAGCCCCAGAGAATTTATGGAAAACTGGCAAAGACAAAAGGAAATCGCATAAAAAAAACTGTCTACTTTTACTTGACCATTCCAGATCCATCTGGTTGATTTGAGCAAGCATTTGGAAAAACTTATTAGTCTCCATATAGTCCTCCTCTTTTTTGATGGTATATCAAAAAAGATAAGGCCGATGGGGTTGTTTTTCAACATTTAACGCGAACATAGCCAACAAAAAAGACTAGAGGCTATCTTGGTGTTTTTATAACGGGAGTCCAGAAAAAAGATACTAAATTCCAAGCCGTGCCCTTTCTTTTTTCTGGCGGATGGCACATGCTTTAATGAAAGCACCCTCCATACCATGTTTTCTAATAGAAACAGACGTCTTTCCCTGCCTGCCTTCAGTTGTAACCCAACTTACTTCATAACGATTAAAACCATCATTCAATCTAACACCGACAACACCAGTGCCTGAGTTGCTCACGGTTACAAGGTGTTTATTGGTTCGAATCTTACCTAGTTTCTTTTCAGTAGAATCACGCCACGCTATGGCAGAAAGTAAACTGGAATAGCGACCACCACATTTTTTATCTGAAAAAAACTTTGAATGGGTTTTCCCCTGAAACCGCACTCGAACATACCAACCATGAGTGCGTTTTGATTCCTGGTCTATCCTGGCAATGTCTTTTTGCCTTTTTAACATAAACTCTTTCTGCTTTTCCTGATCCATACCGTTTCCTCTTTCGCTAAAATCTATAAAATGAATAAAATATAAAAGTAAAAATTATTTTGATATATGGTAAGACCATAAGGCCTTCAATTAGGCGGTGACGAACTATATAAGAATGAGTGCTGATGTCACATGGGAAAATTACTACTTGCCTTGTCAGGTGCTGTCAACCATTATCAACAACCTTCGCAACACCCGCAAACACGTGTTAACCTGTTAACGTCAGGTGTTAACAAAGCTAAGCTCTCGAAACCTTAATAATCTTCCATTTTGGTATTAAAAAAACATGAATACCTGCAAAAATACTTTTTTTACTTTTTGTCAGACAATTACCCAATTACGGTCGGAAAATGGTTGTCCATGGGACCGGAAACAAACAGCCAGAACTCTGGTAAAATATATCTCTGAAGAATGCGAGGAGCTTCTTGAGGCAATTGAGGAAGGGGATCCCACTCACCTGTGTGAAGAAATTGGTGATGTTCTTTTTCTTTTGGTATTACTTTCGGAAATCAATTCAGAACTCAAAAACTTTACTATTGAAGATGTCCTATCTAATATTAATGAGAAAATGATCCGAAGGCACCCTCATGTCTTCGATGGAGTTGTGGTGAATAACGAAGAAGAACTGAAAATACTTTGGGAAACAATCAAATCCGCAGAAAAAGAAAAAAAAATAAATTGACACAATCGAACTCTCAAGGTATTTAAGAAGGTTTCTTTATAGAGATACGTACGAAACGTATTCCTGTTTCACAATGTGTGAGACAGCACCTCTTCGCTCTTACAATACGTAAGAGCCTACCACCGGGGATTTTTCCCCATATCATGAGTCCAAGAGGAGGAACTTATGCGCAGGTATGAAACGATCTACATTCTTCGCCCCACTATGAGTGAGGATGAGGTCACCGCAGTTATAGATAATACGAACACAATTCTTGGTGCCGATGGCGGCCAGATGATTTCCCTTGATAAATGGGGACTTCGCACTCTCGCATATGAGATCAAGAAAGAAACCCAAGGGTATTATGTTTTCTCTGATTATGCTTCTGATCCAGCAAATGTGACTGAGATGGAGCGTAAATTCAGAATCGACGACTCGATCATGAAGTATTTGACTATTAAACTCGCCGATTCCATTGACGAAGACGGTATTGCTGTTGCCCGTGGTGAATATGAAGCTGCAGTGGTTGCTGCTGCTAAGGCTGCAGAAGAGACCAGTAGCCAGGAAGAAGAGCAGACTGAAAAGAGTCCAAAAGACGCAAAAGTTGCCACAACTGAAGCGACTGCAAATGACGTAAAAGTTGCCACAACTGAAGCGACTGCAAATGACGTAAAAGTTGCCGCAACTGAAACGACTGCTTAATTCATAGCCAAAGAGCAATCGATACCATATTCGATTCAGGAGAGTAATATGCTACCTAAAAAAAGAGTTTTTCAAAGAAAAAGAGTCTGTCGTTTTTGTACCGACAAAGAAGTAACAATTAACTATAAAGACCCGAAGACCCTTCGCAATTTTGTTACCGAACGCGGTAAGATCATTCCCCGCCGAATATACGGAACCTGTGCTACTCACCAGAGACAGCTTTGCGAGGCCATAAAACGCGCTCGCCAAATTGCTCTGCTCCCCTATTCAGGTGCCACTCAAAGGTGATTTTCTCTGAAAAGGTTGTGAATCCGTGAATGAGGAAATATCAAAGCCTGAAGATGTAAAATATCTACAACATATCTTACTCGTCACAGCTGTTATCCTTATTCCCGGTTTATTAGGAGCTATTTTTGGTTGGGTACACGGGCTTCTTCCTCTTCTGGTCTTTTACTATCTGTTACGATACGGAAGGAACAGAGGAAAAAAATACATCCTGTTTGGATGTGCACTTGCCTGCATTGCAGGCCTGGCTTTTCAGATTATTGAACAGCTATTGTTTTCATTAACTTTAATTCCTGTGGGGTTTGTACTCGCAGGCTCTGCCCGAAATGAAGAATCAATTTCGTCGGCAGTCATTAAAGGAACGATTGCTCTCGCCGGATCGTGGATAGTTGTTACAACGCTCCTCACATTTGGACTCGACGATCATCCATACAATCTTTTGATCAGCTCTATAAATCAGGGGATGAATGAAGCAATAGCATATTATAAAGTAAACAGTTCTGTGCCTGCAGAAACACTTTTGCTGCTCGAACAGACATTTACTCAAATGAGAATCTGGATACCAAAAGTGATGCCGGGCATACTCGCCTGTATCACGCTTTTGATTACCTGGTTTGCCATGGCAATCGGAAACCGCATGCTTCACAAGAACAGCGGTACTGGGCCATGGCCTGAGTACAGGTTCTGGGCACTGCCGGAAAGGTTAGTCTGGGTATTTATTATCGCCTCAATATTGGTAGTTCTGCCACTGGAACCCGGCAGAACTATTGGGCTTAATGTCGTTATGGTCAGTACGTTACTGTATTGCTTCCAAGGCATTGCCATTATGCTCTTTTATTTTTCAAAATGGAGTGTACCATTATTTTTGCGAACATTAATTTATGTCCTGCTCTTCTTTCAAACCTTCGGGATTATCCTTCTTGGAATCCTTGGAGTTGCCGATGTGTGGACGGACATCAGACGACTAAACCGTGGTGAACAGGAAAGCGATTAGACGTATTACAAACAAAAGATACCTTTGTATATATAGTACAGCTCAGGTTGATATACGAACGTAGTTAAGGAGATTACAATGGAAGTTATTTTAAAAGAAACTATCGACACTCTTGGCAGGGAAGGTGATATCGTTACGGTTAAAGCCGGATATGGGCGCAACTACCTTCTCCCCCAGCAAAAAGCCGTTGCAGCCAGTACCGCAAACGTCGCAATTTTTGAAAAGAATCAGGCTGAAATTCAGTCCCGCATTCAAGATGAAATAAAAGTTGCTGAGGCACTTGCTAAAAAACTTGCAGGCACTACTCTCAGTATTGCAATGCTTACCGGAAGCGAAGAGAGACTCTTTGGTTCGGTTACTTCGAATGACATCGCTGCAAAACTTGAAGAAGATACCAAAGTCACAATAGACAAGAAAAATATCCTTCTTCGGGATCCCATCAAAGAACTTGGAGAAAGCAGTGTGACCGTAAAGGTGGGATTTCAGACAACAGTGGAAATCACAGTTGCAGTTGTTCCACTTAAGGAAAAAGAGGAAGCGTAACTCCCCCTTTTTGTCCTATTCTTTTCTGATAGTACTTTTTTGTATTATCAGAGAACTTACAACACACTGTCAGGACGATTATGTCTTGTACAGTGTGTTGTTGTTTATACCCGTTGCCACCTTGTTGTCACTATGAATTCACCACCACCCGACGCCCCTCCGATCAACTCTCCCGGTGGAAGGATGCCTCCACAAAATGTCGAAGCCGAACAGTCGGTTCTTGGCACCATCCTTCTTTCAGACCATGCCCTTTCAACTGTTCTTGAGCTCCTTGTAAGTGAAGATTTCTATAAAGTTAATCACAAGCTTATTTTTGAAGCAATGATTGTACTTTTTGAACGAAACGAACCACAGGATATTATCACCGTTTCGAACCAGCTCAAAGATTTTAACCAGCTCGAAAAGGCCGGCGGTGTAGCATATCTCGCGACACTTACTTCCATTGTCCCTGTGACCGCAAATCTTTTTCACTACGCCAAGATTATTCGCCAGAAGGCAGTTCTCAGAAATCTTATCTCTGTAAACACAGATATTGCCAGTCGTTGTTATGAAGAACAGGGCGATATCGATACACTTGTCGATGAGGCGGAACAGGCCATTTTTGAGATCGCCAGAAGTAAATCTGACAAGAGCTTCACTCCCTTAAGAAGCATTGTGCCAGATGCCTTTAAGACCGTGGAGTTGCTCTACAGTAGGCAGGAGCAAATCACAGGTGTACCCACGGGTTTTACAGAACTCGACAAAATGACAGCCGGTTTCCAGCCATCGGATCTTATTATTGTTGCCGGACGACCTTCCATGGGAAAGACAGCTTTTGCCATGAATATCGCACAAAATGCTGCTATTTTCCAGAATACCGGTATTGCCGTATTCAGCCTTGAGATGTCCAAAGAACAGCTTACCATGCGACTCCTCTGCTCGACAGGGCTTGTCGATTCACAGCGTGTACGTACCGGAAAACTTCACAATGAAGACTGGCCAAAACTTACCCGTGCCGTTGGTATGCTCACCGAAGCTCCCATTTACATTGATGATACCGCTGCCATTTCTGTCCTTGAAATGAGGGCAAAGGTTCGCCGTCTTGCTGCCCAATATCCTCTCGGTATGATCATTGTGGATTACCTGCAGTTGATGCGCGGCAGAAACTCCACCGAGAACAGAACCCAGGAAATCAGTGAAATTTCAAGATCCCTCAAAGCCATGGCCAAGGAACTGAAAGTTCCCGTTGTTGCCCTGTCACAGCTGAATCGAAGCCTTGAGAATCGACCGGACAAACGTCCCATGATGTCTGACCTTCGTGAATCCGGTGCCATTGAGCAGGATGCCGATGTGATCTGTTTTATCTATCGTGATGAAGTCTATAATAAAGCAGAGGATAACCCCAATAAAGGTATTACTGAAATAATCATTGGCAAGCAAAGAAACGGCCCCACCGGGACTGTCAAATTGACATTCATTAAAGAGCACACTATGTTTGAAAATCTTAGTCCTTTTGATGAACCTGATTCGTTTCAATCAGAATAATACCTTATAAACACCGTACAGTTACACTGTAAGAGGTCACCCATATATGTCTTCAAATGCAACCCCGGAAACAATCTACGACTTTAAATCCATCGAAAAGTCCTGGCAGGATAGATGGCTAAATAACGCCACCTACAGAGCAAACATGAAAAGCGACATGGAAAAGTACTATGTCCTTGAAATGTTCCCCTACCCTTCCGGTCGCATTCATATGGGGCATGTCCGCAACTACTCCATTGGTGATGTGGTGGCTCGTTATAAACGCCTTCGCGGATTTAACGTTCTTCACCCCATGGGATGGGATTCATTTGGGCTGCCTGCTGAGAATGCTGCCATAAAAAATGACACCCACCCTGCCCGTTGGACCTACGACAATATCGACTACATGCGTAATCAACTGCGTCAGCTAGGACTCTCCTATGACTGGGACAGGGAGATCGCCACCTGCAATCCCAAGTATTATAAATGGGAACAACAGATTTTTCTTGAGATGTACCAAAAAGGCTTGGTGTACCAGAAGACCACCACTGTAAACTGGTGCCGGTCCTGTCATACCGTTCTTGCCAATGAGCAGGTCATCGAAGGGGCATGCTGGCGTTGTGATGAATTAGTCGATGCCAGGAAGATGAATGGCTGGTTTTTTAAAATTACAGACTACGCTGAAGAACTGCTTGAGAGCCTGGACCAACTCAGCGGCTGGCCAGATAAAGTCATCACCATGCAACGCAACTGGATTGGTAAATCCACCGGTCTCCAATGCGACTTTCCAGTCGAAGGGTTCGACAATAAAGAAACGCTTTCCATTTTTACCACACGGCCCGACACCATATTCGGCGTCACCTTTATGTCCATTGCCCCAGAACATCCTCTGCTTGAGATCCTTCTCAAGGACAATCCCAGGGAACAGGAAGTCAGCGAGTTTGTACAACGCATTATTAAAGAAAAACAGCAGCAATCTAATCAGGATTTTACAGAAAAAGAAGGAATAGACACCGGGTGCTTTTGCATCAATCCTTTTAACGGTGACAGGATCCCCATATTTGTAGCCAACTTTGTTCTTATGGCCTATGGAACCGGCGCAGTTATGGCCGTCCCAGCCCACGATCAACGCGATTTTGAATTTGCAAAAAAATATAATCTTACAATCAAACCCGTTGTTGTTCCAAAGGATACACAAATTATCGGCCAGGAGATGGAGGAAGCGTCTTCCCTTGCCGGTGTCCTTATAGATTCTGGATCATTCTCTGGAACTGACTCGGAACAAGCTAAAGAAGCCATAATTAAGTATGCGAGATCTAAACAGATAGGGGATTCTAAAATCACCTACCGTCTCCGTGATTGGGGTATTTCAAGACAACGCTACTGGGGAGCGCCTATCCCCATGATAGAATGTGAAACCTGTGGCACCCAACCCGTCGCCATCGACGACCTTCCTGTTACTCTCCCTGAGGATCGTGGTTCGCAGCAAAATGATTGTGCGCCACTTCATCAAAGGCCTGCCTTTTACGAGACAAGTTGTCCCAAATGTGGTGGCACAGCAAAAAGAGCAACGGATACCATGGATACCTTTGTTGAGTCATCATGGTATTTTGCACGGTATGCCAGCCCTCGTTTTACCGATTCTCCGTTGAACAAGTCAGAGGCTTCGCATTGGCTACCCGTTGATCAGTATATTGGAGGAGTTGAACATGCCATACTCCACCTTCTCTATTCACGTTTTTTCACTAAGGTCCTTCGAGATCTCGGCTACCTCGAAATTGATGAACCTTTTACCAATCTGCTCACCCAGGGCATGGTAATTAAAGATGGTGCAAAAATGTCAAAATCAAAAGGAAATGTGGTCGATCCAAGTGATCTTATCAGTGAGTATGGCGCAGATACAACCAGGCTCTTTTCACTTTTTGCTGCTCCCCCGGAAAAAGATCTTGAATGGAATGCCAAGGGAGTAGAGGGCTGTTATCGATTCTTAAATAGAATCTTTCGTTTTGTGCAGTCCAACCTCGATGCAATTACTGCAGGCGGAGAAATAAAGACTGCTGATTTAAAGGCATCAGAACGCGAACTGCACCGCAAAACCCACCAAACCATTAAACGTGTCACAGCCAACATAGAAAATAATTTTCATTTCAATACTGCCATCAGTGCAGTCATGGAACTTTTTAATACATTGACGTCCCTTAGCGGTGACAAAAAGAAAGCGCCCCTGGGAAACCATGTTATTAAAGAGGCAGTAGACAGTATGCTGGTTCTTCTCTACCCCATGGTCCCACATTTCTGTTCAGAACTCTGGAGTACAGTTCACAAAGGCAGCTCCATTGAGAACGAGCAATGGCCTTCATGGGATGAAGATACAGCCAGGGAAGACGAATTAACTATTGTTATCCAGGTTAAGGGAAAAGTGCGATCACGGCTTTTGGTATCGCCTGATATTGACGATGCAACTCTTGAGGAAATGGCATTAAAAGATGAGCAGGCCTTAAAATTTATCGATGGCCAGCCCATCAAAAAAGTTATTGTCGTTAAGAAGAAACTTGTTAATATTGTTATTTGAGGATACCATCTACCTCATCTGACTTATATTTATAATTAATGTTTAACTATTTAGCGTGGCACGGTTTTACCCTAACTTCTGAGCTGTAACTGTTCAGATTACCTTTTGTGGAGCATACCATTGAAAATTAGAAAGCTTCTTATCCCCATTCTTCTGGTTGCGGTTTTAATTCTTGCCTCCTGCGGATACCATAACCCCTACATCTATTCAGGACCGGACCGAAACCTCTATATCACCAACTGGCACAACCGAACGAATGACCTCTTACTCGACGCCAAAATTTACCAATCCCTTACCCGCTGGTATCAAAAATCAGGAAGCATAAAAGTCACCAAACAGAAAGAAGGTGCTCAACTTATCCTGGCTGGAGAAATTATATCCATAGATCTTCCTAGTCTTACATATGGCGCCGGTAATAATGCAACTGAAGTGAGAGTACTTCTCACTGTACGCTATATTTTAAAAGATATTGAAAGCGGTAAAGTACTTATGGAAGTTGGAAATGAAGTCTGGTCTGAAGAGTATCCAGTTGGCGCAAGTTCATCTGAAAGCTCAGATAATGAAAAAGAGGCCCTTGCAATTATTATCGATGACTTATCAGAAAAAATTTACATTAAGACTCTTGGAATTCTTTCCAAAGAAACAATATAACTTCAGGTAATTATCCACCCAAATTGAGTTTGAGTCGGAATTGCATAACGAATACGTTGGTAGGAAACTGGGGACATGACCCAATTCATCTTTGTCTTTTGAATTGGGATCGTGTCCCCCGATTCCGCGAAATAATTTTAAAATAGCATCATTCACTAGCAATAAAAAAAAGGCCGTTACATTTGGAACGGCCTTTTTTATTGCTAAAAACTCTTGGGATATTTCTGCTTTTTTTAACCGAGCATTGCTTCCATTTTAGCTGCAATTGATTTCCCATCAAGTCCCTGACTGGTATACAGATCAGAAGGCTTTCCTGACCCGCCATACTGGGCAACGCCCGATCGCTGGAAGGTAATTCCCTTTCCAGTTTCTGCAAGGATAGTCCCCACCATGCTCCCCAGACCGGTTTCAATATGGTGATCTTCAACCGTTAAAACTACCCCGGTTTTCGCAGCTCTGAGAACCGCTTCCTTATCAATTGGTAAAAGAGAGGCCATATTTAATACTGCAACTGAATGTCCATTCTGTTTCAGTATTTTCCATGCCTCCATCACCGCAGGTACCACGGCACCATAGGTAATAATTGCAGCATCGCTTCCTTCACGTATCCAGTCGCCTTTACCGGCTTGAAAGCTATAATCCGTATCAAAAAACACAGATCCATCTTCTTTTGTAATTACAGGAGTCTTCGAACGTCCCATTCCAACAAAAACATTTCCGGGTTCAGTGGCAATATACCTGATAATACGGTCTGTCTGGTTGGGGTCCGCGGGCATAAATACAGATGATCTGAAATAGTTGCGAAACAATCCGAGATAATCAATACACTGATGGGTTGGTCCATCTTCACCAACATCCAACCCTACATGAGTAGCAACTACTTTGACACTGGCATGGTTAAAGTCATTGAGACGATTCTGATTGTAAACCTCGGATACTGCAAATACGCCAAAGGTGCTGAAAAATGTTACCAACCCCAGGCTGGCAAGTCCTCCGGCCATGGATGCAGCATGATGTTCCTGAATACCTGCTTCCATATAGGCTAAGGGAGAATGTTTGTGAAATCCCCCCATCTTCACAGATCCTTCAAGGTCACATGAAATACCAGCAATCACTAGATTGGTATCACTGTTATTGGCCTCGGCCAGACCAAGCAAAGCATTACCGTATGCAGAACGATTATCAAGCATGGTTCCGGCTTCATAAAGAATTGGATCACCGCCACTTACAGTTACGCTGGGAGCACTGTATTGTTGAATAGTCTCGGTAGCAACAGGATTTTCGCGTAGTGTAGTCCATTTGTCAAACTCATCTTCTACACCAAGTTCCGCCATTGCTTTAGTCAGGGATTGGCGATCAAGTGGTGATCCATGATATTTAGGAATGTTTTCCATAAAGGATATCCCTTTACTCATGGTGGTACGCGATACAATAACCGTGGGAACACCATCCTCTTTCTGGTAGGCCTTGGAGAAAGTCTGAAAGTAGGCATTTGTATCATGGCCATCTTCCTGATATTGAACGTCCCAATTATTGATAGAATACAGGGAGCGAATCGATTGAGGCATAACCTCTTCCGTGGTACCGCATATCTGAAGATGATTTCTATCGACGATCACTATCAAGTTATCGAGTTTATATTTTGAGGCATAGCGAATGGCTTCAATAATCTGTCCCTTCTGGTGCTCACCATCTCCCATGAAAACGATAACCTGATTTGGTTTTTTCTGAATTTTAAATCCATGTGCCAACCCCACCGCTGTGGAAAGCCCCTGTCCGAGATTCCCGGTATCCCATTCAACACCGGGAACAATTCGCTCAACGTGACCAGGGAAACCTGAACCTGTACGACGAAATCCTGACAGAAAATCCTCTTCTGTGAAGTAGCCATATTCAGCTAGGGTCGAATACACAGCAGGAGAAACATGACCAATACTCATAATAACTCTGTCACGTTTCTCCATGCCAGGATTGGTAGAATCATGGCGCATACAGCCATAGGTTACGAGAAGATTATCAAGCGTTGAGAGAGAGCCACCAGGATGTCCAGATCCTGCCAGACTGGTAGATAAGAGAATGTTTTTAGCACAGCGTACGCGCATTGCTTTCAGTGTGCTCAACTCCTCACTGGACAATTCACTGGATTGCATAGTAAGTTGCAAGGTCATTTGGGTCTCCATAAAATAATTAGTGATCTGCCAATAAAAAAGGCAGGAAAATAAACAAACGGATATAAAGCACTTCTGAACAGTTACAGCTCAGAAGTTAGGGTAATATCGTGCCCCGCTGAATAGTTACAAATTTTCAAAATACTAACAAATTCAGTTTATTACTAAAACATGTGTAAAATTTTACAATTCTAACTCGTTTACAAAAAAAAATCAGCTGTAAAAACATATGCTGCAAATCGAAAAAACAACTTTAGATTCACCTTTCATTTTAGCCCCACTTGCAGGCTATTCAGACCTTCCTTTCAGGATACTCTGCCGTGAATACGGTGCAGGACTGGTTGTCTCTGAAATGGTGAGTTGTCACGGACTGGTTTACGGCCAGGAAAAAACAATACACATGCTTGCATCCTGCGCTGCCGAGCAACCGGTATCCTTTCAGCTCTTTGGCTCCGACCCCGTTATTATGGGAGAGGCTGCTGCCCTGCTGAGTGAATATTCTCCAACATTTATAGATATCAATATGGGATGTCCCGTTCGCAAGGTCACCAAAAAAGGAGCAGGTTCTGCATTAATGAAAGACATTGGACTTGCAGAAAAAATTGTTCAAACTGTTATCAGTAAATCAAAGGTACCCGTAACACTGAAAACCAGAGCCGGAATAGATAGGGACCGTATAACGGCTATAGAGTTTGCTAAAATGTGTGAAAGCACTGGTGTTGCAGCTATTACCATTCATGGGCGAACCTGGGCCCAGGCTTTTTCAGGGACAGCCGACTGGGATATTATCCGTAGAGTTAAGGAAGCTGTCTCCATTCCTGTGATTGGTAATGGGGATGTGCATAGCTACCAAGAGGGCCTTTCAAGAATTGAAGAAACATGCTGTGATGGTGTAATGATTGGACGTGCAGCTCTGGGTAATCCATGGGTTTTCCAAAAAGACGGAAGACCGGATTCCTTAGACGATATACTCCACACGGTAGAGCGGCATCTAGAACTTATGGAAAGATACCTTGATACCAAAAGACTTCTTGCCTATATCCGAAATCATATCGGCCGTTATTTCTCTGCATTTACCGGTAGCTCAAAAATAAGGCAAGCTATCCACAGCTGCAACAGCTTTACAGCGCTACAGGATTATATAGTAGCCCTGCGCAGGACTTGATTTTCACTTAGCCATCTCAAAAATGGCCTTTTTACAAGCCTAGCAACTTTAACAGCATTAGCCGTTTTCTCGGAGTCTTCGTTTACCTGTTTTTGAGTACAGAAATGAAGAAATAAGGCACTTAACAATGGCCTTAATGATTTTTATTTGTTAACGTCACTTAACGAGTTAACAAACCCTTAACACTTTAAGAGAGCGTACAATCGAATCTTCAATGATACCAAAGGAACAGATCAAAGACTATTTCTGTGATAACTGGAAAGACGTCGTAGACAAAATGAAAGAAGGGCTTATGCTCGTCGATCTTAAGGGGAATATCCTGTATGCCAATAAAGCTCTGGAAGATTTGCTCCATTACAGTAAAGAGGAAATACTGGGAAAACCCTGTAATATACTGGAATGCGACAATTGCTTTGGCCATGACATAACTGAAGAAGGAAAGCACTGCAGTCTTTTCAGAAAAGGAGATGTCAGCGACCTTCACTGCTCTTTTAAACGAAAAGATGGTACCCGCGTTGAAGTACTCAAAAATGCAACTGTTCTAACCGATAAAAATGGTGCTATCGTTGCCGGTGTCGAAACTCTCACGGATCTTACCGTTGTAATCGACAAAGAAAGAGAGATTTGTGACCTACGTAAGGAACTCAATCGCGAAAATGGATTCCATGGCCTTATAGGAAACAGCTCAACCATGCAGCAGGTTTACGAGCTCATCAAAAGTGCTGCTCTATCCAATGCTCCTATAATTATTTATGGGGAGAGCGGTACCGGAAAAGAATTAGTGGCTAGTGCAATACACAAATTAAGTAGAAGGGTCAATGCACCATTTATTAAGGTAAATTGTGCCGCATTAAACGAAAATATTCTTGAAAGTGAACTTTTTGGCCACACCAAAGGTGCCTTTACCGGAGCGGATCGAAACAGAACTGGTCGTTTTGAGGCAGCAAACAGGGGATCCATTTTTCTTGATGAAATTGGTGACCTACCACTTGCTATGCAGACAAAACTTCTCAGAGTCCTTCAGGAACAGGAAGTGGAACGTGTCGGTGATCATCAGCCTATTCCAATTGACGTTCGGGTGATATCAGCAACTAATAAAAACCTGAACAATCTGATGCTTGAACAGAAATTCAGAGAAGATCTCTTTTACAGAATAGGTGTTATTCCAATCACTATTCCACCATTGAGACACCACCCTGAAGACATACCGCTTCTTGTAAAAACTTTTATTGATAGCGCAAATCTTAAGATAGAGAAGGAGATAACGACTATTCGCAAAGATGCCCTTGATCTTTTAGTAGATTATCACTGGCCAGGAAACATTCGAGAACTTATTAATGTTATAGAATATACGTTTGTAATATGTCCAGAGGATGAGATCACCCCCAAGCATCTTCCACAACAATTCCAGAAAGGCACTCAAGCCAAAGCTGATAGAGGTGGTCATCAACTAGGCGCATCCCAGAACAGACGAGATCAATTACTCCACGCCATTAAATCTGCCAATGGAAACAAATCCGAGGCAGCAAGAATACTCGGCATTTCAAGGGTTACCCTATGGAAACACCTCAAGAAATACAATATTACAGTTGATAAATCTGCTTACTAACACAACGTGTAATCTCATCGTAAGTGAAATTCAAAGGCAGTGATCAAACTGAGGGAGGGTGAAGATCGGTCAGTGTTTTTAGACTCAGCACCTTTTTATCAGAAAAAAAGCCGTTTTTTCAACTACTTTTATTATCTAAAGCAGTAGCAAAAAAAGAGCGGCAATCCATCGTTGATAAAAAAACTATCTCTGATATTCGATCAATTCATATACTTAGATACGGTATCATCGGACATAAATGTTTCGGTAACTTCTGAACTCATAATCTCATTATCAACATTCCACCCACAAAGATCATAATCAGTCCATTCATCATCAAGAGCAAAAGCGGGAGAGCTAATAAAAGTAAAAACAATTAGTCCGGTAAGCATTAATATATTTTTCTGATTCATGATGTTCTCCGTTTATATTTGTGGTTGGATAAAGAGTAAATCAGAATTAAGTACCTTAGAGATTCTTTTTAAATTCGCACTGGTTTCTTTTTTTTAAAAAATTCGGTAAAGGTAATTTCACCCCTCAAGGAAGTGTAGATCTGAGTGCCGGCTTATCATCCCTCACCGGTCTTAGTTCATGATTTCATTTTTTGTTTTTAATGAATCCAAAGTGGCCACCAGCGAATTTGATTTTCACGGACATGGATACGTGTCAAGAAAACTGAAACAGGATCAGCGGTTCCCGAACCAGCCTGAATTGCACCAATAACGGCAATTCCTAATTTTGGTTTCGTAAACTTTTACAACACCTGAATTCAAGTGATAAGTGCATAGCCCATTATTTTTTGGACATTAACGC
>CAZIDU010000105.1:0-14556 GCA_964538055.1 uncultured Desulfocapsa sp. | reverse complement strand
AATGGCCTATATACCCGTTTTCAGACTATAATGAGACTTGCTTCGGGAATTGCTGCTGTGAATGTTAAAAAAAAACTTACACAGTACCCCCTACAGACTATGACTTACCCCTTACACCTTAATCTACTTTGTTTTTCCAAAAAATCGACGACCAACGAACAACCCGATAATACCAGTACCAAACAACAACATAGTTGCTGGTTCGGGCACTGGATTTGAGCCACTAAAAGAGGCAAAGCCAAATCCTTCGTCTCTGGGGGCACCATACCAAGGGTCCTCATTAGGCCATAACGCTAAGACATCTGTATAAATTGAAAAATAATAGGTTGTACCCGCGGCCACATTATAATCGACAACGCCATGGTAATACCCACCAGCGTCAGTCCACTCACCATCCCAATTGATTGACGTCCAGTTCTTGGTACTGCCAGTGTCGGTAGAGACAAAGAGCTCAAATTCATCACCGACTATCCACCCATCAAAGGCAGTAATTCTAGTATCATAATTTACAGTGGGGGTTAACTCCCAGTAAGTATCGGTCTCAAGACCATATCCCGGGAGGGAATAAATGTCATCAATTTCACCCAGTCCGTCATACCAGCCAATAGCATAGTCTCCACCAGTCGCAGAATCTATAATTACCGCTGCCTGTGCACTAAAGCACAACCCAAAAATCATTGAACCAGTCAACATTATTTTTTTCATAACACCCCCCCCTTTAAAACAATTTTCACCAATAAGTCTTCTTATTATCTATACAATACACCCGACAAACCAAGAACTCAATAGTTAAAATGCTTATTCTCTGGACACAAGTATCTTCTCACAGAAAATATCATCATTATTCCGCTAAAAGTATTCATATCGAAGAACCTTATTCCACTGAAAAAATCATACACGATCTAAAAAATATTACGTACACTTACAAAAATCCAGGAACATTATACTGGCTTCACTATATCGCACCAGGCTACCACAAGCTTATGAGACTACCTACCAAGACCATTAATTCCACGACAAATTAGCAAACTTACGACTTGAGCCATCGCGTTAAAATTTCAATCATTATGGAGCAAAAAAAAGGTTATGCTACATCGCAGTCTGGGCAATCAAACAACCTATGGTTGAGCGAATGGTAATTCCTTTTTTTATACGACATGTAAAATAGATCTCGGCAGCTTCAGCAAACGACACAAGAGCCTCCATAGGATTAAAAAATCGTTACGTTGACAGATAGCTTTATAGCAACTGAAACTCTTTTTATTTTTTTGCTCCTTGCAGCACCTACTGATACATAATAGAGGAAATACCAAAAGGATTTTTTTGCCTGCAAAGCATTTACAGCCGTCAAACCTTTAGCACCTCAGCAACAAATCGCACAAAGGGAATGACCCTCACATGAAGATCAGCTACTTCATAATCATCACGTCCCATATGCACCTGATAAAAATAGGGAATATCTGTCCGTCTGGAAAAATAAGAAAGATGCTTACTTACGCCCCTCTCCCCAGATTTACACTCCACAGCAAAAATAGGCTTTCCGGCACGTAAAACCACAAAATCTACTTCACGCTGACGATTATCCCTGAGAAAACACAATTCCATTTCATCCCCCAATGTATCCTCATGCAAATGACAATATTTCAAGAGATTGGAGGCTACTAGATTCTCAAACTTACTACCCGGATTTTGACACAAGGACCAATCCCACAGATAAAGTTTCCTGTCTTTTTTTAATGCTTTAACTTTCTTTGCTGCATAGGGCCTGATTCGGAAACAATAGTATAAATTTTCGAAGATCTGAACCCAACGACTGACAGCCTCATGGGAAGCACCCAGGTCTTCCCGCAGTGAGTTAATAGATAATAGGGATGCGACCCGATCCTGAAGGAGCACTGCGAGCAAATCTAACTGACTCACCTCCTTCACCTGTTCAAGTGAAACCAGATCTTCATGAATTACTCTCGAGATTCGCTCACGCTGCCAACGCTTCCAATCTCGCTGAGATTGAGCAAAAAAAGGCTCCGGAAAACCACCAAAAGATAACAAGGCCTTGAGATCAGCACTGGATGGGTTATTGCTCAACTCGTAAAGAGACAAAGGATGCAAACGATAATAATGGTATCTTCCCTGCAACGAATCGCCACCTTTACGATAGTAATCCAAACGTGCAGATCCTGTGACCAGGAAGGATATGTGAGATTTATTTTTATCGTATAAACCTTTCACAAAATTACGCCATTTTTTATATTTATGAATCTCATCGAGGATTATAAGATGCTCCCCTACCGGCAAACCACCCTGGAGGAGAATTCTCTTATCATCAGCATAGTCCCAGTTAAAGTAGGCGGGATGTTGCTCATCACCTGCCAGGACATCCAAAGCCATCGTGGTTTTACCAACTTGCCTGGGACCGCCAACAAAAACCATTTTCTTTTGTAAATCATCAACTATTGCTGGCTGAATATATCTTTCCATACACACCACGTCTGTGAATTTTTCCGGTTAACCCAAGTATATCATCGCTTTTATTAGAGTCAACCAGAAAATTCACCCAAAAATGGCGACATGTTTAGAAAAAAAAATCCTGCTGATCAGAAGATCAGCAGGATTTTGTTACTACTTATTGGAATCTGGGGACACGATTCCAATTCAAAAGACAAAGACGAATTGGATCATGTCCCCAGTTTCCTTAGCCCCGCCAAAAGGTGTAAGCGGCGGGACTGAAGTCCCGGTTCCGGGAGCTACTTCGTTCAATTTATAAAATTTCCATTCCTAATAAATATCAAGATACTCATCAAGCTCCCAATCAGTAACCGCAGTACGATAGCGATCCCACTCAGCTTCCTTCGCCTCAATATACTTGCTAAAGATATGAGATCCGAGGGTAGCCTCGGCAATTGGGTTGTTTTTAAGTTCTTCGATGGCCTCTTTCAGGCTACCTGGCATTACTTGGATACCAACCTCATCCATTTCAGCAGGAGACATCTTGAAGATATCCTTATTAACTGCAGGTGGAGGGGTAAGTTTATTCTTAACGCCGTCAAGACCAGAGTTCAGCATCATGGCCAGTGCAAGATAAGGATTACAGGATGGATCGGGACAACGAATTTCAGTACGGGTTCCAAGTCCACGAGACGCTGGGATACGAACAAGCGCAGAACGATTAGACGCAGACCATGCAGCATAAACTGGAGCCTCATACCCTGGGACAAGACGCTTATAGGAGTTTACCAGTGGATTGGTAACGGCTGCAAAACCACGGGCATTCTTCAATGATCCTGCAATGTACTGGTATGCAACTTCAGAAAGCTGAAGGGGTGCGCCCTCTTCAAAGAAAGCGTTGGTACCATCGGCATTAAAGAGCGACTGGTTGGTATGCATACCGGAACCATTAATACCAAAGATAGGCTTGGGCATAAAGGTGGCATAGAGGCCATAACGGGCAGCAACGGATTTAACAACCCACTTGAAAGTAATGGTGTTATCAGCGGCAGTCAGGGCATCGGAATATTTGAAGTTGATTTCATGCTGTCCTTCTGCAACTTCATGATGGGATGCTTCAATCTCAAAACCCATCTCTTCAAGGGTCTCAATGATCTCACGACGACAATCATTTCCGGTATCTTCAGGATCAAGGCTGAAATATCCGGCGACATCATTGGTGATGGTGGTGGCACGACCTTCTTCATCTTTCTCAAAGAGAAAAAATTCTGCTTCTGTACCAACATTCATGGTGTAGCCCAATTCTTTGGCTTCAGCGAGAACACGTTTCAGGTTATTGCGTGGACAACCTTCAAAAGGAGTTCCATCGGACTTTGCCACATCACAAATAATACGGGCAGCAGCAATACCATCCTGGTTTCTCCAGGGCAGAATGGTAAAGGTATCATAGTCTGGCTTAAGATACATATCGGACTCGTTAATACGGACAAAGCCGTCAATGGAAGAGCCGTCAAACATCATCATGCCATCAAGGGCCTTCTCTATCTGGCTGCGTGGAATAGCAACATTTTTCATAAAACCGAAAATATCAACAAACTGAAGGCGGAAATAGTGAATATTTTCCTCCTCGACAATTCTCATGATTTCATCTCTGGTCATTTCATGGTCTCCTTACTAGAAGTTGAATATATACCTTTCACATTGCCAGATAACTGGTAAATGAAAGAAATTTCCCGTATGGGCTTATCACTGTATCTTCGCTCCAAAATAGAACAATCAGTAAAATACCTACTCATTACCATTTTGCGAAAATAAATAAAATAAAAAAATATTTGTTTACATAAATGTAATTTCACACCCTAAGCCGCACCGTCTACCCTGTACAAAAGACCATCCCGTAGCTCTCGGATAAACGCTGAATCTTCTATCTTTTTCTTCTGACTATCCAGAACATAAAAGACATCGATAAGTTGTTCAACTTCCGTTGCAATATAGGCACGATAGATGTTTACCCCAAAATCCGCAAGAGTCTGAGTTATATGGTACAACTGGCCGGGGCTATCTGCCGAATACACCTCAACAATGGTATAGTGATCCGACGCTTCATTATCCACAACCACCCGAACCTCGCAAACTCCAGCAGAGGGCTTACGTCTACCAATGCCGGATGAAAGTTTTTTGTACAACCTGTGCCCTAATCCCAGCCGGTGGTTCAAAGCCAGATTCAGATCGTCATTCACCGCCTGCCAGTCCTTCTCTTCATACTCTACGCCATCCTCGGGACACACATCAAGAACATCCACGGCACTCCCATTTTTCCAGGTGAAAATCTGGGCGTTGAGCACTGTGAGATTATGAAGACTGAGCACTCCACAAATTTTTGCCAGCAATCCTCTGCGATCCCGGCACATAATAAGTAATGACCACTGTGCCTGCTGTTTCCGTGGAAACAAAATAGCCTTCTGCTGAAGCACATTGTAATTATCTCGATGCACACGGACATGTGCAGCAACAGCTTCAGGAGTAAAGCTCATCAGATAATCAGGAGGAAAATCATCGACCGTCACCCGAGATTCTTCAACCTCATCAATCAGCAAAGCAACCTGTTCACGCAGCCAGTCTACACCCTGATCCACCAAAGGCAGCACATCGTCCACTGTCTGAAATTGAAGATGCGAATGAACTTTCAAATACATATCATAAAGGAGCTCGCCCTTCCAATCGCTCCAGGCAGAAGGGCCTGTGGCATGGGAGTCCGCAACTGAAATCAGGTAAAGCATGGCAAGTCGTTCTGCATCTCCAATTGTCTCGGCACAGCGCTGTATAAACTGCTCATCATTCAAATCACGGCGCAATGCATTTTCAGGCATAAACAGATGGTAACGAACGACAAACTCAAGACAGGAACATTCAGCATCATTTAAACCAAGACGCTGCCCCACAGCACCAATCATATCAGCACCGATACTGGAATGATCCCCTCCTGCGCCCTTTCCAATATCATGGAGCAGGGTGGCAAGATACAAAACGTGAGGAGACGCTATGGTTAGAAAAACAGACTCTTTATTTTTTGTTGCTTCCTGCAGCTCAGCCACACTCTGTAACAGGTGCCGGTCAACGGTATAAATATGATAGAGATCGTGCTGAACCAGTAACTCGATGCGTCCAAATTCAGGAATATAGGCTGAGAGCAAACCTGTCTCAAGCATCACTTCAAGAACGGAGAGAACATCCTCACCACTTTCGAGAATCTCAAAAAACGGTTTAGACATTCGCGCTGCACTTCTTAGCTTATCGGCAACCAGCCCCAAATGTCCTGTGATCATCTTTCTGGTTCTATGATGAAGCGACAATCCAGTTTTAGCCGATGCCAGAAAACAGCGCATCAAAAGATAGGGTCGCTTTTTCAGATCTTCTTTCGATGCCGTAAGGTGAATATGATTATTGCGACTCTCTATTCCTTTTTCGACAAGCAGGGGGGCTGCCCCCTTGCCACCGGCAAAACCAAGAACGTCATCCACATGGTCAAAAAAGAGATCTGTGGTCACAGCAACTACCTGCAAATGCCCATAGAGATCCCGCATAAATTCTTCAACCCCCAGCACTCCCTTCCGGGTTTGATACCCAAAAGCTGATGCCACTTCTTCCTGCTGTTCCAAAAAGAGCTGATCATTTTTCCTGCCACTGATATAGTGGAGACGATTTCGCACCCTGCTCAGCATATTCCAGGACTCGCGAAACGCTTCCGTCTCCTCCTCACGAAATATTCCAGCCTCAGCTATTGCATCAAGATCCGACAAACCAAAAACAAAGGCTGCAGTCCAGAGCATGGCCTGAATATCACGCATCCCGCCTTTGCTTTCTTTAATATTCGGTTCAAGGAGATAGCTGTGAGTACCGAAACGCTTGCGCCGGTCACTGCGGAAGGTTTTCATGGCATGCACAAACTCATCCCGGAAACCTTCTATAAAATCAGCCCTGTAACGAACAAGAAGTTCATCAAAAAGATCCTCTGCCCCAACCAGAAAACGAGCATCGAGCATGGCAACTTGGAAGAAGAAATCTTCTTTGGCAAAACTCAAACACTCATCAATAGTTCGAACACCGTGGCCCACATCAAGCCCGGTGTCCCAAAGAGGATAGAGCACTCCATTGGCAACTTTTTCCATTTCCTCTTTTGCGTCTTCCTGAAAAAGTATCAGAAGATCAATGTCGGAATAGGGAAAGAGCTCGCTGCGCCCATAACCGCCAAGAGCAATGAGAGCAACCGAAGCATTTGCCTTCTCATCAGCAACAGTATTGAAATGATCAGCAATAAACTCATCGACAAGACGACTCTGCTCCAGAAGAAGGGCCTGTCCATTCAGACCCTTCTTCCACAACTCCTCGAGAGTTTCCCTTTGGGTACGCAGTATTGACATAGAAGCAAAACCGTATGGTTTTAGATTGCGTCGTGGTCTTCTTCACCAGTACGGACACGAATAATACGTTCGATTGGAATCACAAAGATCTTTCCATCGCCGATCTTACCTGTATTTGCCGTAGTTCTAATGGTTTCCACTACCTGATCAACCATATCTGAGGTAACCACAATTTCAATGTTCACCTTTGGGATAAAATCAACCACATATTCAGCACCACGATAGATTTCTGTATGCCCCTTCTGACGGCCATAGCCCTTTACTTCAGAAATGGTCATTCCCTTAATACCAATTTCTGTCAGCGCATCTTTTACATCGTCGAGCTTAAAAGGCTTTATAATCGCTTGAATCTTTTTCATAGTATTCCTCTTTTTCCAAAGTATCTCCATACAGGAGTGCTATATATTATACCCGACTTCTCCATGGGATGTAACATCCAACCCTTGCGTTTCATCATCGGTCTCTACACGTAAACCAATGGTTAAGTCTATCACTTTAAGAATAACAAAAGTCAAAACCACAGAATAAGCAATTGCTGCTCCGGCTCCTATTGCCTGCGTAACAAACTGCCCGGGATTTCCAAAGAAAAGACCATTCGCCCCATCGGGATTCGCGGCAGTCGAGGCAAAAAGTCCCGTGGCAAGTGCACCCCACAAGCCACCGACTCCATGGATGCCCACAACGTCTAGTGAATCATCATAACCCAACTTTCCTTTGGCAACAACTGCAGCATAACAAACAACACCGGCAACCCCACCCATAATCATAGCAGAGATAGGGCTAACAAATCCAGCACCAGGAGTAATTGCCACCAGACCTGCAAGTGCGCCTGATGCTGCTCCAAGCACCGTGGGTTTTCCCTGAACCTTCCACTCAGCCAGAACCCAGGCCAGCAGACCAGTACCCGTGGCAACCTGTGTAGTCATAAGAGCCAGAACAGCAGTAGGACCAGCTGACAACGCCGAACCTGCATTAAAACCAAACCATCCAAACCAGAGTAATCCAGCACCAAGTACGGTCAGTGGCAAACTGTGAGGATGCATGGCATCACGTCCATACCCCTTCCGCTTACCAAGCATCAGACAGGCAACAAGTGCTGCAGCTCCTGAATTAATGTGAATGACTGTTCCACCGGCAAAATCGAGCGCTCCCATCTCACCAAGCCATCCCCCCTGTCCCCACACCCAGTGACAGATCGGGAAGTACACAAACGTTGCCCAGAAGACAATAAAAAGCAGATAGGCAGAAAACTTCATCCGTTCTGCAATGGCACCGGTAATGAGCGCCGGGGTAATAATTGCAAACATCAACTGAAATGCACAGAAGAGTAAATCAGGAATGGTATCAGAATATGGTCCGGGAGCAAGGCCTACATTTTTCAGACCTGCATAATCAAGATTCCCGACAAAATGCCCGACATCAGGACCAAAGGCAAGGGAGTATCCGTACAGCACCCATATAACCGTTATCACCCCCAGACAGACAAAACTCTGCATGGTGGTGGACAGCACATTCTTGCTGCGTACCAAACCACTGTAAAAGAGTGCCAACCCTGGCGTCATAAGCATTACCATTGCCGTAGCAATGAGCATAAATGCGGTATCTCCACTGTCCATTTTTTTCTCCCAGAATGCAGGCAGATAGAGACTTAAGATTGGAAGGCTATAGCAAGGACAAACAAACTTTGGTTGTTGTCTTTACCTTTAGCCTTTCCACCTTCAGCCTTCAGCCTTTCCTAATTGTTATATGCTGTCTCTGAATGTTCGGTATAATCCAGACCAGCAACTTCAGCCTCTTCACTTACTCTCAGCCCCATTGTGCCATGAATAATTTTCAACAAAATCCAACTCACAACCAGGGTATAACTTCCAACCACCACAACACCAAATGCTTGCTTCCAAAGTTGCGCCGCGTTTCCGGCAAGCAAGCCGTCAACACCGCCTGGATTCACCGCAGTTGATGCAAACACTCCGAGACAAAGCGTACCAATGGCGCCACCCACCCCGTGAATCCCTACAACGTCCAAAGAATCATCAAGTTTTAATTTTACTTTTAAATTCACAGCTCCAAAACAGACCATACCTGCAATACATCCAATAACGATTGCAGAATTCGGCCCGACAAATCCGGCAGCAGGAGTAATGGTCGCAAGTCCCGAAATAGCACCTGACATAGCTCCAAGAGTAGTTGCCCTCCCAAGGACAAACCATTCCATCACAACCCACATCAAAACACCGGCCATGCCGGCAAGATGTGTGGCCACAAATGTCGTAGCCGCAACCTCATCTGCCGCAAGGGCTGATCCTCCGTTAAAACCAAACCAGCCAAACCAGAGCAGACCTGTGCCAATAAAGGTCATAGGAAGACTATGAGGAATAAAGCTCCGTTTCCCATATCCGCGCCGAGGACCAATAACCAAGATTGCAGCAAAGGCCGCCGCACCGCATGTTACATGAACAACCAGGCCACCGGCAAAATCCATCACGCCCATATTTCCAAGCCAGCCACCTTTGCCCCATACCCAGTGACAAACCGGATTATAGACAAGGATAGCCCACAATAAGGCAAATATTACAAAGGGCACAAAACGAACCCTTTCTGCAAAAGCACCTGTGATAAGCGCTGGAGTAATAACTGCAAACATACATTGGTAAATCATAAATACTATCTGCGGAATAGTGGTCGCATAATCTGCACTGGGTGCTGTTGTTACACCATTCAGAGCAAACCAGGACAGATCCCCGATCACACCACCGACATCCGGACCAAAGGACATGGAATAGCCGAGATAAACCCACTCTATAGAGATAAGTGCTATCATAAAAAAACTTTGCATCATGGTACCAAGTACATTTTTACTTCGAACCATTCCCGCATAAAAAAGGGCAAGTCCCGGTGTCATCAACAACACCAAACCTGCCGCCGCCAGAATAAAAGCGGTATCCGCAGCACTAATCATTTCTTCCTCCTTGGATGTTAGATCCGGAACTTCCTGTAAAAGAACAGCCGGATAAATTGTAAATCACAGATACGGGTCTCCCAATCCATTCCTGCAATCCTGTATATGACTTGAGTCCCTGCCTCTCTCTTCACTCTCCTCAAACTACCGTGAAATAGAGGCAGAAAACTCCCCTCCTCTATACAACAGTCATGCCAGAATGCCGCACAACACACAACATGCTTAAACAATTGACATTAACGAATTTCACCTCATTTTATCGTGACAAGAACAAACGGCATTGTTTAACATATTTGTAATTTCCGCCAACAGACTTTCCAAATTTGTAACTTTATAGACACTCACAAATCATCCAAAAACTGAACGACTCTTGTTAAAGCAGGTGTCATAGATTATTCTCTCCAGCATCATCCTTAGAGTGAATTCAACAAAAACAACCCATACAAAACACTGCAACTATGAACATTAACAACCAGCACTACAGAACCATCTGGCCAGCACCCGACGACAGCAATAGAGTTATGATCATTGACCAGAGACAACTTCCGCATGCCTTCGTCATCGAACCCTTACGCACCCTGGACGATGCCGTAGTAGCCATTCGCGACATGCACGTACGAGGAGCAGGCCTTATCGGAGCAACAGCCGGTTTTGGAATGCACCTTGCTGCCGTACAGGCCAAACCTGGCCAGCTTGCAGAAGCTTTATTAGAGGGTGGCGAACTACTCGACAACAGTAGACCCACGGCGAGAAATCTCAAATGGGCTGTGGATCGGGTATTAAAAGCCGTAGAACAGGGAAGTGACGAGGCCGACAAAAAAAGAATTGTCTTTGAAACAGCCTGTGAGATTGCAGATGAAGACGCAGCCTTCTGCAAGGCACTGGGTCAACATGGCCTACAGATTATCGAGGAGCTAAGCAAGAAAAAAAACGGAAAAACCATCAACATCCTCACCCACTGCAATGCCGGCTGGCTGGCCTTCGTGGATCACGGCAGCGCTACGGCACCAATCTACGCAGCACGTGATGCCGGGATAGATATCCATGTCTGGGTAGATGAAACCCGCCCCTGGAATCAGGGTGCTAAGCTCACCGCCTGGGAGTTGCAGCAGGAAGGAATCCCCTGCACACTTATCACAGATAATGCCGGTGGCCATCTCATGCAGCAGAAAATGGTGGACATGGTGATTGTGGGCACCGACAGAACAACACACACAGGAGATGTTGCAAATAAAATAGGAACCTATCTAAAGGCACTGGCTGCCCATGATAACAATGTTCCTTTCTATGTCGCCCTGCCCTCGTCCACTTTTGACTGGAATATTAACAATGGCAGAGATATCCCCATTGAAGAGCGGTCAGGTGATGAAGTAACAGCCATCAGTGGCCTGGCAGGAAATGGAAGAATCGAGACCGTGCAACTCACCGCGCCGGGAACCCAGGCCTTAAATTACAGCTTTGATATAACACCGGCCCGTCTGGTGACTGGGCTTATCACGGAACGGGGCGTAGTGGCAGCCAACAGAGAGGCAATACACAAACTCTTTCCAGAACAGTGATTTAACTATTCCCCAACAAGACCCAGCACAACAAAAAGAGTTTAGAGTGCCTCAGATTCACCTGTTTGTGTCTTGCCGCTATAGTAGTTTTATGCGGCAAGACACAAACAGATGAAGGTAAGGTGCTATAGACTCTTTTTTATTCTTCGCGGCCGTAATCGTCTTCGAACCGTACAATATCGTCTTCTCCCAGATAACTTCCATTCTGGACTTCAATCAATTCAAGATCCATAACCCCTGGATTCTCCAGACGATGATTCGTACCGGCGGGGATATATGTGGACTGGTTCTCATACAGCAAAAAGACCTTATCCCCATTGGTGATACGCGCAGTCCCGGAAACCACAACCCAGTGCTCATGGCGATGATGGTGCATCTGCAGCGAAAGCTTCGAACCGGGGCTCACGGTAATACGCTTTATCTGATAGCGCTCCTGCTGTTCAAGTACCGTATAGCTGCCCCAGGGTCTGTATACCGTACGATGCAACTTAAACTCACTCCTGCTGTCTTTCTTTAATCTGGTAACAATCTTTTTCACATCCTGAGCACGGGATAGAGGTGCAACCAGAACCGCATCGGATGTTTCAACAACCAGAACATCCTCCAGGCCCACGGTAGCTACCAGGGTATCCTCAGAGCGTATTAAACAGTTTTTTGTGTCTTGAAGAATCACATCACCCTGGGTGACATTCCCATCTGCATCTTTTTCAGAAACCTCCCACAAAGCATGCCACGAGCCAATGTCACTCCAATCAAGGTCAGCCGCAACTACCGCTGCCCGATTTGTCTTCTCCATAAGTGCGTAATCTATGGAATCGCTGGGGCTACGGGTCATGGCTCCTTCATCCAATCTGAAAAAATTACCATCTCTCTTGCCAAGCAGAACAGATTCTCTCATACAGGAAAGTATTTCAGGGGCAAGACGTTCCATCTCTTCCCTGAACGTTTTGATGGTAAAGGCAAACATACCACTATTCCAGAAATAATTTCCCTTTTCAAGATAGGACTTGGCAGTTTCAAGATCGGGTTTTTCACAAAAGGATTTAACAGAGCTCCCCTCTCCCTGCTCTATATAGCCATACCCTGTTTCAGGATGGTGTGCTTCAATACCGAAGGTAACGATTTTACCATCTACTGCAAGATCAACGGCCTTGGTTACCACTTCCTGAAAGGCATCTTTACGAAGAATCAGATGATCTGCTGGAAGGACAAGAAGTATGGTATCCTCCAACAGTTCTTTAGCGCAATACTCTACTGCTCCGCAGACTGCAGGCGCAGTGTTACGCCCAATGGGCTCCAAAAGGATATTACACTCTTCAAACCCCAGGCTATCCACCTGGCTACGCGTAATAAAGCGATGTTCTTCCCCTACAACCAGCAGGGGAGGCAACACCTCAACAAGCTGAGAGGCACGAAGGACTGTCGTCTGCAACAGGGAAGTCTCATCAATCAGCTGCAACAGCTGTTTAGGATAGAGTTCACGGGAAAGAGGCCACAGTCTTGAACCGGTTCCTCCGGCCAGAATTACAGGTTGTATTTTGGGCATGTTCTTTTTTCCTTTCTGCAGTCTGTCAGGCTTTTATAATCTGCAATAACTCATCGGTTTTTTCTTTGAGCAAATCCGGATTCGCTCGGCTTTCCACATTCAAGCGCAGCAACGGTTCAGTGTTTGATTTTCGTATATTAAAACGAAATTCAGGAAAAGACACGGAAAGACCATCGGTATAATCCTTTTCTCCTCCCTGGAACCGGGCCTCAATCTCTGCAATCACCGCATCAGGATTGGCCACAACATTATTAATCTCACCTGAAACAGGGTGGGCCGCCATAAAATCGGTGACAAGTGACGAAAGAGGAACTGCCCTGCGACTCAACAGGGAGGCGACAAGCAACCAGGGAATCATTCCGGAATCGCAATAGCCAAAGCTTTTAAAATAATGATGCGCCGACATTTCGCCACCATAAAGCGCATCTTCAAGGCGCATCCGTTCTTTAATAAAAGCATGTCCCGTCTGAGCCATAATCGGAATGCCCCCAGCAGCTTTTACCAACTCCTCTGTATTCCAGATAAGACGTGGATCATGGAGAATCTTAGCTCCAGGACTTTGATTGAGCAGCTCAAGGGCCAGAAGTCCCACAATATAATAGCCTTCAATAAAATTTCCCTTCTCATCCCAGAAGAAACAACGGTCGAAATCACCATCCCAGGCGACTCCAAAATCGGCACCATGCTCGCGTACCAGCCGTGAAGTCTCTTCCCGATTTTCTGGAAGCAAAGGATTGGGAACACCGTTTGGAAAGGTGCCATCCGGCTCATGGAAAGCTTTTATAAAGGTAAAGGGAAGCTCCTGTTCGAGCAGATCAACTACGGGTGCTGCCGAACCATTTCCATTATTCACCACGATCTTTAACGGTGCCAGGTCTTGAAGATCCACATAGCCAAGGAGGTGCTGAATATATTCATTCTTATTTTCAACTCGTGTTTCTATACCTATTTTTTCTGCAGGTGCCGGCAATCCACCATTCACAATCAGCTCGGCCATCTGTTTCAAACCAGCCTCACCAGTTACCGGGCGTGCCCCCTTTGTCACAAACTTCAGACCATTATAATCGGCAGGGTTATGGCTCGCAGTAACCACTATTCCACCATCAAGTCCCCTATCCTCCATGCTGAAGGCCGCATGATAAATTTCTTCGGTACCGCATAATCCGAGATGCAACACATTCACGCCCGACTCAAGCAGGCCTTCGACCAATGCCGCAGTTAACTCCGGACTACTGAGCCTGATATCATGGCCGACAGCCACCTTTCGAGGCTGAAAAACTGCAGCATAGGCACGTCCTATATCTAGTGCCAGATTAGGATTCAATTCATCGGGGATCTTACCACGGATATCATAAGCCTTGAAACAGGCGGGTATTGCTGTACTCATGCATATATCCTTTTTCTGTGTGATTTTGAAAAAATTTCGTTATATTGAGAACGATAGGCTGAAGGTGGAAGGATGAAGGGTGAGGAAATGTCAATTACTGTTATTTTCTTCAGTCTTCAGCCTTCGCTCCTTTCCCTTGCTGTATTTTAAAAAAATCGTAACTTCACCATGCTATCGAACGACGCAATATTTATCCGGAATCGGGGGACACGATCCCAATTCAAAAGACAAAGACGAAT
>CAZIDU010000104.1:0-14650 GCA_964538055.1 uncultured Desulfocapsa sp. | reverse complement strand
CCCGTATTAAGCTAAAGCGACTTTATCCGAAACTTTAAATTGTATGGTGTACTAGTTTCATACCGACAATATTCTTTTCAGCGAACTTCGTACATATCGAAAGGGCAGGAAACGTACGGGGCTGAGTTCTGCGGGAATTGCAAAGCCCGAACCAGCAAATGCATCCGGAGTGCATTGGGGAAATTCCAGGTCACTGAGGCATGAACCTGCTCGTTTCTCTGCCTCTGCAGCAAGTGCCAGAGGAACGCTCCTTTTATCTATCTCCAACACCTCAAGCATGGCCCGGTCAAGTGCAACTCCACTCTTTGACGCAGCAAGACACCCAAGACTGAGCGGATCTCCATGCACCGGTCCTCTCTTTGTCATCACCTCAATGCCATCTGCAATAACAAGAGTGGATGGAAGAAGATTCTGAATATCAAGAATCATTTGTGAAAATACCCGATGAGTCCCTCCGTGGCGCATATGAAGCCATGCCTTTCGGGCACCGAGTACAATACCAAAAACATTTTTCACCGCCATGGTGACACGCATTTGATCATGAGCCTTAATACGGGGTAAATTAACAAAGTAATCACAATCCAGTGCCTCACGTGCCACGCCAATCGAGATTCCACAATCCAGTTTTTTCACCACTCGAGTACGAAAAACAACATGTTCCACAGCCCCATCAGAAAATATAGGAGTAAAGCCCTGCCGTTTCAATACCTGGGCCGCAGAACCAAACGCCGGTGAATCCCCGAGCATAACCCTGGCACCACGGGAAGAAAAGCAGGCAGCAACGGCAGCAGTGAACAGAGGACTTGAACAGGCCAGTGAAGGTGTCCCGGCACTGAGCAGATTGGGTTTTAAAAGAATTCTTTTTGCAGAAAGACTTGATGGAACCCCGAGAATATCAAGTTGTTCCTGTATTGATGATTGCAACAACTGACTTTCGTAAGATGCGCACCGGGTTAAACAGACAGGTAGTTTTGACATGAAGTCCACTTTATATCGTCAAATAAGAAAAAGCCGGATTCATTACAACGAATCCGGCTTTTTCCAGGAGAAAGAAGAGAGAAGAGATAAAGCAATATATCCATTGCACATCCCATGCCAGAAAAATAAATACTGTAATACCAACCACATAAAGATTGTGAACTCCTGGAAACGGCAAAAGGAAAGTTTAACTTTTTATACTTCGCTGAAAAGTCAAATCTATTTTCCTTTATTATCAAGTACTTACCTGGGACCCCTTCTGAAACCAACAATTAATACCAACAAATAATCAAATAGATAGGCTAACAAAATTCTGCCATTCTACAAAAAGAGACTCTTCACCGCAAGAAATTGTCAAAATAATTGAATTCTCATACTACCTGACAGTTTAGTAAACTACTTCTTTTGCTTTTCCCACTATCCTCTGGTAGAGTGATACAATGTAACAAGCTTTCCCATTCTTCCGGTACCACACTATGACCTATGCATATACAGCCCTGACCATTATTTTTCTCGGAATTGTCATTGCTATCCTTTCCTTACGCCTCCGGAAAGAGATCAAAAACAATATTTCCTCTTCTCTCACCAGCAACAACACCGACGAAATTTTTCTTATACAGGATAGCTGCTTTCAATCACCCCATGAAGCTATCGCGCTCTTTGACGGCAGCGGTCTGCATATTCTTTCCAATAGCCTTTTTCAGGGAAAATTCCCGAAACCAAAGGATCTGGACCACCCTGCAGGAATCTATAGCTATTTTCCTGAAAGGATGTGGCTTACGCTCCAGGAAGGACTAGCTGAGTGCCAATTAAACAACGGAGAGGTGCATAGAGAACTTTCAATAGATGACAAACATTATATTTTCACCTTTTCTTCTGCAAACCAGAGAAGCAATGAACAGGCCAAAATCTTTCTTTTCTGTAAAGAACTCTCTTCTCCACCACTTCCCAACCAATGCCTATCGCCCGATGATATGATATGGAGGACAATTCTCAAACTCACCAATCCCAGTGCCCTTCATTCTGACTGGCACAATTGCTTCAATCAGGTTCTCCCCGATATGTGCAAGGCACTGGAGGCCGATGAGCTCTTTCTGCTCGACAACAGTCCGCCGGCAGGAACACCACTCTCAATGCACGACAAAAGTCAGAGCAATTCATACAGCCATGATTGGATTCTCTCTGTCCCTGGCTGGATGAATCTTCTTGAAAAAGGCCAGACCATACAAAACATTGCCGAACATTTCCCATCTGAAGAACAGGCCATTCTACAACAGGAAGGCATAAAAACTCTTCTTCTTATTCCTCTCATTGTCGAAAATGAACTGCTCGGCCTCATCGGGCTGACCAGAACCCGAAAGTCCAGCTTATTTCATCAACAACAGATAAACAGCCTGTTATTTATTTCTGACATCCTGACCATGGCCATCAGTAACCAGCAGGATCGTCTGGAACGTGATCGATTGGTTACCGTGGTGGAACAGTCATCGGACTGTATAATTATTATCAATAAAAGCGGTACTATTCTTTACGCGAATCCCGCTTGTGAGACCGTAACGGGATTTTCTCCACAGAAGATTACAGGGCATTCCATCAAACGCCTCCACACGCAGGCCATCCGAAGAAAATTATGGGGTGAGATCAGAAATGCCCTTGCAACAGGAGAATCATGGACCGGCCAGTTTGACAATTACCGTAAAGATAACACCCTCTACCAGGAAGAAATGCTTCTTTCACCAGTTCTTAACCATGAGGGCAAGGTCGCCAATCAGGTAATAGTCAAACGTGATATAACTGAGGACAAACGATTGGAATCCATAGCAGAAGCAGCAAACCTGATGGACAATATTGGTTTCATTTTTTCCAGTATTCGCCACGAGCTTGGAAATCCAATCAATGCTATTAAAGTATCTCTTTCTGTTCTGGAATCCAACCTTGAAACATACGACACGGAAGCCATCGGCCGTTTTATCCACCGTGGCTTGTCTGACATTGGCAGAGTAGAATATTTACTCAAGACCCTGCGTAACTTCTCAATCTTTGAACGACCTGACCTCAAAGAAATAGACATGAACGCCCTTCTCAATAAACTTGTCCAGCTAACTGAAAAGGATCTTGCAAAACAATATATTATGCTGGCAATACGTCACCCTGAAAAACCGCTGACCGGGCTGGTAGACCCGAGAGCATTTCTGCAGGTTCTGTTAAACCTGACCACCAATGCCGTTGCCGCACTCGCCGAAAGTGACAACAAAACGATCACCATTTCTCTGATACAAAACCAGAAAAATCAAATTACGTTCATATTTGAGGATAATGGCTGTGGCATGGACAAAGATACAGTGAGGAATCTGTTCCGCCCATTTTTCACCACTAAAGCCGAAGGAACCGGTCTGGGACTGGTCATTGTCAAGAAAATGCTCTCAAAAATGAATTGTTCCATCAGTGCAAGTTCCTTAAAGGGACAGGGAACCAGGATGGAAATTATCATTCCACAGGCATGATTGTGAGCTTTTACTGGACTTAGCACATGTTTTTATGGTATTTTTTTGTAATTATTCAGAAGTTAGGGTAATATCGTACCCCTCTGAATAGTTACATTTTTTTAATATAAATTACAGCCATTCATAACCAGTGGTAGACAGTAGACTTAGCAGTCACTGCCCGCAACACAGGTTTTGAGGCTAAAGGCTGCGTAATGCTTTTTTTCCTTCAGCCTAAACACCTTCAGCCCATATCCCTTTTCGTAACAATAAGAGATTACATACCATTTTAAAATCAGCTGATCGATTTTGGAGAACCATATGAAAAAAGTTTTAATTGTTGATGATGATGAAAGTTTTCTCCACGGTCTCATTGACGGCTTCAAGGCCTACGAAGACAAATTTACCATCACCACTGCTGGCGATGGCATCGAGGCACTAACTGCTCTCCGCGAACAGAAGATCAGTCTGGTACTAACCGACCTCAAGATGCCTCGGATGGATGGTTTTGAGCTGGTTGCTCACTTAAGCAGCAATTACTCAGACATTCCGGTTATTGTCATGACTGCCTTCGGCACACCGGACATGGAAGATAATCTCCGGGATATGGGTACATTTCAATATATTGAAAAACCCATAGACTTTGGAGCACTTGTTAAAAAAATCCTCAAAGGACTTAATGGTCCCTCAAAGGGATACATCACCGGGGTATCCCTCTCTTCCTTTCTGCAGCTTCTTGAGCTTGACAGAAAATCATGCACCCTCACCATCCATGCCGGCAGTAAGACAGGAGTCATGTACTTCAGGGATGGAGCTATTCTCGATGCCACGGCCATGAATCTTCATGGTAGCGAAGCAGCATACGCCATCGTTGGCTGGAAGAACGTAGAAATTGAGATAGACAACAGCTGTTCTGTTACAGAAGAGAGAATCACAGAAACACTGGGTTTTATCCTTCTTGAAGGCTGTAGAAGAACAGATGAAGACAATGCAGCAAAAACCTCAGCGCCCAAAACCAGTGGTGCCAACCTGGAAAGCCTTGACTCCCTCAACATGGAAGATCTCGATCTCGACCTTTCAGCAGGTACTCCTTCACAACCAGCTGAGCTCAGTCAGTCGCCCCAGACATCTTCACCGACTGATCCGGTTCTGGCACAATTCATAACCATGCTGAGTTCTTTTCCAGAAATAATAAGTTCCACAATCAGCTCTAAAGACGGCAACATTCTCCATCAAACGGGCGAACAGGGCAACAACACCGCAAACTTCGTCACCTATGTAGCAGTGGCAGCCGAACAAATTGAAATTGCCATCGGTGCATCTGGCAGGCAATACTCAATCTTCACCTTGATGGATGACTCAAAGTTGCTGATACTCTGCGGCCAGGATGTCATTGTTGGTCTTAAGGTTGGCAATTCTGTCTTTCCAGAAAGCATCGCAGATGGATTACGCCCCGTACTCAGCAGAATAAGACTTTCAGCATAGGAAACATAACTAAAACAATTTTTTTCAACATTCCATAAACTTTATGGCACAGGCCATATCAGGATAGCTCACAATGGATTCATTGCTTCAGGAAATCACCATACTCCCAGGCGTTCTCGGCTGTTTCGTCTTCAACAGCAAGCAGCAAATCGCTGGCAGTAAAATGCCACCTATTTTCAGAGAAAACAGTATCCAAACCATCGGCAACCTCATCTCTCGAACTATCCAGATTGGTAGCATGGCCCAGCTTGAGTTCAAAGGAATTGAGATTAAATACAACGAATCTCTCCTTTTGATTACTCCCCTGGCTCAAGAAGCGCTGCTTATTATTATTTGTGAACCAAGTGCTAACAAATCACTCATCGCCATGACAACGGGAATGCTATCTCAAGACATTTCTACAGCCCTAACAAATCCCATGGCAAGCCAGGCGGTGCGACCACAAGTGACTACGGTGGCACCAGCAACGCCCCAAGCTCAACGGGTTGAGCCTGATGAGGCTGATGAGGCTGATGAGGCTGATGAGGCTGAAATTGATGCCGATCTTGCCCCTGTGCTTGAACAGGTTAAAGATGCCCTTGCCATGGCCATCGGCCCCATTGCAGCTCCAGTTATGAAGGATACCATAGAGATCTGGGCAAGACAGGGCGCTCCGTCTCTTGCAACTCTGCCAGCCCTTGCAGAACTCCTATGCACAGAGATCAACGATGATGAGCTGGAACAGGAATTCATGACTGAAATTAAGAGCATCACAAACTAAAGCGGGCTCTGCCCGCAACCCAGGTTTTGAAGCTGAAGGTACAGAAAGGCTGAAAGCCGTGTGTAATGCAGTCTTTCCTTCAGCCTAGACACCTTCAGTCTAAACACCTTCTCACAACAGATACAAAAAAAGGGGAAGAGTGGCAATTCTGCCATTCTTCCCCTTTTATGCTGTTCTCCACCCAGGCACCCAAAGAGAAATCCGATGGGCACCCGATGATTTTCTGCAAAGACTATTTTCCGGCGCAACGCTCCAGAAGTTTTGCAGTACTGATACGTAACCTATCAATAGCCTTTGCCAGATCACCAATTTCATCCTTACTGCTTACCCCCATATCCTCATCAAGTTCTTTTCCAAGGCTGATCTGGGTAGTTTTCTTTTGAAGTTTCGCAAGAGGCGTAACAACACCACTGCTCAGAAAATACCAAATCACTCCCATAAGAACAACAATCCCCACGGCTCCCATGGCAAACAAACTGGTTGCTGATTTCTTTGCAGCAGCCATAGCCCTGTCAAGAGGAACATAAACGATGCTCGTAGAAACAATTTCTCCATTACGCCAGTCATAGCCGGTCTCTGTTCCGTAAATCTCGACCTGATCCTTAGGGGCCTCTTCGGGAGCGCCATGGCAACGCAGACATGCTTCTCCTACGACAATTGGCCTGGCAAAATAGTAGAAATCCTTGCCATCCTTGGTCATGGTTCCTTCGGTATTTTTAGTTCCCTTACTCCCCTCAAACATTTTAATGAGCTTGAGTTCATCCGCATCGGCTTTGTTCGGTGGATAGAGAGGATCAATAGTGGCCTGCTTAAACTTATAGCCGGGAAAACGTTTTTCAAAAATCTCCCATACACCACGAGTCATGACAAAACCTGACATGATCTCAGGATAAAAGCGATCTTCCTCAACAAGCTCTGCAACCAGAGGCCGTTGATTTTTTTTAAAATACATCCTTGAAGAATCGATCATATTAAAAACAATAGCACCCTGCGTTCTGGCATCTGCCATGGCATTTTTAACACTGAACTGATAGCTTGAATAGGCGAGTGCAATACTTGACAGCAGACTGAGAACTCCAATTACTACAATAAAACGGATTCTGATACTCATTTTTTCTCCTCTCTCGTTTCCCCTGAATCAGGAAAAGGTTATTTCACGGGTTCTTATCACATCTTCATTAGCCGTGAGTTCAGCAAGAATCTTTTTATCAAGCTCAGATTCCAGATCAATAATATTGTAACCTACCTTGCCGTTTGACTCGTTTTTAAAGCTTACGATATTTACGCCATGATTTCCAAGAGTATTCGTAATAAAACCGATCAGGCCCGGAACATCATTATTAATTATAATGAGCCGGGTGTGAACAGTTGATGCTGGAATTGACTCTATATTCGGGAAGTTAACGCTATGCGTAATATTTCCATAGTGCAGATAGGCCGACAGTTCCTTCACTGCCATCCGGGAACAATTCCCTTCGGATTCTGCCGTGGATGCACCAAGATGAGGAGTGGTTAAAATTTTGGGATGTCCGATTACGGCAGGTGTTGGGAAATCAGAAATAAAGGCTTCAAGATGTCCCGAATCCAAAGCCGCAAGAACCGCCCCTTCGTCAACAATGGGGCCCCTTGCATAATTCACAAGAATTGCACCAGTTTTCATTTTAGAAATAAAATCAGCATTCACCATGCCTTTTGTTTTCTCATTCACCGGCAGATGGAGACTTACGATATCCGCCTGTGCCAGGGTGTCGCGCATGGCACGGGTAACCGTCACCTCGGGAAGGAGATTGTGAATATTGTCAAGGCTTGGGAAAGGATCAAATCCATACACTTTCATAAAGCGCTGAATCCCACCATTGGCAAGCCTCACTCCAATCTGACCAAGCCCGATCACTCCAAGTGTTTTTCCGGCAATTTCCACACCACGAAAAGCGGCCTTACGGCTCTCGACCTCACCGCTAACCTGATCCGGCGGAGTATCAGCAAGCGATTTGCAAAAGGCAATCCCATGATAAATATTGCGCAGCCAAATTCCAATCATGGGGAAAACCAGGTCTACAACGGCATTGGCATTGGCCCCCGGAGTGTTAAAAACACAGATGCCCTTTTCAGTGGCCTTATCCACGGTAATATTATTGACTCCAGCACCGGCTCTTGCAAGTGCAAGGAGTTCCGGATAATCATCCACATCCACCTGAGAACTGCGAACCACAATTCCATGGGGATTAGTATCATCCGGGTCAACGGCATACTCATCACCAAGAAGCTCCAGGCCTTCAGGAGCAATGGCATTTATTGTTTTAATTCGAAACGAGGTCATATTCTTCTCCGTATTATTGCATCTATATCCAAATGCTATACCCTTAATGTAATTAAAAAATCCAAATCCTTTTTACTTCATTCCGCTTTCTAACACAAATCCTTTTTATTTAAGGAGCTTCAGACAGAAAGAAGAACAACTCTCTGCAATCGCATTAAATTTCCCTCGCGTTCCAGTAAAAAAGCAAAGCAGGCGGGCCCGTCATTTGTTATTGCAAGTTCATAAAAACATGCGGTGGAAAATCGATAAAAAATGGTCTGTTTAAAAAATCTGTTCCTTTCTTTGGCAGAATAGAGCCCGGGGATTTCCATGGGCAACTGGTGGTAGAGATGATCTTTGAGGACACGGTCAGCACCAGCATCATCAGCGAGACAGTCAGGAAGTTTACGCTGGCCGCAACGCAACCAGTCATATATGAGTAGCTCTCTTGTCAGCTTCCATTCATCCCTTTGACTCAAAACTTTCACCAGGAGTGCGCATAAAAGTTCCTGGGTTGCAGCAAGCTCAAACAATCTTCCTTCCTGGGCGACATCGAGCAGAGTCATAAAAAAAGAGCTGACATCCACCCCTTTCTTGCGAAAATAACACCATAGAGAAGGAAAATATCGATTATTACAAAACTTTTCCACACACTCGGAAAACCAGTAGAGCCTCTGGAGATTCTCAGCATCCAGCCACTGATTAGCAAGAACACCATAGGGCGGTTTACTGCAGGATCTATAGGAAAACCGAGCAGCATCGCGACTAATTGAAGTGTCGGGCAGGAGTTTCAGTAATCCCATCTGGATAAAATGAGGCCCCATTGCAAAAATGTCAGCAAATGACTTCAAATAGCTGGTCCTGGTCTCATATGGAAGCCCAAGGATCAAATCAGCGTGCAGATGGATGGTATTCAGAGATGCCAGACGCGACACAGTTCTAGAGGCAACTTCAGGATCGATCCTGCGATTTATGGCAGCAAGAGTCGGTGGGTGTGTTGATTGGATACCGATCTCAAACTGAAAACGACCGGGTGGCACCGTTGCCAGAAACACAAACATCTCCTCACTGATGCGATCCGGCGCAATCTCGAAATGAAAAAGTGTTTCAGAGTCGTACTCCAGAACAAGTTTCCATATGGCCAGAGCCCTTTCGGGCAAATCGTTAAACGTCCGGTCCACAAAGCGCACGACTTTGGTATCATGGGCCATGATATGATCAAGCTCACGGCGTATCTGAGAAAGGTCTTTATGAACCGTTCCGTTCTCTGCAGAAGAAAGGCAATAGGAACATGAGAAAGGGCAGCCACGGGAACTCTCATAATAGATATTTCGATTTTTTAAGTGAGTGGCAAAATCCTCTTCACGGTATGGCGAGATGAACTTTTCATTTTTTTCCTTGAGATGAAAAAATGAGCGTCCATAATGATCCTGCAAACTAAGCGCACCCAAATCATGATAAAAATTTTCCTGTACCGCCTCTATTGCACCGTTAACAACGGTGCAGATACTGTTTTTTACATTTTCTCCCACCACCGCCGCCTGAGGCCCTCCAACAACCAGCTGGCATGAGGGTAATAAAGAATGGAGATCGCTTATCAGTTCTTCAACAAAATCGGAGTTCCACACTGCAGCTGAAAAAAAGATAGCAGCGGGGTTGTCCTTACTGAGTCGTAAAAGCACCTCATAGTAAGGATCACGGATTGTCAACTGCAGGATTTCAGTGGACAGATCAACCAAATGTGCCTCAAGCTCATTGCGAACATGGAACAGTGCAAGACTGGAGTGGGTATAACGACCGTTAATGGCGACAAGTTTTATATACATATTCGAAGAATGATTCTTTCTTTGGAAAAGAAAATAATGATATGGTACATATGATATATTATATTTCAGCTAAAGTGGGTTCTGCTCGCGACTAGGTTTTAAGGCTGAAGGCAACGTGTAATATTGTCTTTCCTTCAGCCTAAACACCTTTAACCTACATACCTTGTCGTAATAACGAAATAAATTAAAGCTTTTTTCGAAGTCTACGCTTATCTCGTGTTTTTTAAAGCCCTCAAGAGAGGTACTGAACAGAGTAACCGGAATTCAGGAATAAAGTACTAGAAAATGATCTTACCATATCACTGCCCAAGGAGAAAGATGTGAACAGAGTTTTTAAAATCAGATTGCCCTTCCCTTTACTGTTAGGGGTTGTTTTCTTTTCCCTCCTTTTCTGCAGCAGCAGTTTTGCAGGAGCCTCAAGTTATCACCTTGAAGTCAGTTTTCTTACGGAACAACAGACGCTTAACGGAAAGGCTACCATCGACATCCCTAAAGGGAAAGAGTGGCAACTCTACACAGGAGGCCTGCACATTCAGGAGATTACCCTCGAAGAACAAGGGAAGAAAGCCGTCTCTCTCCCCCTACCCGGGAAAGACGCTATCACTATGTATGCAAGCGACAGCAAGCTGACGCTTACGATAATCTACTCATTACAGGTTCCAACAAATGCCTCCGACAATCTGATCAGTCCCAATGGCATTGTACTCACCTCCAACTGGCATCCTCTCCCTCAGGAAGACATGCTCTTTTCCCTTAGTGCAACACTGCCACAGGGATTCCAAGGAATATCAGAATCAGACTTTCTCCCTGAGCAAAGTAGTACCGGGGTTATGCAGAGTTCATTTTCTCAACCGGTTCGGTCGATTCACCTGGCAGCAGGCCCATATCAAATAGAACAAGAAACCATTCGGGAAGGATTGTCTCTCTCCACCTGGTTTTTCAAAGAAGACCAGCAATTAAGCCGGGAATATCTTGATGCAGCAAAGGCCTATATCCTCCGCTATGAACAACAAATCGGCCCCTTTCCCTATAAGCATTACGCAGTAGTTGCCAATCGCCTTCCGAGTGGATTTGGCATGCCTACATTCACTCTGCTGGGCCAAATGGTACTAAGGCTCCCCTTTATTAAAGAGACTTCACTCGGCCATGAGGTTCTTCACTCTTGGTTTGGTAACTCCATTGAAGTTGCCACCGGTTCCGGGAACTGGTGTGAAGGGCTCACCAGTTATCTGGCCGATTTCAGCTACGCCACCGACAGGGGAGAAGGCGTTTCCCATCGCAAGGCTGCGCTGGTCAACTATCATAGTTATGTACGCAAGGATACAGCCAGCGCTCTTATGGAGTTTGGGTCGGCCAGTCATAATCAGCCCATGGCAAAAGCGAAACGTGCCGTTGGCTATAATCGTTCCGCTATGCTGTTTCATCAGCTTCGTGAAATTTTGGGCCCGGAATATTTTATTCAGGGCCTGCGACTTTTTGCTGAATCGTTCAAGGGCCGCCCCGCTTCCTGGCGGGATATTCAGACAATTTTTGAAACCGTATCCGGGAAAGACCTTTCTCTATTTTTCAGCCAACAGCTTAGCAGAAAGGATATTCCCTCACTTGCGGTTCAGAATATACGGAGCGACACCAAACAGGGTAGTTCCATTCTTCATTTCAGCATCACTCAGAAAAGCGAACAGCCCTACACCCTCTTGGTTCCAATTCGGGTTACAACACTGAGTGGAACGCAAAATTTTATAAAAGAGATCACAGAGAAGGTGACAGCTATTACTCTTGACCTGCAGGAACCACCTCTTTCATTTACCATCGATCCTGAATATGACCTGTTCAGGACACTTGAGCGTTCCGAACTCCCTCCCGTCTGGTCCCGTTTTATGGGGTCACCCGGTAAGTTGCTAATCACAGCAGAGGACTCTGCCCAAACAGTTTTTACTCCTTTTTTACAGTGGGCAGAACAACAGGGCTGGAAAGTTGTGAATGATGAATCGGTGACAAACCAGCAGCTATCAGAAAATTCCATACTTTTTCTTGGGACCCAGAGCACTGCCTTTCATTCCCTGTTTGGCAATGGACCAGCAGCGCAGGATGGGTTTCACCTAACAGTACAAAATAATCCTCTCAACGAAAAAGAAGTTGCTGTCTTTATCCAAAGCAGCAATAGCGAAGAAACAGCTGCAATCCTCCACAAACTGAGACATTATGGAAAATACTCAACACTGTTTTTCAAAATGGGCAGAATCCAGGAAAAAATGATGACAAGGGCTGACAACGGTCTTGAGTATTTCCTGGAAACTCTGCCGAATGGAGGGTCCACAAAAGCCATCAACAGCTTTGACCAGATTGTCACTGAACTAGCCGAAAAACGTGTCATCTACATTGGTGAGACCCACGACTCCATGGCTGACCACCTCCTGCAGTTGCGGATCATTCAGGAATTATACAAAAAAGGACTTGATCTAGCCATTGCGATGGAAATGTTTCCAGCAAGCAGCCAGCCAGCACTTGATGAGTATCTGCTGAGAAAACCTGCGACAATGGATGAAGCAGAGTTCCTCAGAAAATCACGCTGGTTTGACGTGTGGCGCTACGACTGGCGACTTTTCAGACCGATATTTACCTTTTGCCGGAAAAATTCTGTCCCCGTGTACGGTATCAATATCGACAGAAAAATTGTGAGCACTGTTTTTTCAGATGGAAACACGGATGCACTCAGCACTGAACAGCTGGAAACCATTGCCCAGAAGAGAGATCTTGGCATCGAAGGCTATGTTGATCGACTCCGTCAAGTACATAGCTTCCATGCAGAGGCACCCCATGGAAAGAATAAAGGTATTGCAGGTTTTGTTCAGTCGCAGGCCATCTGGGACGAATCAATGGCCAATAATATTGCTAAAATCCTTCAGGAATATCCTCGGAAAACCGTGGTGGTTATCGCCGGATCGCAGCACACCAGAAAGGACTCCGGCATCCCGCCACGACTTGCACGGCGCCTGGATGTTACTCAGAGCTCGGTTCTGAACCTTTTTACGGACAATTCGCCCACCGATCCCGGTATCCAAGCGGACTACTTTTTCCTGGCTGCCCCCATCATCCTGGAACACAAAGGAAAAATTGGTATCATTCTAGATCCCAAAAAGGATGAGAAAGGTAAAGAATATCTGAAAATCGGTGGCATCAGCCATGCTGGAAAGGCAAAAGAGGCGGGGCTCAAAGAAGACGATATCATCGTCACCATCAATGGTGAGCCGGCAAAGAATATGGAAGACATTGGTATCCTGATGATGGATTCAATGGCAGGTGATACCCTTAAAATGATTATTCAGAGACCGGATGAGACAGGAGAAGTACAGGAACAAGAGATCACCGTCGAGCTCTCTAATCTCAACAAACCAGCCAATCACCCCTGATAATTCTTTGAAAATGAAAAATCCGGATCGAACCACAGTCACAAATCTTGAAGACTTGCCCAATATTGGCCCTGCAATGACGCGGGATCTTCGGCTGCTGGGTATTCAACGGACACAGCAGCTGATTGGAAAGAATGCCTACCAGATGCACAGGCAACTCTGCGAGTTATACAACAAGAAACAGGATCCCTGTGTGATAGATGTGTTTCTTGCCGTTGTTCATTTTATGGAAGGCGGTAACTCTGCTCCCTGGTACCACTTCACAGAGGAAAGAAAGAAATATCTCTCCAGAAAGAGCTAGGCATTACTCTTCGACATCCAGCATATCCATAAGCTCCCGCTGGAAGTCTTCATCGGTTGTTATTTTATTGGCAATGACCTGGCAGAGTGCCCCGGTTAAGCCATCATGATCGCCTGAAGCGACATTTAAGGAAATACTACCATTCTCATCTGACTCCAGAATAAGGGCCGATTGATTTTCTTTAAGTTCCATTTTACCTACTCCATATTTTCAACTATCTTGTGTATTGTACAAACAAACGGCAGACTCTACTATCTGGTAAAGGTGTACTTTTCCTCACTCGAAAGATCTGAACGAAAAATGTATCCATCCTGCTGAAATTTTTTCAAATCAGCAGCACTCTGCACTCTGTTTTTCACAGCAAAGTCCACCATCATACCCCGGGCTCGCTTGGCATGAATCGCCACGGAACGATAGCTGTCTCCCTTGCGCTCCTTAAAATCAATCTGCAACATGATTCCCTGTAAATTTTTCTTTTTTATCACCCTGCTGTATTCAGTTGATGCCAGGTTAACAAGCACAGATTCTTTATGACCAGCAAGCGTCCTGTTGACCTCATCGGTTATTTGATCGCCCCAGAATTCATACAGATTCCTGCCCCGCTTATTTTCCAGACGACAGCCCATTTCCAGACGATAGGCCTGCATTAGATCTAGTGGTCTTAGGATGCCATACAGTCCGGAAAGAATACGGAGGTGACTCTGCAGATAGTCAATTTCCTCATTCCCATACTCCTGTATCGCTATCCTTGAATAGACATCCCCCTGGAAAACTGTAATGGCGGGTCGAGCATTTTCGGCAGTAAAAGGTACTTCAAAAGCATTAATTCGCTGCTGCGTCTGCAAAGCAAGGCGATCACTCATTTTCATCAATTTGCCAAGTTCGCCAATAGAGAATTTCCAGAGTTCTTTTATCAGCAATTCACTCTGCTCGAGCAATGGTGGTGGACTCCCCTCTGCACCTAAGGAATCATTAAAGTCCTGTGTCTTTGATGGGGCTATAATCAGTAACATAATAGGTAGTGGCTCAGCTGTATTGCTAGTTTTATTGTAACTATTAAAAGGTGTTGCAAAGAATTGAACATCACTGAGTAAAAACAATGACATAA
>CAZIDU010000103.1:0-14914 GCA_964538055.1 uncultured Desulfocapsa sp. | reverse complement strand
AGGCGTTAATGTCCAAAAAATAATGGGCTATGCACTTATCACTTGAATTCAGGTGGGAAGAGTTTATAATCAAACAGAAAATAAGCATTTTGTTACGTATATAACCTGGTTTGAGAGGTTATTTTGAGCAATTACATAACAGTAGTAACGGTTAATGATTTTTTGGATGGGTACATCGTGTCCCCCAGCCATAACACGTATAGCGACTCTTTGAGCATTAATAGATGGGTCGTTTGTGCAAATAAAAAATAACCGAATAAAGAAATCGGCATCTTTAGCTCGCCGTACGAACTGTACCTTTTCAGGTATTGAAAAGACGGTTTCAAAAGCCATGCTTTCCTTACCTGCCAGACACCCCTCCCTTATTTTCTGAGCATGATTGGCAGCTTTTATAATTGCATCTTGTGAGTTCCAGCCTCCAAATTTTTCCTGAGCAATAATATCAGGATTTATATACTCACAATCATCCATCCATACATGGCGCAACAGCTTTTCTGTAATTGTAGTTTTCCCAGAGCCATTTGGCCCAGCCACAACAATTAAATTTGGTTTCATTATAATTTATTGGGTTGTGACGATGGCAGAGCACCAGTTAATGCCATATGGAGTTTCTGAAAGTGTTTTTCCATTACTTTCTTTTTTCTTGCACGAGCGGCTTTTCCTGCCTCTTTTATCAGTACAGCAAGTTCTCTTTCACCAGACTCGGTATTATTCTTGTCATTTGTCTTTTCTTTCATCGCTGGCATAGTTATCAACCCTTTCTTTAGGAAGTTGGTCACCGTCTAGATGTTAAAACAATTAACAACAGAATATCATGTAAACACTAAATGACCAAAACTATTTGAGCTTAACAGAAGAAGAGGAAAAAGCCTGTTATTATCTTAACTATCCAGCCTATCGGATATTATGAATTAGATTGTGTATCGATTATTCAATCAATGTACAAACAAGAACATGCCATTGGCAATCTCTCCAATTTAAGCAAAACCGCAAGTAAATACTATTCCTGACATGAGAAGTTTTTCTCATTAATTACAATATAGTAGGCGTCTCTAATTAGGGATAGAGTGCAAAGCTTAGAGTTTTCCACTGGCTGCCTCAGCCTTGAGTTATCTTATTTCCGGCTAAAGTGGTTATTACGTAAATCTGGAAAGATGTGTGTTTTGGCTGGCAGTGAACAAATTTAGACTTGTTCTTTTCTGCACAATTCATATAGTATAAAACGTAGTGACATTATCAGTACATTGACAGTCAAACAACAGGGGGCCTCCATGATCAAAACAGCTACAATCCAAACTCGTGTAGATCCGGTTGTAAAAAAAGATGCACAAGAAATTTTAAAAAAGCTCAACATAACCATGTCTGAGGCCATTTCCATGTATCTTTCTCAGATTACCTTGCACCAAGGAATCCCGTTTGAACTAAAGATACCCAATGATCTAACAGCCAAAACATTGGTAGAATCTGAGAATGGGGAAAATTTGCATACAGTAGATTCGGTTGATCAGCTGTTCCAGGAGTTGGACGGTTGAAAATTCACTACACGACCCAATTCAAAAAAGACTATAAACGAATTAAGCGTCAGAAAAAAAATCCTGAAAAATTGAACGACCTTGTCAAGTTATTACTCACTGACCATATACTGGATCAAAGATATAGGGATCATCCTTTAACTGGGAACTGGAAAGGGCACAGAGATTGTCATATTGATCCGGATTGGCTTTTAATTTATCGAAAAACTGCTGGTAATTTGTATCTGGAAAGAACAGGATCCCATTCTGAATTATTCAAAAAGTAGGTTGCATTATTGCCCTGAAAATTAAAACTTCATACAACTGTCCATCTCCATCACAACTGTATGCGTATGATTTGGAGAACTGATTTAAAAACAGCAAACTTCCTTTCAAAATCGAATGAAACAAGATCCTGTAAAAAAAACAGGCCATTGGCAATCTCTCGAATTTAAGAAAAATCGAAAGTAAAGCCTATTCCTGATCAGGTTGTTTTTGTTACGTATATTGAATGGATGCGTAAAGATTCAGGAAACATCTTTAACACCTTGCCATTGCTATCCTCTCAAAACGCATTTTTTCACGAGAAGTGCAAAGCTCATCAAATACCGGGAACTGGGTATATGTACGGATTGAAATAATGTGACAGGTATGTTCTGTATACAGTGATTTATTTATTGCCTTAACATCTCGATTCTCAATCTCTGGAATGACATGAAAAAACTTACATTTTACTCACTGATACTTGTTGGCCAGTTCTTCTGGCTATACCCTGTTTACGCTGCTGATAAAGCTATTACCCCCATGCTGTCACTGCTGCTTAGCAATTCAGGCGGTACTGTCATAACGAAATCAGTATCAGGTCAGCCTGGAGTTGTTGTTAATATTTTACTTGGCGATGATCACCCCGCAGGAAGCGTACAGTATGTGAAAATGGGGGATAATGAGGTTGTGCCAGTCAGTTGGGATGATATGACCAATGAAATCCAAGCTATGATACCACCTGTTGCAGCAGGACAATATCAGGCATCAGTGGTTTTTGAAGATGCTCAGACACCGACCATACCATTGACAGTGTTGCCGTTTACCCTGCCAGAAGGTGTTACCCCGGACAGTGTTGTTACAAGTGTTGAGCAAAATATGCAGACTATGTTTCAGAGTGTCACTGGCTTTATGGGGAATGCAGGTTATGCCCAAACCAATTTGAATACCTTAAATGGCATCCTTAGTGTCTTTACAGATCAATACAGTCAAATGACCGCAGAAGAGAAAGAGTTTTTCGCTACTTTTTTGAATAATGCTGATATCGCAGGGCTTTTACAGGAAATGGAAGCTGCGGAAGCAAAAGTTATTCAGGCCAAAACAACTTCGATTAAGAGATCCCCAACTAAACCATCATGTATGACTGTTACACCAGGAACTGACGAATACACCTGTAAAACATATGACCGCTGGGATGAACTTGCAAAATATAGAAGCTATTATCAGTTCTTGAAATTCATCGATACCGCAGTAAATAATTGTATAAGTTATGTAACAGATATTCTTGGGGCGACTGACTGTGTAGCCGATGCAGCCCGTTTTACACGTTTGACCAAAGCAGTGAGTGTACTTGGCACCGCAATCAATGCGGCCCAAACTGTACTCAGCACAATGCCGATAGCTGTTACTGATCTCAGCATCAACGTCAATAACACAACTTTGTATTACTATGATGAGACTGGCTTTACTGCCACCGCCACCATGGAGCCAGCCAGTACGGCAGTGAGTGAGATTGTCAAAATAGGCCTTGGCAAGGTAATAGGAAAGCTTAAAGGCAAGGTAGGGGCGGAGGGTTGTTTGGGAGAACTTGTGGATCAGGTAGCAGGTGAGGTGACAAGTGCCTTGGGGAACTACATGAACGATGAAAACTTTCAGGTCGATGTTTCAGATATTGAAACAGTGGCCATCCCCCCGGACAAACTGTCCATTGAAACGGAACTTTATGTTGAGCCCCTGACCACCTTCTGTGCCAGTCCGTATACCCATTACGGTAAGAGCCTTTATGTGAACGAATCAGTTGCCTATTATGGCGGAGGGGCAACGCAAGTAGCGGAAGAAGTTATTTTCAAATATCCCTATACTCTGAGCCATGAATACAGCCTGACAGACACTCCTGCTGTTGATCTTCATGTGTTAACGATTAAGAATCGTCCCCCAGAACTGGAAAACATGACTGTTTCAGTTGACCCTGAAAACGAACTAAAAGCGGAAATTATAATAGATTTGGATAGTGAGGATCAAGAGTGCGATAGAATAACAGAGTGGGAAGTTGTTGGTACAGCTCAGTACGGCACACTGGATGAGTCATTTCTTATTTCTAATGAGCTGCATTATACTCTGACCAATGGTAGCCCTGCTAGCAACGAAGTACTTACGCTAAAATTCTTTGATGGCCTTGAGTGGGGGGAGATGACTTTGACGATTGATTTGTCGGTGAATAATTGTACTTATACATCAGGAGCTGACTGGGTTCGAGCTGTTTGCACTGAAACTAATGGTGACGGCTCAACTACGATGAGAGATTTTTACGAGGACTGGCAAGATGTTCATACAATGCATGGATATGAACATAAGATTACAGTGTCAGGATCCAATGATGATTCAATTCATGAGGTTGATTATATGGATGACCCTGATGAGGGATTTTCAGTTTATGCCGCCACTTATTGGAGAACAACGAATAAGACGCAAGAGGAAATCCAATGCCACAGCAAGTACAATATTGCTGGATGTACAGGTGCGTCATGTTCTCCCCCTACCAATGTTAGATTGGGCATACATCTCATGATTGATGAGCAGGATGTTCTACAGAGTTGGTGTTTGCCATGTGGAGACACGTCTAGTTTTGAAGAAAACTTTATAAGCTGTAACAATACAGTTAAGGGTATGTTGCCAAGTGAACTTTCTCAACACCTGTACCGAGGTGGGTGTCACGAATGGTGGGATCACTATGATGACCAAGGCAACTGGGTAACGTGTGAAGAGTAACCCACAACAACCCACTGTAACCGCCGCCGAACCTATTGTCCGATGCTTACAGTCTCAGCACCTTGCTCATAAAGCCGGGTAATATATTCTTTAGTGTGGTTAATATTGCCATCTCGAAGGTCTGAATATTCTACCAACGCTTCAGTTTGCCCTTACTATTGTTAAGGTTTCCGCACAATATACGTAACAAACCTCCCCTTCAGGTTGACTCAATCAGTATCCCCAAGAAGAGAACATGCCAATGGCCATCTCTCCAATTTAAGCGAAACCGCAAGTAAACACTATTCCTGAGATTTTTTGTTACGTATAATCAGGAATAGCCTTAATTTGCAGTTTTCCTTAAATGGTTATGATTGCCAACGGCACCCTCTTTCAATAATATTTCTCAGAATTTAGTATGAAAAATATTTTAACTGTGATTTAATGAATCAACGTTCATTTAATAAGGGATGGGAGAAAGAAAGTTAACTTATTGTTTCTCTAAAACCTTCAATCTTACTAATGACAATATAACAACCAGTTACGTTGGCACTTTGCTTAAACCAGTAAAGATTGTTTGCAACCAGGTTAGTGGTGCTTATGCAAACTCCAAAAATATAAATACACGCAACCACATGTTCTTCCTGTTTCAAAATAATAGATATTAATTAAAATGTTGTCAGCAATCTATGCAAATTCACAGCCTGTTTTCTGTGAGAAAATTTCCCCAAAAATAAAAACGGTACACTCAATACTGCATTTGTATTGTAATCGTTCATTCAAAAACATGAAAAACAAATAATATGATGACAAAAAATCAGCAACAGCTTGGCATTTTACTGCGCATTAATGAGTTAACTATCGCCCAAAAACTGCGTCGATTAACAATATTCTTTCTTTGTATTCTCAGCATCATGATTGCCTACACTGCAACCACCCTGTTCCAGCAAAAAAACGATGGACTAGTGATCAATATCGCAGGACGTCAGCGAATGTTGACCCAGAAATTCAGCAAAGAGTTTTTTCTTACCCTCCAGCAGGGAAAAGAACGTTCAGAGGTTATGAAAAAGACCGGACGCTTGTTCGATGTTTCCCTGACTGCACTGAATACTGGTGGAGTGACCTATAAAGATGTTAGTATGAGCGAACCGGTCACTCTTTCTGGAACATCGAACAAAAGAATCAAGGAGCAACTCACCCAAGTTGTCTCCCTATGGCAAGAGTTGCAAAATAGCATCGATGAAATTGACGCTAAAAAGTACACACACGAACAGCTTGTTACAATTAATAATCTGAGTGTCAAAACGCTTGCAAGCATGAATGCCGCTGTAGGAATGTTTGCCGAAGAAGCAGATGGCAAAATTCAGGCTCTTCAGATAATGCTGCTGATACTGTGGCTCTTTTCCATAATTTTTTCTCTCATGGTGGCCTCGGCTATCGTAAGCAGTGTCACCACACCCATAGACAATTTAGTTAAACTCAGCAAACGACTTGCAGGGAAGAATCTGACATCAGAACTGCAAACTACTGATGTGCATGGTGAGATGTATGTATTAAATTCAAACATGGACACAATGCGCCGTTCTTTAAGTAATATTATCCACACGATGCAGCAAAACATCCAGCAGATGATTTATTCATCCAATCAGATTGCGGATATTTCTTCTGAAATTTCTGCATCTAATGCCAAAGAAGAGAAATCATCACAACAGGTGCTTGAAGCAACGGTTTCTCTACAGCAGATCTCCGAAACCGTCAGCAGTCAGATAAATAAAGCCAAAAACGATAGTGAACTGACTAGACAGCATGCCCAAGAGGGTATAACCGTTGTGCATCAGAATATTGAAGAACTCTCTGGAACAGTAGAAAGTGTCAATGCCACAGCAAAACAGATGGAGTCATTGAAGAACGCCACAGGACAAATTTACAAGATCATAGAATCAATTCAAGAAATTGCTGACCAAACCAATCTTCTGGCACTCAATGCAACTATCGAAGCAGCCAGGGCCGGAGAGGCCGGGAAGGGGTTTGCCGTGGTTGCAAGTGAAATTAAGGAGTTGGCAAGACAGACTGCAAACTCGACCACAGAGATCACTGATTTGATAAACGGATTGACTAGTCGCGTAGACAGTTCAGTCGACTCCATGCAACTGATGGTCGACAAGGTGCATCATTCACAACAACAATCACAAGAGACGGTTAGTGCCTTTGAAGCCATGACTGACGATGCGGACAGAACGATAGAAGCTACTGATGCCATCGATGAATACAATCAGCAACAGGCATCACAACTTAAATATCTTCATGATCAGCTTAAGTCCTTTTTCTCAGTTCTGACAAGCAGTGCACAAAAAGCTGACGATACGACAATGGTTGCTGCTAGTCTCAGTACTGTTGCCGACAATATTAATATTTCACTACAGGATTTCACAATTGACCCAACAAGCAAGGCCGATCGACAAACAGGAGACAAAAGGCTGGTTCCGCGCATCGACAACAGTATCAGGTGCCGAGTGCAGCAGGATGGTCAGGTTGTGACTGGGGTCAGTGATGATATCTCCATAAATGGTTTACAGATCAAGTGTAGGCAAAAGCTACAGCATCAAGGTAGCCTTCCTGTTCAGCTTATTCTGCCTCTGAAGGGAAAGACTGGAGAACATGAAGAGTTTTCAGTGGTTGTCAAGGTTATGAGGGAGTTCAAAAAAGGTGGCTACTATTGTTATGGGGTTGAGTTTGAAAGGAAAACACCGCAACTCGAAGAGATCATGCGAAAAGTTATCCAGTACTTTAAGAAAAAAGATCGTTACGCTTAACTGTATTCGTTCATTAAGCTCTGAAATTATCAAATTAATCAAAAATTGGTTGACCGAGCATTTACTAATTGAAGATATAAAATTTGCCACATTCTCAAAAGAGAACAGAGATAATCTTATCAACCCCAGGATAGAAGAAAAATGGGAAAGAAACCAGTAAGTTCAATTTCAATAATCGCAGTTGACTAATTATAGCCTGAGTCAGAGATAACTATAGTGGAAATATGTTGACTTTGGTTTGCGGGTAATTTGTTACGTATATTGTGCGGAAATTTATTTATTTCGTTGTAGAAAAAAACAAAGGGCGATGTCTCTAGAGCTTGTCCGAGAATGCAATTTTTTCTCAAATAGAGGTATGCAACTGATATCCCTAAGATAGGGTACTCGAGTCACTTATATACAACTTCCATTGTAGTTTCGGGTTGAAGAAAAAACGAATCAAACTGAAACGTCTTTATCCAAAACTATAAACTGTACAGTGTACTAGTCCAATTTTATGGCCTCAATCTTTTTTATCTCCTCTTGGTAACATTCCGGGCAATAGCCGTGGCTGAACTGCGCCTCGGAGTGGGTGCTGATATACTCCTCCACCTGGCTCCAGTAGCCCTTGTCATCGCGAATCTTCTTGCACATGGCGCAGATGGGCAGGATACCGGAGAGGCTCTTGATCTCGGCCAGGGCCTGTTCCAGCTCCTGTTCCTTTCTGCGCAGGGCAAGATGGGTGTTCAGCCGGGCAAGCACCTCGACCTGTTGAAACGGCTTGGCAATATAATCAACGCCGCCTGCCTCAAAGCCGGCCACCTTATCCTCCACACTGTCAAGGGCAGTCATGAATATCACCGGGATATTAGCGGTATCCTTGTTGGCCTTTATACGACGACAAGCCTCAAAACCATCCATCAGAGGCATCATCACGTCCAGCAGAATGATATCAGGATGGTTATGATCGAGCACCTTTAAGGCCTGCTCACCATTCTCGGCAATGAGGATCTGAAAATGATGCCTCATTAAAAATGAGAGCAACACCTTCAAATTTCCCGGTTGATCATCAACAATTAAGACTACACTCTCTTTCTCTTCCATTCATCTGCCTTTTTGATATTTGACAATAAACTGCTCAATCTCCATAAGCTGAAAACCTTCAGCTAAGTCGGAGAGCTGCTGGGTGAACACCTTATATTTACCTGCGTCCAGAGTGGCAATCGTTGTGAGTTGATTGGTGACAGCAAGGATATTCCCGGACAAAACCAGCTGGAGCAGCTCTTCAAGGACCTCCGCCGGAGGAGCTATAATTTCAGACTCAGTAGTGTGCAAAGCTGCCTCCTCAACATAATGCAATTCGATGCCCAGCTGTTCGGCCAAGGTAGTAAACAAATCAGCAGCGACATAGGGCTTGTTAATATAGCCACTGAAACCATATTCCCCACAGCGCTGCCGGAGTTTTTGCTGGTAAGCCACTGATGCGGTAACGGCAATCACCGGCACATGGCTGAAACGTGCATCTGTCTTAATCTGCCCAGTAGCCGTAAACCCATCAACCATAGGCATACGCAGGTCCATGAGAATTACATCTGGCTGAAACTCCTTACAGCCCTCCAGCACCTCACTGCCATCCTTGGCCTCACCAATGACAAAACCAAGGGGTTCCAGGGTGTCACGCAACACAGCCCGGTTTGAAGCATTATCATCAACAACGAGAATCCTCTTCTGTCCATTGACACCCTCTGGAACACTATAACCTGTCACCTCATTTTTTTCAGCCGCCAAAGCGGGCACAGTAGCGACAACGGGCACATCGATGCTAAAGAAAAAACGACTGCCCGGCCCTTCATTATTCTCAGATTGCGCCTTGAGGGGGCTGACCAATTGTAATTCTCCAGCCATGAGATGAACCAGACTACGGCTGATGACAAGTCCCAATCCAGATCCTTCTGAATGTTGTAAGCGTTCACCGATCTGCTGAAAGGGTTCAAAAATCTTCTCCTGCATCAGGACAGGGATACCTGGGCCACTATCCTCAACCATGACTGTCAACCTGACCGCCCCATCCCCCACCATTGTGGCCTGGACACGTAAGACACAAAAGCCGCTATTGGTAAATTTGACCGCATTGGAAAGCAGGTTCAGGATTACCTGGCGCAGACGCAACTCATCAGCCTCAATAGCCAACGGCAGCGTCTCCTCAGGCTCATAGCGAAAATCAATGCCCTTTTTAGCACTCCTGACCCTGATGATATTGCCAATACCCTGCAGAAATTCAGCCAACAGGAACTCGGTTGTCACCAGTTCCATTTTACCGGCTTCGATTTTTGACAGATCAAGGATGTCATTAATGAGCATGAGCAAATGCTCGCCAGACTGGTGAATGGTCTGCACACCGCTCTGCTGCTTCAAGGACAGGGAACTATCTCCGGCAAAGAGCTGCGTGTAGCCCAGGATGGCATTAAGCGGGGTACGCAGTTCATGGCTCATATTGGAGAGAAAAACTGACTTGGCGTGGTTAGCGGCCTCCGCCTTTTCAGCCATTTCATAGGCCAAGTGGATGCTCTGTTCAAGCTGACCTGTTTGCTGCTCAATGTTTTGAGTCATGGAATTTAAGGCGCGGGAGACAACCTGAAATTCTGTGGTGGCCCTTGGATCTTCGGGAATGCGGTAGGAAAGATCACACTCAATCTTTTCCGTTTCAGCAACAATCCCCTTCAGTGAACGGATAATCTCTCGACTTCGTAAAAAGATGAGCATGGTTAACAAAACAACAAAGAGCACAGAACCACGCCCCAGGAGAACGATCTGTTTTTTCAGGGCATCTCGCTTGCCCCGTATCTTTCTTTCAACCTCTGTTAAGGCGGCAACGATGTCGCCATGGTTAGCTTTTAAATTTTCTTGCACATTGCGGTGTTCTTTTTCCAAACTGCTCAAGGCGGCAAAGAGCTGCTCAAAGGTTCTGCCACTGTCGAGAAGTTCTTCCACCAGAATACCGTCCTGGGCATCAAGGGAGTAGTCTTCCAACATATTGATATCTTCAATAAAAGAAGCCATATTGTCTTTAAACGTTATCAAAAGTTGCAGGGGGGCTGAGCTTGTACTGAGGGAGTAAAAATTTTCAGAGAGAACGGCGAGATGATGCTGAATAGCCACTGTCTGCTTGATAATATCGAGCTCCGGCGCCGAGCGCACAGAACTTTTCCTGAAGGGCTTACCATCGAGATCTGATTCCTCCTGCACCTTATTTCGTCTCAGAAAATTCTGTAATGTAGCAATATGGTGTTCATGGATATAACGGACACTATCCGTCAATGCACTCAGGTGACTGCGCACGTCATTTTTGACCAGTAATGTTTTAGCCGTATTGCCGGACAATTTGCTGAGAAAAGCGATCCTTTTTTGAATCAGATCGGTTTTCTTGCCATGGCACTTGAGGCAGGAACGATCCAACTGTTCATGCTGCTGCGTCACAACGCTCAAGCCACCGGCCTCGCTGAGAAAACGAACCTCCTGTGATATGGTGGAGGACAACTCTTTGTCCAGCTCAACCACACGAGAGTAGGCATGGTCCCATTGCCAGACATTTTTATTAGCCAGGTAATTGACAAAGACAAGGCCTAAGATGGCCACCAGAAGTACCAATATCAGGTAGAGTTTTATATGCAGACTGCCAAAAGACATAGACTCCTCAAATTATTGCCTGGGAGGCGTAGCAATTCTTTCCACCGGGTAATCGGCCTTGAGCCAGCCCCGCATGCCAAATTGCAAACCTTTGGTATTGACATTACCGAATTTATACAAATAGCGGATCAAAAATGAATCCCGGTTGCCCGTCTCAGTAATGGTCACCACCAGACCTGCCCGGGGCACTGAATTAAGCATAGCCTCATTCTCTAAAAAGTCATCGATCTTTGCCGTTATTGTCCGGCAGCTTGTTTTAAGGCGATACTGATCTCCACCTTTATGCTCGGCAAACTTACGGGGAGAACGAATATCAATGATGGTGAGAAGGGGATTACCCCTTTGATCAAGACAACCACTGGCCTCTGCCTCAGCAATGTCCTGCTGTAATTCAGCACCACTGACAAAGCTGACATCAAGCAAGGGCAAAGGATCCCTTGCTTGCACTGACAAACCCGCCTTTTGCCAGTCTTTGAGCCCACCGTTATAAATAACGATATTGGCAAATCCTATTTTTTTGATGGCAACTGCCATCTTGTAGGCGAACACTCACCTATAGCCCATTCAGTAGGTGACAATAAGCTTCTCTTTATCCCGGCCAAGCTTATGGGCATCGGTATCTATCTTGCACAGCGGGATATTAATAGAGCCAGGGATAGCCGCATGTAGGTAAATCATCTCACCAAGGCTATTGACCAGCAGAAAATCAGTTTTGCCAGCCTGCCGATCCAAGAGCAGCTGCTGCATTTCTTCAGTGGTAATAATGGGAAAACGCTCAAGGGCAAAACAAGCATGGGCGGGAACCAGCAGGACAAAACATATAAAGAGAAGTACTATTCTCATCTTAACCTCCATTTTTTAAATCTTTCAGGTAGATGCCAATGAGCTGCTCAACTTTCATTAGCTGAAAATCGCCAGCTAACCGGCTGAGCCGTTGGGCAAATATTTTGTATTTACCAGAGTCCAATGTGGCAAGCCTTTCAGCCTGGGTGCTAACAGCAATGATATCACCGGACAAAACAAGGGGGAGCAGCTCCTGCAAAAACTCCTGGGGAGGAGCTATGATTTTTCCTTCCACAACAGATTTTCCTGTCTCAGCTGCGTAATGCAATTCAAGATGTAGTTGCTCCGCCAGGGTAGCCAGTAATAGAACAGTGCTAAAAGGCTTAGTGATATAGCCACTGAAATCATACTGCACACAGCGTTGCCGAATTTTTTTCTCATCATCAGCGGAGGCAGTGACAGCTATCACCGGTATCTGGCTAAAATCGTCATGGGCCTTGAGTTGTGCAGTGGCAGTGCAGCCATCCATCTCGGGCATGTACAGATCCATAAGAATCGCATCTGGTTGCATCTGGACACAGGCCTCCAGCACCTCAGAGCCATCTCCTGCCTCCATGACGATAAAACCAAGGGGCTCTAGGGTATCACGCAGCACAGCTCGGTTGGAAGCATTGTCATCAACGATGAGGATCTTCTTCTCAGCATGGATCTGGTCAGCAGCACTGAAACCCGTCACCTTATATTCTACCAGGCCAGCGCTTACTGTATCAAGGAAAACCGGCACCTCAATGGTAAAGAAAAAGCGACTGCCCACTCCTTCACCTGCCTTTGGCTGCTCGTTGAGGGGGCTGATCAGCTGCAGTCCACCCCCCATGAGCTGCACCAGCTCAGAGCTGATAGCAAGGCCCAGACCTGAGCCTTCGGCATAGAGAAGCTTTTCACCCGTCTGCTGAAAAGGCTCAAACACCTTATCTTGAACCTCGGCAGCAATCCCCACGCCACTGTCTTCAACCGTAAAAGTCAGTGCTACCCGTTCCCCAGCCATTGCTTGACACTGGACCTGCAACACACAGCTGCCGTGGCGGGTAAACTTGACAGCATTGGAGAGCAGGTTCAGGATTACCTGGCGCAGACGCAGCTCATCGGCCTCAATAACCAACGGCAGGTTTTCCTCAGACTCATAGCAAAAATCAATACCTTTATTGGAACTCCTGACCCTTATGATGTTGGCTATCCCCAGCACAAAGAGAGGTAACTTAAATTTCGTGACCACCAGGCCCATCATACCGGCCTCAATCTTCGAGAGGTCAAGAATGTCATTGATGAGCATAAGCAGATGCTCACCGGACTGATGTATGGTTTGGATACCCCTTTGCTGACTCGCGGACAAAGAGGTATCACCGCCAAAGAGCTGTGTATACCCCAGGATGGCATTGAGCGGCGTGCGTAGCTCATGGCTCATTTTGGAGAGAAAAACAGATTTGGCCTGGTTGGCCGCCTCAGCGACCTCCTTGGCCGCTACGAGTTGCAACTCTACCTCTTTCTGACTGGTAATATCATGAATAATACCCAGAGAGCGTAGCGGCATACCGGCCTGGTCATACTCATTGACACATATTTCCCGCACCCATTTCCGGGTACCATCCTTAGTAAGGATACGATGCTGAATGTCATAGGGCTGACGATTATCCACCGAGTTCCTATACGATATATTCACAAAATCATGATCATCGGGATGAACCCGCTCCAGGAAGGCCTCGTAAGTCCCGGCAAAGTCCTCTGGCTGGAGGCCAAAGATGCGAAATATCTGTTCGGACCAGCTGAGTCGCTTACTTTTAAGATTAAGATCCCAGTGACCAAGATTGGCAATATTTTGGGCGTCTAGCAACTGTTGGCGCTGCTTCTGCAACTGCTCGGCGTTGCATTCAAGTATTTTTTTCTTGCTGTACTGTAGGTTAAAAAAGGCTAAGATCATGACCAGCAGTACTAGGCTCAAAGAAAAAACAACCCTGAAATGGAGTATGGTCTGCTGGAAAAAATCTGAGCGACTTCTCACCGTCAAAAAGGCAGCCATCTCATGGCTCACTGGATTAACAACAGGAATGGTAGTGATAACAATGTCCAGCATACTATCATACAGTGACATTGCCCGACCACTATGGGCGTTAGCAAAGGCACGATCCGTGGTCGCCTTTGAGGCCCGCAGGTTTTTCAAGTTTTGACGCGATACATTTTTAAGTGCTGCTAAAACATTTTTATCAAATAAATAGTCATTATAGGGCGATTTACTGTAATTTCTTCCCAGCTCATCGGCAAATACTTTGTCCTTGCTAATCGCCTCCTTGATTAAAAAATTACTGAGCACGACATGCTGGGTCATCATGGCAGAGGTTAGGGCCTCCGGGCCGAAAGAGATTTCCATGCTGCCAAGGTGGCTCTGATCAGCTCCAGTGATGGGAAAAACAAAGCGAAAACCGTTATAAATCTTGCCCTCTTCAAATCCATCAATGGGTCTGTGCTCTTTGTTGACATAACGCACTGTGGCTCGTATGTCAGTGAGATTATCACCAAACCTCTCAGGTCGATGAAAGCGCAGAAAAGATTCATTATTGGCTAAATGAAAATGAAGCTGTCGCAACCTCACCTTCTTTTTTAATGCCTGGTAACGTGGACTGACGCGGCTCAACAAATCAGCCCGCAGTCTGTCCCTCTGCTCTTTATTGGCAGAGAATAATTTTTGGTAGTACCCTTGAATATCATACCTTTCCATGATACCTGAGTGGATAGTTTCTGCTAGCTGCTTGTGTTGACCATAGACGGTGTTATAGGCCAGTTGATATCTCTCGGTGATGAGCTGCAACTGCTGTTGCTGGTTATGTTTTTTTCTGCTGTCTAACAGGAAAAACAAAACAACGGCCAGAACCACAAAGACGAGGATCAGCAGGATAGATATATTTATATTCTTGGTATTGTTATCCATAACCGTTCCCTTGCAATGTGGCCCACCTGAGACAGCAGCCCATCACTCCAGCATGGTACAAAAAAAACTTTCAGCTAATAATTGTTTCATTATATCCTGCTGAAGTTTCCTGAAAATTTAATTGGCGAACAACGGCAACGGTTAGCAGGTGG
>CAZIDU010000102.1:0-15000 GCA_964538055.1 uncultured Desulfocapsa sp. | reverse complement strand
GTCATGTCCCCAGTTTCCTACCAGCGTATTCGTTATGCAATTCCGACTCAAACTCGATTTCGGTGAATAGCAACATGATTGATGACAATCTTTTCAATACATTTTGCGACCATAACACTTGTGCCGTATTAGCCACTGTTATTGCGTCAGATGACCGTGGTCCAGCAAGACCTGGAGACAGGCTCCTCTGGGCCAGCGGACAGCTTATTGCCGGAACTGTTGGCGGTGGCAGCAATGAACTGCAGGTTCTGAGCGCCTGTGCTGCCCTCACAACGGATAAAGATGTTATTGAGATCAGCTCTTTTCTTCCCGGAGTGCTACCGTCATGTGGAGGAACACTGCATATCCAACTGGAGAAAATTGATTTCGGCAAAACCGAGGAGGCTACCTTCTGGAAAGAAAAACTTGCACAGGGCGGAGATGACAACCTGTTTCTCATGGGAGCTGGCCATGTGGCCAGAGAAGTTGCCTGGCTGGCTGATCGGAATGGATTTCAGATATACATTGTTGATCCACGCAAAGAATTAATGCAGGCGAAACACTTCCCTGAAAAGTGCCACCTTTTCATTCAGCAAGGCAGCACTTTTCTAGCTGAAAAAAACCTTTGTCCCCAAGACTTTATAATCATTGCAGGACCGGACCATGCAACCGATCTTGCTGTTCTTGAACAGGCTGTTCAGTGTTCGGTTCGCTATATCGGAGTAATGGGAAGTAAAAAGAAGATCGCTTCTTTTAAAGAAATCCTTACTAAAAAAGAGCTGTGGCAAACTGCCGTAGACCGTATTCACGCTCCCATCGGTATCCCCATCTCTTCCAGAACAGCAACTGAAGTTGCCGTCTCAATTGTTGCCGAATTAATACAGGTTCGCGCTCAATCCTCTATAAAGCAATAGGGGTCTCTATCCAACCGTATATCCAGACCACTTGACTGAATAACGGCCTGACAGCCACCGCAAACAGGCCGAATCTTACAGCCCCTGCATTCCGAAGGCCCCGTCCGATATTGCTCTGCCTTCTCTGATCGGTACAACTCAAGCAATGAAGATTCCAATACATTCCCGATTGGTGACTGAAACTTGCGACAGGCATGCATGTCACCATTTGGTAAAAGAGAACAGAAATTGAAGGCGGCACCGCAACCAAAACCAGTGCATCCGCCAAATGGTTTTTCCCCGCGCTCGGACTTGATAATATTAATTAGATTATCTTTAAGAGCCATTATGGAATTTGATTTTGCCGCTTCAAGGTACTCCTGTAAAAAATCCCGATATTCTTCCTTTGCAGCTGTAGCCAGTGCCGCACCTTCTCCGGTCTGGGAGAGACGGTTAAAAGTGAAAAGGTCAACCTTCCCCCTCAGTATTTCAGCAAGTTTCAGTACCTGCCCCATATTTTCACGAGTCAATGTCAGCATCACCATGGAATAGATGGAAAGATCATCGAGAATCTTCAGGAATTCCATAATGCGTTCAAAATGGCCCGCCCCCCTGATGGAATCATTGTGCTCAGGCAGGCCCTCAAGACTCACCTGATAAAAAGAGAGCGGCTGAATACGCTGCAGAGACTCAACTACTTCTCTGGTCGTTGGGTTGCCGAGAATAGCTATGGTAAAATTACGTTTTGCCGCCTCTTTGTACAGCTCTTCAAAATGAGCATATAAAAGTGGATTACCACCGGTGAAGGTCACCTGACCATGGACCTTCTGCTCAAGCACAAAGTCACGAAACTGATCCAGAATTGTTATTCCCTGATCAAGCGTCAACGGGGAAATACTGGAGCGATCATAGCAGTGCTTGCAATGCAGATCACAGGCCTGGGTCACATGCCATTGCAGGGTGAAATAGTCCGATTGGAGATGGCGCTGCCAGCCATTCGATCCTGCATCTGGATAATGTACAGCGGTTCGTACAAGTTTGGACGGAGAAGAGAGCAGAATGCCCTGTTCGCAGGCCTCTTCAATGGCTACATCCACCTTTCCGATATCCACATCTGCCTCTTTAGCCACGGCATGACGATCAAGGTTCTCAGCCAGAAGTTTCAAGGCAAGGAGCTGCTTATCCGTTGCAGGAGCCATCTGTATGGCACCATCCCTCGGTCGCTTAAAGAGAAGAATATATTCCGGCCCCTTCTCCGGAATCCTGTTCGTATCACGCAAGACATCACAAAGCCCCTTCCAATCCATCACCAGAAGTATCAATGTGGAATTAATAGAGAGTGGTTCATCGCTTTTGGGAAGGACGGGAGCATCAGCATCTCGCAATTCCTGCCGTGCACTTTCAAGACGAGCCAGATCAGACTTCCAGGCAAATATTTCAATATCCTTCATAGTTTTTCACCATAATATTATTCAGAAAACCTCAAGCCACTCTGCTATACTTACTTCAATGGCAGACAGGGAACAACTTTTTCTGGATTCAGCTCATTGCAAAACTCCATTTCTTCATCGATTCACATCACCTGCATCCTTTGTCTCAGATAAGCAGAAAGAGGAACACCTGTGATAAACGGTAAGCCGTCACTCTGTTTAGGACCCCCCTGAGAGCTGTAAGTATAATCTATACTTGTCATTTTGCCTGGCATGGAGAATGAAATCAAGACCTGCGAACCGATCTGTGGTATCTGTTATAATTTCAGATAATCGCCTGTATACATACATATCACCAGCAAACAGCGAATGAGCCAGTATGGATCCGTTCTAAGAACCTTATCAAAATATTTTCAATGGATATAAACCCTTGTTAATACAAACAATAAACTATGCCCACCCATAACAACACACCCCATCCCGGTACATTTCCGGAACTTGGTCCGGATACGGTACTCAACCTTGTCGAAAGTGTACTGGATATCCCCTGCACCAATCTGTGCAGGCAACTCAACAGCTATATTAACCGTGTTTTCGAACTCGAAACCGTTGACGGTCAAGGACTGGTAGTAAAATTTTATCGACCAGGGCGCTGGTCAAAAACCGCCCTTCAGGATGAGCATGATTTTCTACTTGAACTCGACAAACAGGAAATTCCTGTAATTCCTCCGCTTAGCCTCAGCAATGGTGAAACCCTTGGAGTTCACCAGGGTGAGCTCTATTTCAGTGTTTTCCCACGCTGCGGCGGACGCAGCTATGACGAATTCAACGAAGATCAATGGCTGGAAATAGGACGCCTGCTCGGACGCAGCCATGCAGTGGGTGCTATTCATCCTTCCCGTGACCGAGTAACTATGCTGCCAGGCCGATCGACCAAAGATCAGATTGCCTTTATCCTGAAAAGTGGTGTCATTCCACAGAAACCCGCGGCATCCAGATTTTCGTCGATCTGCAAGGAATTACTTTCTGAAATAAACCCGATGTTTGATGGTGTAAAACTTGGCAGAATCCATGGTGATTGCCATTTTTCCAATATCATTTACAGACCGGGAGAATCTTTTTTTCTTATCGATTTTGATGATATGGTTATGGGACCCCCCATTCAGGATCTCTGGATGCTGCTGCCGGGAACCCCACGGGAATCACTTCTCGAAATAGACCTTTTCCTCGAAGGATACGAAACCTTTCATCACTTTGACCGACGTACCCTGCGCTTGATTGAACCCCTGCGTGCCATGCGCTTTCTCCACTATATCGCCTGGCTTACCCATCAATATATTGCCGATGGTACAACTCCAATTTTACCAGAATTTGGATCATCAGATTACTGGGAGACCGAAATTGCAGACCTTGAAGATCAACTCAAGCGGATACGAAAAAAAGATAGTGAACTAGGCAATATGATGTGAGATTATTCGGTGTTGATGCAATTTTGATTAGCATTACAAGTATCTCTGTACTACAATTGCAGCTGATATTGGCACTTTAACTCTCTGGAGAAATACAATGCATATGTGGCTACTTTCCCTCTGCTTTTTCATACTCTCAGGATGTGCCGATGCTGTCAAAACGGAACAGTTTACGATAAGCAATGAAACGGCACTCGACAAAACGACGGATCTCATGTGGGCAACCACTGATAATCGGGAAAATCTGACCCGACAGGAGGCGGTGGATTATTGTGAGGCCTATGGTGGCGGTGGTTTTCAGGACTGGCGTATGCCTAAAACAGTAGAACTCCAGGCTCTCATCCAGTCTCGGATAGGACAGGGTGGGGAAATAATCACTCTTTCCGGTAATCTGGTATGGGCCTCTGAGACGGATGATAGTAAAGGGGCTTTTTGTAATTTTAAAGAGCGCAAATGTTCCTGGATGGAACAGGTAATCTCCATATCCCTGAGAGCACTTCCGGTACGTGACACAAAGGCAGCAACTGCAGTGACCGCCCCCTCTTCTTCTCTCCCCATGGCAAGGCCACAATCCCTGGAACAGCGACTCCAAATTCTGGATCTCCTTCGCAAGCAGCAGCTTATTACTGAAGAAGAGTATACTCTTAAAAAAACAGCAATCCTCGATGAACTTTGAGCCATCAGGGTCCCAACCTGCCTGCCAAATTATATTAGCAACTTTAGAGGATGTTGACAGAGCCTACCATGATCTGAAAAGAGACATGAATCCCGACTTTGTTCATGTCTTTCTCGATAAGATTCAACGCTATGCCACAAAGCCTGACAGAGCTCTTTTTCTGGCCAGTTATCAAAATGCTTTTATTGCTTTTGGCACCATCATCAACCACTCTCCAGCCCCTGAAAACTCAAGCAAAACAACGGTTCAACTCCTGAAAAATTATGCCTGTGGAACCGGGCTTATGGTTCTTCCCGAGTTCAGACATCAAGGCGTTGCCTCGAGAATTATTGAGCAGTGGGAGTACTGGGCACAGCAAAATAAGATCCCCGGTATCTGGATTGTCACCCGCCAGATGAGTGACTGGTATCAACGCTGTTTCCATTTTTCAGTGCACGGAAGCATCATCCGACAGGGGGTAAAAAAAACAATACTGGCTAAAACGCTTTGATACTAAGACTTTCACGAACAATCATATCCCATACCATATGTTGTGGCGAAAAGAATAACAGTACCACACAAAAACAAAAAATATGGTGAACTATCAAGAAAATAGGCATATTTAGTTGACACCGAAGGCCAAATACGATAGTACAATAAATTGAAGTAAAAAAATTTGTACACATTGAGACTATCATAACATAAATATGTAGGACGATGTGAAACTGAACGTCTGAATTGTTTCAATCTTTTTGTTAAAGAGGAACAGATCAGACATCGGGTCCGGCTTTTCAGGAGGGCCGGGTCGTAACAACTTTAAAGAGGAAGGAGAAATCGAGATGGTGAAAAAATTTTCCATGTTGGCTCTTGCTGGTCTTATCGCACTGCCTGCAGTAGCTGCTGCAAGTGGTGGAGCAAACGCCAATGATCTGGAACGAAAAATCGAAGAGTTGAGCATGCAGTTGGACCAACTGAAAGCTCAGATGGCAGAAGGTACTGGTGGTGGCGTGAGTCAGACTGATTTTAATGACCTGTCTGATACCGTTGATGGTCTTGAAGATCGTTCCGAATCATGGGACCTTGCTGCTCGCATTAAATTCTATGGCGATTACCGTGCTCGTATGGATTACTACAGCGCCACTAGAGCTTCTGGAGCGGATGTTAGCAGCGACACCGTATTTACCAATCGTTTCCGTCTCAACATGCGTGTTAAAGCTACTGAAAACCTAGAGTTTAAAGCACGTCTTGCTATGTACAAAGCTTGGGGTAGCCAAAGTAATGTTCCTGGCTCCGGAACAGACGGTCTCGGGAATATTTACCCTGACTGGGATGGCAACTCCACTCGTACTCCTTCAGACAATGCCTTACGTGTTGATCGTGCCTTCGTAAACTGGAATAACATCGGCGGAGTGCCCATCTGGTTCTCCATTGGTCGTCGTCCCACCACCGATGGTCCTCCTTCACAGATTCGCATGGGTGCTGATGAACGTATGGCTACCCCCATTGCCTATATGGATTGGCCATTTGACGGAATCTCCATGGGCTATGCCTATCGCTGGGGTTCTGAAGCCATGGGAACAGGTCGTATCCGTTTCTGTTATGGACGTGGCTTTGAAGATGGACTTGAGTTAGATTCAGCAAATGTTATGGATGACATGGACTTTGGCGGATTAAGCTGGGATGTTATGAAAAAAGGAAATCGTTTCATCAACCTCCAGTCTTTCCTTGCTGTAAACGTCTTCAACTATCCTCAGTTCACAGATGCAGCTATTGACATGATGGCTGGTTTACCACGGGATCAAGGTGGTTTTGGTCCTCGGGAAAATGTTGGTAATATTCTTCACTCCACAGGGGTCTATCAGGACAAATTTGGTCCTGTAAATATTTTTGCTGCTGCTGGTTGGTCTCAAGCCATGCCTGATGATAGCGGAATGTTTAATGACCACATTGGTATGATGATGGGCACAACCGGTACTAACACCGACACTAACAATGGATACTCCACCTTTGTTGGTGCTCGTTATGACATCGATGAAGTTGGCCTGAAGTTTGGTCTTGAATGGAACTGGGGTTCTGAGTACTGGATTGCTATGTCTCCTGGTCATGACGATCTGTACAATTCTAAACTCGCTGCTCGTGGTAATGTCTATGAGATCTATGGTATCTATGACCTTCCCACAGGAGAAGCTATCTCCAAATACGCCAAAACCTTTATCCGTTTTGGTTACCAGCGTTACGAGTATGACTATTCCGGTTCCATGGATTGGAGTACGAAACCTTATGACCTCGATGATGCCGCCGATGTTATGGCACTGAGCATGCTGGGAATGGATCCCGTCGACTCAGCCGATCAGATTTACCTGACCTTTGAAGCATACTTCTAGGTCGTTTTACCCGTACTATCTGTAGTAATTCCAGGGGCGGATTCCATAGGGAATCTGCCCCTGTTTTATTTGTTTTATGGTGACTTTCTATGCAACCCCGGATAGCCGAAGACAGAGTCATTATAGCCAGTACCGATCGACACAATGGTGTCAGTCTCCCTCCCTTTCATTCCCTAAACGTCAGCTATGGTGTTGGTGACGATTCCCTCTCAGTTTTAGAAAACCGTAAACTCCTTAAAACGGAACTTTCAATTCCCCATATTCTTTCTGCCAGACAAGTTCATGGAGAGAGGATTTTTATTGCTACTGTTCCCTTAAGCGATGACCTTGAAGTCGATGGCTACGATGCCCTAATGACCAATATTCCAGGAATCGGCCTTATGATCCAGCAGGCTGACTGTCAGGCGATAACACTATTTGATCCGACTCACTCTGCAATAGCAGGCATCCATAATGGCTGGAAAGGCAGTGTCTTAGATATTGTCTCCAAGACTGTCCTTGCAATGCAGGAGCACTACAACACATCCCCAGCCGATATCCAGGCATATATCAGCCCATCCCTGGGCCCCTGCTGTGCTGAATTTATCAATCATACAACAGAACTTCCATCTTCCTTCCTTGCCTTCCAGATAAAAAAGAACTATTTTGATTTTTGGCAGATTTCTAAAATGCAGCTTATAAATGCCGGCCTCAAGGAACAGAATATTGAGATTGCAGGTCAGTGCACTGTATGTTCCCCAAATTATTTTTCCTATCGCCGTGCCTTCCGCGAAGGCAATGGACAAACAGGCCGCTGTGCCACAATGATTGTTCTTCAATAAAATACACACCACGGTAATCTCTATCATGCGTCTCCTTGTCGTTGAAGATGACAAAAAAATCGCTTCCTTCCTCCAGAAAGGCCTTCAGGAGGCAGGATTTAGTGTGGATGTCTGCCATAATGGTATGGATGGTCTCTCTCTTGGACTGACAGAACCCTACGCAGCGGCAGTCATTGATATCATGCTGCCCGGCCTTGATGGACTCAGCCTCATTGAAGGCCTCAGAAACAAAGATATTGAAACACCGGTACTTATCCTCAGCGCCAGACAATCGGTGGATGACCGCATCGAAGGCTTGCAACGCGGGGGGGACGACTATATGATCAAACCATTCTCCTTTAACGAGTTACTTGCCCGTATTCAGGCCCTGTTACGCAGGGGGCAAAAAAAAGCAGAGTCTGGAGTTATAGTAGTTGGAGAGCTGCAACTCGATCCGCTTAAACGTGAAGTGAAACGCCAAAACACTAAAATAGAGCTCCCGGCTAAAGAGTATGCTCTGCTTGAGCTGATGATGCGCAATCCCGGACGTGTTCTTTCAAAAACTTCCATCCTTGAACATATCTACGATTACAGTTTCGATCCCCAGACCAATGTTATCGATGTTCTTGTCTGCCGTCTCCGCAACAGCGTAGATAAAAACCACAAGAATAAATTTATTCATACAGTACGAGGCATGGGCTATGTCCTTCGTGACGAGTAGTCTTGGAATCCTATATTCCAAAAGACGGATAGTCCTTTTATTTTTCCTCATTCTCTGGATGTTTTCCGGCATCTGCCTTGCCTTCAACACTTTTATACTCAAAGGAGACATTAAACAACAGCAAATTACTGCTCTTGATTCTGCACTCAACAACTATCTTGCCTTAAACAATTCTTCTCCCGATCGGCCTCTCAACCCACAGAGCAATCTTCCGGATACCATCGATTTCATTCGTATCAGCAGTGGCAAAGACCAGCTGATCATCACCGCTGATAACTCCATGGCACTTACAGGTCTCGTTGATCTTGATCCGTCAACCGAAGGCATTTGGATAGATATCTTCCATCCTCATAAACGCGGTGACTGGATTCTTGTTTCCAAAACACTTTCAGATGGAAATGTGGTTCAGGCAGGCAAAAAAGACAATGCTTCAGGGCTTGCCATTTACAAACAAACTGTATCAACCTCCTCTCTCATTTTTCTTCTTGCAGCGCTTCCATCTCTCTGTCTGGCTCTTGTTGTTAGAGTTATAATGAAAAGACCTCTGAAGAGATTAAACGCCGACATCAAGTATGCCCTAGAGCAAAATAATGGCACTCTTTCCAGGGATATTCATCAGCCCTGCGACCTCAGCGGAACATACCAACTCCTTGAACAAACCTTTTCTCAGAACCGGCAACTCATTTTCGAAATGCAGTCTTCGCTGGACAATGTTGCCCATGACCTGAGAACCCCTATGACCAGACTACGAGCAGTTGCTGAATACGCCCTGCAGTCTGACAAAGAAGATCCACATCTCTACCGCAGTGCACTATCCGATTGTCTTGAAGAATCTGAAAGGGTCTTATCCATGCTAAAAACAATGATGAGTGTGGCTGAAGCCGAGGCTGGCACCATGCGTCTTCACCCCCAGACAATCAACCTTATGGAAATGCTGGATGATGTTATTGGACTCTATCAATACGTGGCTGAAGAGGAACAGATCACCGTTTCCAACAACTCAGATAACAAAAATATCTTCATTCTCGCCGACAAGACACGTATCAGCCAGGTGTGGGCCAATCTTCTTGATAACGCAATCAAATATGGACACGAGTCCGGAAAGGTCACAATTGGCGCAGAAACAAGAGGTGCAGACGTTGTGGTACGTTTTTGTGATGACGGTATTGGAATCTCGGACAATGAATCCAGGCGCATATGGGATCGCTTATACCGTGGGGACCGCAGCCGTACCAAACAGGGTTTAGGCTTAGGATTGAACTATGTAAAAGCAGTGGTGGAAGCTCATGGTGGACAGGTGACAGTTACAAGTAAAATCATGGAAGGTTCCTGCTTTGAAGTTCGACTTCCAATGGTCTCATCAGCTGACACTGGAGAAACTCAAATCACAAATTAATGGTGCATGGTCAGAGAGGCGAATATCCGGGATGGTGAAATTTGAAGCAGTTATTTCCGGGCTGTGAAGAATAAAGTCAAGATTGCGTTTTGGAGCATGACTGGGATGTGAAGGTAAGCCGTCACGATTTGCATTCACAAGTCCCGTGGCTGCAAGAAAAAGCTGCACCTCACGATCACCGCCAAAGGTGTTAAAATCACCGGCCACAACAACCGGTTTTATACTCTGGGCAATTATACGGTGAAGATGTTCCAGCTGCTGCTGTCTGTGTTTATATTTGAGGGAAAGGTGAACGGTAAAAATACTAACCTCGTCAAGCTCTACTTCAATAACCAGACGTTTCACTCCTTCCTTGAAATAATGAAAGTAGTGCCTTACAATCTTGCGGTTTGTAAGGAGACCGTTGCCCTGTTTATTTAGGACTGGCACCCTGTTAGCCAAAGATCCACCTCCATATTTCGTTTCCACGACATGAAAATGACCAAGTGCCCTGGCAATGGATCGTGCCTGGCAGGACTTGTGAGAACGGTAAGAGCCGGAATCCACTTCAACAAGAGCTATAACATCGGGATTAACAGAACGGATAAAGGTGACGATATCCCCAAGAGTAGCAGTGGTATTTTTAAAAAATCCCGCAAATGGAAGTGGCAGATGATAGCCAAGGCCATGTCCTGTTGCATACCGTATGTTATAGAGTAAGAAACGCATGAATTATGATAGCGGTTTTAAAACCAGTTTGCAATCATGCCTTTTTTCTCTTTATTCCATATGGTAAGATAACAACCATACTAAACTAACACAATTTAACTTCAGACTCGCAACCCACATACAAACAGGACTGATACCATGACCACAATACAAATAGGATCACGAAAAAGTAAACTCGCAATGTGGCAGACGGATACTGTTGCCGGAATGCTTGAAAATAGCGGTATGGAAACAAGTATCAGCTCCATGGAGACCAAGGGCGATAAAATCCTCGATGTATCCATTGCTAAAATTGGCAGCAAAGGGGTGTTTACCGAGGAACTTGAAGTCCAGTTGAGTAATGGAACCACTGATATTGCAGTCCACAGTGCCAAGGATATGCAATCCATCCTTCCTGCAGGTTTTGAACTGATCGCCTTTACTGACAGAGAAAAATCGAACGATGTGCTGGTCTCCCGTAATAAAGATATTGATTTGAATGATACCGGCACAACTATCCGGATCGGAACCTCTTCTGTACGTCGAATTGCTCTGCTCAAACATTATTATCCCCATATTAAAACGGTAGAAATGCGTGGAAATCTGCAGACCAGGATCAAAAAAATGGATGCAGGGGATTGTGACGCCCTGATGCTTGCCTATGCTGGTGTCAAACGCATGGAATATGAAGATATGATAGTGAAGATATTTTCAGAAGATGAGTTTATACCTCCGGTTGGACAGGGCTGTATTGCCATCGAATCAGCGACAAGCATCAGTTCCGAAAAACGCGAAAAAATACGGGCTTGTCTCAATAACCCAGACTCAGAATCCTGTCTTCTTGCAGAACGCGCCTATCTGCGGACCATGGAGGGCGGCTGTTCCATCCCGGCCTTTGGTCTGGCAGTACTTGATGGGAACGACATCATCCTGCGTGGTGGACTGGCCAGCCTTGATGGAAAAACAGTTCTTACCAGGACCGAAAAAGGACCGAGAGAACAGGCGGATGCTATTGGAGAGCGGTTAGGGGAGTATATTCTGGAAAATGGGGGCAAAGAAATTCTTGCTGATATCAAAAAGACTCAAGGATAAAACCCAAACAGCTTTGATCGGGTGATCCCCCGACCAAAGCTCTCTTTAACGAAGTAAATTCCCGGAAGTGGGACTTCAGTCCCGCCGATTACGCTTTTGGGCGGGCCTAAAGCCCCACTTCCGGGGGAGTTGTAAATCAGGTGCTGCCTGACACAATGTTCAAGTTATTTATTATTCGTTCTTAAGCAACTTCTTCTCCCGACCGGGAGATCTCAGTGTTATCAACCGCAGGAATCTGCATCATTCGGGTCATAGGTATCATTGGCATTTCGATACAGGTAATCATTTACTAACTGCAGCTCAGCCGCACTCAAGAGATCCCACGAGCCATCACGAGCACATTTGGTCCGACGCTGGGTAAACACATTGTTCCAGCCCTGGGAACCGTATGTCTCCATATAGACAAATGGCGCCCCCTTGTCATTATTGCGGCTATGACAACTTTTACACACTTCCTTAAATTTCACGGCACCAATACCCCAATGATCACTTTCCCAGTCAAGCTGACCACCATCATCCAGAATACGGCACATTTTAGTACCCTCATCAAAGCGCTTACCCGGCCGTGCCTCAGCACACTGGGCAACATAAACCATTGAACAGAATACGAATAGTGCAACAACAGTTGAATAACGCATTTTTCCCTCCCGCTAAGCATTAATAAAAGTGCTACATCGTAGCAACAGGATAGCAAATTTCTTCAATGCAATACAAGAGAAGTTTTCTTACGCTTACAACATTTTTAAGAGCGTTTACGACAAAGGTCCCTTAAATAGTCCAGCCATTGATCAAAACCCTCTCCACTGGTTGCGGAAAGATCCATGACCAGTAAATTTGGATTCAGTTGCAGTGCCTCAGCCTTTGCCTCCTCAACGGGAAAATCAAAATAAGGAAGCAGGTCTATTTTAGTGATAATAAAAACCTGGGAACTGTGAAATGCTTTAGGATATTTTGCCGGTTTATCGGGCCCTTCCGGAACAGATACCAGAACGAGACGATGATGTTCGCCAAGATCGAAGGTAGCCGGACAAACCAGATTACCAACGTTCTCAATAAAAAGGATATCAAGTTCAGCTCCCCCTTCCTCTTTTTCCAGAAGATGCAGTCCCTTGTGGATCTGGGCAGCATCCAGGTGGCAGGCACCACCCGTGGTGAGCTGAATAACAGGCACACCCTTGGCCCGAATACGCTGCGCATCTCTATCTGTTTCAATATCCCCTTCAATCACCCCAATCCGAATCGTATCACCAAGAGCTTCGATAGTCTTTTCCAGGAGAGTCGTCTTCCCGGAACCAGGGCTTGATATCATATTAATGGCAACAGCACCCATTTTTTCGATATGTTCCCTGTTTTTTACTGCCATGGCTGTATTGGCAGCAAGAAGACTCTGATGTACTTCAATCACCTTGGAGTCATGGGTATGTTCAGGTTTCAGGTCACAGCCGCATGCATCACACATAATATTCCTTTTGATTTTATTCCATCTCTACCTGACGGAGAATAAGGTCATCTCCACCCTGCGGTGAAAACAACGTTTCTGAGCAATCAGGACAGCTCTCAGGCCTCTGTACCACCTCTACTTCCATTCCACACCCGAAACATCGGTATATGGCTGGCGGACTTTCTATGATCAATTGTGCATCCCTGGTTAAGACGTCATCTTTAGCCAGGATATCAAAACCAAACTGAAATGAGTCGATGACCACCCCGGAAAGGGGGCCAATCTCCATGCACACACTGATAACTTTTTCTTTATTATGTTCCCGGGCAAGTTCATTAAGCTGGGTCAGTAAACCCTGAACAAGGGACATCTCATGCATGTTCTTGCTCTTTTAAACGTATATCATGGCCCATCTTTTGGAGTCGCTCCACCAGTAACCCGGAAATTTTCTCTATTTGAGAAGCAACGGCCTCGGTCATATCAAGCCCGGTTGCCAAACTTTCCGGCACCACACAATAAAAGTCCACGCACTCAGGTTCCACGCCACGCAACTTGCAAATATCAAGAATTTCAAGAATGCCCAGCTGATGCGGTGACATTCTGGGTTGCATGGTACCATTTCGAGCATCTTCCGCCGTAAATGTGCAGAGACTACCAGGCTCAGCATCCTTCAGATTCACCACATCGACAACAAAGATCGGGTCATGTTCCTCAAGAAAAGGGGCCATATAAATACCAGCTGTACCACCGTCAAGGACAGTTACCGATGCCGGGAAGTCATATTGCTCTTCCAGAAATTCGACCACATGAACCCCAAAACTCTCGTCGGAGAGCAAAAGGTTACCTATCCCTAATATCCCGGCATTTTTTGTTGTATTTTCCATTGTATAATTTCCTTAACAAATCCTTGGAAGAGGTTCTCCATGAAGAGGAGTAATGATTCTGGACCCACCTATGGCTGTCCGCAACACCACCTGTCCAGGTTTTCCAGCGTTCAGACTTCCGATAATCGCTGCATCACGCCCAACCGTTGTGGACCGCATAAGCTCTAAAGCCTCCGCTGCCTGTTCGGGTGCAACTAATGCAAGACATTTACCTTCATTGGCCAGATAGAGAGGATCAAGTCCCATAATCTCACAGGCTGCACGGACTTCAGGTTTTACAGGTATAGCTCGATCATCAATTTCCACAGCCAATCCGGCAGCAGCTGCAATTTCATTCAGTGATGTTGCCACTCCACCGCGAGTTGGATCACGCAGGGTATGAAGACTCCCCGAGGGAAGTTTCTCAAGAAGCAGAGCTACCAATTCGTTCAGTGCAGCAGAATCACTGGCCAGATTTCCATCCAGGCTTATGCCTGCACGTCTGGTCATAATTGTTATGCCATGGTCTCCCATGGAACCAGAAAGAAGAATAACATCCCCTTCCCTTGCCATTGTGGACGAAACGTTTACTCCCTCAGCCACAATACCAATCCCTGAAGTATTAATAAAAATCTTATCGCATTTCCCTCGGGGAACGACCTTGGTATCCCCTGTGACAATAGGGACATCAGCTGACTTTGAACACTCTGCAATGGAGACAATAACACGCTCCAGATCATCGAGGCCAAGTCCTTCTTCCAGAATCAGACCAAGACTCAGACACAGAGGACGCGCCCCACGCATGGCAATGTCATTGATGGTGCCATGGACAGCAAGAGTACCAATATTGCCGCCGGGAAAAAAAATCGGATCCACCACATAACTGTCTGTACTGAACGCCAGTTTTCCAGGTTGATTATCCATGACAGCACTGTCTTCCAGCGATGCCAGAATGCTATTATCCAGATGTTTCAAAAATATCTGAGAAATCAACTCCTGACTGGCAATACCTCCACTGCCATGATCCAGAAGGATCGTATTTCCTGGATTCACAATTCCACCTATTTGTTGCTTTTTTAAGTTTCAAGTAACTATTCACCATGCTATTGAACGGCACAATATTTATCCGGAAACTGGGGGACACGATCCCAATTCAAAAGACAAAGACGAATTGGGTCATGTCCCCAGTT
>CAZIDU010000101.1:0-15113 GCA_964538055.1 uncultured Desulfocapsa sp. | reverse complement strand
AAAATTAGGAATTGCCGCTATTGGTGCAATTCAGGCTGGTTCGGGAACCGCTGCATTCACAGTACCTTCGGCATGATTTGTTAGGATGCAATTCTGTATTGATTCTCAATCCCCCCTCCTAAGTAAGTAATATGTACAGGATATTTGACATCCTGCTCAAGAGCAATATTTCATTGCCAGAACTCCCAAAAGTGTCACAGGGCAACCCTTCTCTTTCCTTTCATCTCCTTTCGTCAACTCCTGAAAAAAACAATGCCCTCCCATGGTTTCAACACTGGGAAACCCCTCAGGGAGAAGTCACGCTTTCATTTGCTAAAAACAAAGAATATTATCTCCGATTTCCGTATATTGCAGATTTTGAAATTTCTGAAGAGCTAGATACTATTTTTTGTTCTCCTTATCCTGCCGTAGCGGAGGAAACGGTTAGGCATCTTCTTGTGGATCAGGTTATTCCACGAGTGTTAAGTGGTCAAGGTCGAACGGTTTTACATGCAAGTGCCGTAAGGACAGGTGAGGGTTGTATCGTCTTTCTGGGTGAGAGCGGTTGGGGAAAATCAACGTTGGCTACGAGTTTTCATCGGCAGGGAAAAGAACTCCTCACTGATGATTGTATCATGTTTAAAAATATCAATAACGGCGTTGTTGGTATTCCCAGTTATGCCGGGTCAAGATTATGGCAAGATTCTTTTGATTGTTTGGCCCTACCTGGCGATGAGCTACGGGGGGTTGCCCATTATTCTTCAAAAAAACGTATTGTTCTTCGGCGAAAAAGTGAGCATGTTGAACATATGTTTCCTATTGTTGCGATATTTATTCTTTCAGCTCCGGAAGAAGGTTCCAATTCGTTATCTTTATCAATCGACCGCCTATCTAATGCGAGAGCAACCATAGAATTTCTAAAAAATTCTTTTCAGATGGAGATGGTTGATAAAAGAGAATTACTATCAAGGTTGAGGATTTTGGCTGGTGGCACTCAAATGAACATTCCTGTGTACACCTTGGCGTATACGAGGAATCTATTGTTCTTACCCACTATTCATAAAGCTATTGAGGTGATAACTGATGCAATTTGCTCGGGGCACAGTGTCAATGGCGAGGAGACTTTCACTGAGTTGTGAGTGCTATTGGTGGAATATTGAAGCGTAAGGGAGGTATTCCGGATCGTTCCGTCCTGGCTAGTATGGCCTTGTCCATGGTACATCGTGGCCCAGACGGTTGCTCTGCTTTACATCGGGATTCCATCGGTTTTTTCCATTGTATGCTTTACTCGACCCCAGAATCTCTTTTCGAGATATTGCCTGGTGTTGATGCCTCTAACGATTTGTATATTACTGTAGATGCTCGATTAGACAATCGTGAAGAATTGGCTGCTGCTTTACATGTCGATAGTCAGCAACTAGCATTGATTCCGGATAGTAAACTCATTATATTAGCATACCGCCAATGGGGAGAACAGTGTCCGGGACATTTGCTCGGAGACTTTTCTTTTGCGCTTTGGGATAGAAAATTGCGTCAGCTTTTATGTGTCCGTGATCATATGGGGGTGAAGCCACTCTGTTATTATGTCTCAGAAACCATGGTGGTGTTTGCTTCTGAAACACGGGCTCTTTTGCATGTTCCTGAGATTCCCAAAGATATCAATGAAGAACGTATTGGTGATTTTCTTGGGTATCAAATTGAAGGAATAGATAAAACCAGTACCTTTTATCGAAATATTTTCCGCCTCCCTCCTGCGCATTATCTCAAAGTGTCATCTACGGGTGTGTCTATACATAGGTATTGGCAGTTAGAAGAAGGGCATGGTGATTCCAGTGCAAAATCAGATAATGAGCAATTGGAAGAATTTGATGAAATTTTTACCAGGGCTGTAAAGGTACGTTTGCGCAGTAATTCGCCGGTGTCATCTATGTTGAGTGGTGGTATGGATTCATCGGCGATTGTTGGGGTCGCTCGAAGTCTTAAAGGCCATGACCATTCCATTCCTTTTCGGGTGTATTCTGCTTCATCCAACAATACTGATACATGCAGGGAGAATTATTTTACAAAATTAATTGTTGATCAGGGAGGACTTAGCTGTATATCAATCAAGCCAGTGTACATTGCTAAACATCAAAATGAACTGAATCGACTCCTTGGATTGCTTGAAAATCCTTTCGATGCTCATATGGTATTGCCTATGTTGATTTATCTTGCAGCAAGGGAGAATAATAGTCGTGTCGTTCTCGATGGTGTGGATGGTGACATGGTGCATTCGCTTCCGGCTTCATACCCTTCTCTACTTTTACGCCAGGGTCACATTCGTTTAGCTTTATCGGAACTGAGGCATTTAAAAGAAAAATACTATTCAGCTTCTCAATCATACCCAAGATTATTTTACAGGACGATAAAGCAGGCCTTTGCTCCTCATTGGCTTTCTTTGCTAAAGGAAAAAATTCCCTTCGGTTGTTCTTTTACTAATGAAGAAAATAAGACAATTCTCAAAAATGATGTGTATCAGAGATTGGAGGTATCTAAGCGCCTTAAACAATACAGGCAGTATGGCTTGTTGAATGGTAATCAATCCTACCAAAGACAGCACATACAGACTATTCTCCACCCTGATCTCACTGTTGCGATTGAACGTTATGATCGAGTTGCTGCATTATGTTCCATAGAGCCTAGGCATCCAATGCTTGATAAAAGATTGATTGAATACAGTGTGAACAGTTCATGGAATGTGCTTGTTCGCAATGGATGGTCCAAATACCATCTTAGATGTTGTGCCGAAAAATATTTACCAGCGGAGGTTTGCTGGCGTAGAGGGAGAGAGCATGTGGGGTATGAGTTTATTGTTGGAATAATGCAAAACCCACAATTAGTCACCAAAATGGCGGGTCGGATTTGTCAAGAAAGCAAGTTATTGTTGCAATATATTGGGCAAAAAGATCTAATTAATTTGACGAATGTCAATAATTTCTCTATTATGAATAGAGATGCTATTAATATGGTAAATATATATTGTTTTGTATTATGGCTGAAGGCGCAACAATAATCATCCGGAGGAAACTAATGAAAGTATGTGAAAAACCAAAAACAGTCAAAAAAAATTATTGTCCCCCAGCATTGATCTTTCTAGGAAGCATCCATGACCTTACGCAGGGAACCACAGGTTCTCCTCCAGAGAATGGTCCAACTACTGGTCATCCCGGTAGTAGACCATAGACAATGGGTCTTTATTATAACTGGTGGGTAGTTCTGGATGTCAGAACATTTAGAGGCTTATTTGCTGCTATGGATGGATGAAAAATTTTCTAAATTCTTTGCTGAGTCGATAAGTGGGATTCCACCGCATTCCAACCAGGAATGAGCCTCGAGCGGTGTGTCTGGGTTCTTTTTTACACCGATATGAAGGGTCGTTCTGATCTTTTTTTTATTGAGAATTACCCGTAGAGCTAGTACTTGTTTAAGGCAGTTTGCCTTGTATTGGCCGTGTCTTGCACTAATATTCACTATCCTGGCAATGTCCCGCGCTTCTTGCAATTGTTGGGCATTGTCCTTTGTTTGATCTTGTGGTGGAGCTGCGTAGCGGTCTAGGAGTTGTTGTGTTTTTTTGAGACTGCTTAGCTTCAGGATAACCGCCACCGCTGGCAAAAGAAAAAGAGATTGGATGAATATTCTCCAGTCCGAGAATGAAAATTCCGTTAACTGCTCGATCCGCCTTCGCATATTCAACTACGTCTTGGGGTGAATAAATCCGGCATCAAGAAATTGCTGGAGAAGTTCACTTATATCGTCTTCGAGCTGGCTCCTTTCAACGTCATATTCAATTAATAATATATCTACAATAGCACTCAGATTTGCACCGGATTTGAGAATCTCCAAAACGCGGCCCCCAACATCATTAATCTCAAAATATTTTTCACTCTTCATATCCAGAAGAATCGTTTCATCATCAATATCTTGACTGAGAACTTCTTTTGACAGCTGAAAGCTTTGTTTTTTGTTAATCATCATTTGCCTCACGATTGAGGGGGGGAGGTTGGAGATTAATAATGGAGTAAAGAACCCTCTTTTTTTGCAATCCTAAGTCCATAATATATTGAAACCATACCGGTTACCAGCGAAAAAACTGATAGGATAGCAAGAAATAGTAATTGACGGTGAATATCTGTGAGTCCTGCACCATTTAAGAGTATCTGACGTATTGCTTCCAGTCCATGAGTTATTGGAAGAATCGTCGAAAAAGGTTTAAGCCAACCAGGTAAGACGGTTACAGGGTACATCACCCCACCAAGTAATCCGGAACTTATAGCCATTAACCCACCAATGGGATTCCCCTGTTTAAAGACAATAATAAAAGCAGCCGAGACAAGACCAATGCCAAAAAAAGGGAGCAGGGTGAGTAAGAAGGCTAACGATAATGCAATAACATTCACAGGCTGCAAAAGCATATCAAATAGAAAAACACCAACCAGAATATAAAAGAAAATACGAAAACTGGTGGAGAGTAGTTTGTAAACGTAGGATGAAAGCAGGATGGTAATGATGGAAGTTGGGGTCACCAGAAGTGATTCTAAGGTGCCAACAATCTGTGAGGTTCTGATTTCGTTGGCAAAGGTATTGGTGGAAATGGTGAAGTAGTCAGTAAGTGCAATACCTATCAGGACAAATGGAAAATAATCACCACCGTATGGTTCTAGTTGGGATACTTGAGTGCCTTCAAACATCTTGGATAAAAGGAAAAATGAAAAGGTGGTGAGTATAATACCAAATCCCTGGGTGGCATATTGCATGCGGTAGCTGGTTGCGATTTTGAAGTCACGCTTGAAAAAAGCGATTGGTTTAGCAAAAATTGTTTGGGTTGTTTTCATGCTGACTTGTCCCTTGTGGTATCAATTCCTGCACCAGCAAGTGGTGAATTCTGAAAAAAATCAACCAGGTTACTGAATGCCAATTCAATATTGGGAGATTCAGAGTCTGACAGTTCTTCTAGTTTCCCACTGTAAAGAACCTTGCCTCTATGGAGTATAGTCGCACGATCACATATGTCTTCAGCTTCATGAAGATTGTGAGTACACCAGATAATGGTCTTCTGTTCTTGGCGGGCAAGAGTTTCTCTGGTGAAGGTAAGGAGTTTTCTGGTGGCAATGGGATCAAGACTGGTGGTGGCCTCGTCCATTAGCAGAACTTCCGGATCAGAAAGCATGGCTCTTGCAATTGCCAGACGCTGTTTTTGGCCTGAAGAATAGGACATAAAACGGGAATCGGCTTTGTCCTCCATGTCGGTGAGTTGCAAGGCCTTGGTGATTCGTTCAGCTTTTATTGAACCACATAAGTTGTAGAGAGTGGCAAAAAAGTCGAGATTTTCAAGTCCCGTGAGACGCCAGTAGAAAGTCCTGTCATTAGTGCTGACCATTCCTATTTTGTTTCTGATTGCCAGGGATTGTGTGGCTAAAGAGAGTCCTGAAATTGAGCCTTCACCGCTGTCAGGGGTAACCAGAGTGGAAAGGATCTTAATAAGTGTTGTTTTTCCGGCACCATTTGGTCCAAGTAAGCCCATAATTTCCCCTTTTTTAACCTTCAGGGAGACGTCGTCAAGGGCAAGGGTTTGGCGGGGTTTGCGAAACAAAAATGTCTTCCAGTTTCGTTCAGTAAAAGTTTTTGAGATATTATGGAGTTCGATTGCAGGAAGCATATAATTATATCAGGAAGTTATTGTGCGAAAGATTTACTTGGCGAATTATACGTGACAGCGAAGGGGATGTAAACAGGAATAGATAGCTTTATTTAAGCGCACAGGGAGGGAAGATCCCCCCTTTCCATAAGAGATGAAAAGGGGGCAGGTGATTGTAAGGTGCGGAAGGGTTATTCGATGGTGATTTCCTTGGAGAGCTTCTCAAAAACTTTTGGACCGATCCCCTTTACCTGCACTATATCTTTAGGGGACTTAAAATCGCCATTGTCTTGACGGTACTGGACTATTGCGGCGGCTTTCGCTTCGCCAATCCCTGGAAGTGTGGCTAACGTTTTCTCATCGGCTGTGTTAATATTGATTGCAGCCATTGCTATATTTACGGTTAGGAACATAAGGGTGAATAAGAGCAGTAGAGCTTTTTTCATGATGGTCTCCTTTTGTATGTAATCTGAGAGTTTCTAAATGTTTTCACCTGTTGAAAATAGGAAACCTATCATTGTATTGCAGCATTTGTCAAATTGAAAATTAATAAAAAAGTACCTCAACAATTCGCCAGGCTGATTGCGGGACTGTGCGGTGCGAAATTATTAAAAGGATGGGGAGACTGGCAGAAAAATAAAAGATGATATTTTATTTGTAATCCGTGATTTCTGGTGACTAAACTAAGGAATGACGGATCAGTGGACTTTTAACGAGCGTAACGGAAATCAGTTCAAGATAATTCCCCGTTCTCGCAATTCACCAATAATGTCATTTACACAGTCACGCAGAGGACGTGTTCCTGTGTCAAGATCAATATCTGGATTTTCAGGGACTTCGTAGGGTGAGGAAATACCGGTATAGTTTTTGATCTCACCGGATCTTGCCTTTTTGTATAATCCTTTAACATCACGTTCTTCACAGATTGCAAGGGAACAGTTGCAGAAAACCTCGATAAGATTTTCAGCACCAATAATCTCTTTAACCCTTTCACGATCAGCCTTTAATGGAGAAATAAAAGCGGTGAGAGAAATAACTCCGGAATCAAGAAAAAGATTTACCATTTCAGCGATACGACGCATATTTTCACTGCGATCTCCCAGGCTGAAACCAAGGTCACCACATAATCCGTGTCGTACATTATCGCCGTCAAAAACATAGGTTCTGCAACCCATCAGATGCAATCGTTCCTCAACGGCATGGGCCAAGGTTGATTTTCCAGAGCCTGAAAGTCCGGTAAACCAGAGATTGATGCTCATATGGCCGTTTAGTGTTTCCCGGCGTGGACGACTTACTGCTGCTGGTTGTCTTATTACGTTTGGAGAGTGCATTTGTTTAGGCTGAAGGGTTAAGGTTTTTAGGCTGAAGTGAGGGGGAAATGTTAATTTTGACGTAGTGAGCGGATTAGGCCGCTTAGTACTTTCTCTGTTTCTTCGATTTTCGGTTCAATTTGTATGGCATGTTGCTTATTAATAAATCCACGTCGTTTCGACAGATTTACCTGATATTTTAGTTTTCGTAAAGATCCAAAGGCGATAGAAAGAAACCGAAGGTAATCCAAAAGCCTCTTCTTTAGGGAAGTCTCTGGTTGCCCGATAAAGAAGTAATACAACTTCATCCGCAAGTTCAAAAGCACGCAGCTTCCGATGGTCACGCATCAGTTATTTCTTTCCCTTCAGCCTGTCCTTAACAAAACATCTCTTTCAAATAAGGAAGCAAAGTATCCTTAATCTCAGGATGCTCAAGTGCAAAGGCTAAATTGGCCATCTGAAATCCAGCCTTATCGCCACAATCAAAGCGGGTTCCTTCAAAACGATAGCCAAAAATAGGTTGTTCTTTCAGGAGTTGTGACATGGCATCGGTGAGTTGGATTTCACCACCAGCTCCCTTTCCCTGGCCGCCAAGGATGTCAAAAATTCTGGGGGTCAGGATATACCTGCCAATGACTGCCATATTAGATGGCGCATCCTCAGCAGCTGGCTTTTCAACCATCCCTTTCACACGAAAAGTTGTTTCTGTAGTGTGATCGGCATCCAGAATACCATATTTGGAGGTCTCCTCTTTTGGCACTTCAATGACTGCCACGGTGGAGGCTCTCAGTCGATCAAATTCTTGGATCATCTGATGGAGGACAGGGGTTTCACTTTTGATGAGATCATCTGCCAGAAGAACGGCAAAGGGTTCATCTCCAATAATGTCCCTTGCGCACCAGATGGCATGGCCAAGGCCCAAAGGTTCACTCTGTCTGGTGTAAATAATGGTCCCTGATTCAGGAACAAGTGATTCGATCTCTTTTAAAAGTTCAATTTTATGACGTTCTCTGAGTGTTTCTTCAAGCTGAAAAGAGCGGTCAAAATGATTTTCCAGGGCCCCTTTGCCACTACCGGTAACGAAAATTAATTGTTCAATACCAGATGCCAGTGCCTCTTCAACTGCATATTGAATCAGAGGCTTATCAACAACCGGCAGCATTTCTTTGGGCATGGCCTTTGTAGCAGGAAGGAAACGGGTACCTAGTCCTGCGACCGGGAAGACAGCCTTTTTGACTTTCATATAATCACCTGGGAAGTGTTTGAAGAATTTTTTCAAATAGTCTGAATGAATACTACTCTATTTTGATGACAATTTACAAAACTAACTACTATAAAAAACCCAGTCGGGAGAGTAAATAGGTAGTAATACCTATTTTATACAAAAATTTTTCTTGCTAATACCCTGCAGTTTGCGGTTTGATTATAGGAGGCAGTGTTTATTCGTGATTTGAGAGTATATATGACGTTGGAACAGGGGCTTTAACCTCTGCATAAATACAGGAGATCAAAGTCTCTCACTTTGTTCGCCATTTTCGGGGCAAAAGTCCCTGTTCCACGCTGAAGTGATGTTTATTAAGGAAAAATAATGAAATACCTTTTCACAATTCTTGCATTTGTCGTCCTGAGCTCAGTGGTTACCTTATATTATCTGTGGCCTGCAGACAGTATACAGAAAGACCCTACTGCCATTAGTGTTAATGGACATCTCATTTCTCAGAAACAAATTGATAATCAGGCTCGTAAACAGGGGTATCATTCCGGAGAAGCAAATGATTCACGAAATTCTCTTGTGACGAGACAGCTTTTGCTTGATGAGGCTCAGCGTCTTGGTATCGACAAGGAAAATGACTTCAGTAAGGCTCTCAAAGATTATTATGAACAATCCCTTATAAAGGTTCTGACCGATCGGAAACTGAAATCAATAAAGGTAGATGTCAGTGAAGAAGATATAAATCGTTATCTCTCCTGTTCCGGGAAAATGTTCACCTTTACCCGGATTCCATTTGAAAATGGAAATCTCCTGAAAGAGCAGGGGCGACAAAATAGTGTCCTTTTTGATGATTTATCAGAGTCTTTACGTCTGTTACTTGCAGATTTGGAGCCGGGTGAAAATATTGTTCAGTTTGAGACCGGAACAGAGGTCAGCATGATTTCTTTAGATAAAATGGAAAAGGCAGACGGTTTTGATCCCGTACAGTATGAACGCGGCAGGGTGGGAGAACTGCTAGGCGGCTATCAGAAAAGTCTTGAGATAGATCGCTGGATAAACAGTCTGCGTAAGAAGGCATCCGTTGTTGTGTATGATGAGGAAGAGAAGAATGACTAAGATTCGTTATAAGCGTAGAAATTATTTTATCAAAAAGAATTTCCAGGGAAAATTAATTCTCGGATATTTTCTTTTTATGGTGCTTGGCTGTCTTATTTTTGCAGGAATTTTGGCCCTTTTGTCTGCAGACAGTATGACCATGGTCTATCAGGATAATGACCTGCGGATTGGTCAGACCCCTTTTATGCTGATCAAACAATTGTTAACAGCCCATTGGATTTCCATAGTTGTCGGAAGTGCTTTTGTAGTGGTTGGTGCAATGTTTATTACCCACAGGCTGGCCGGACCCATGTTTCGTCTGGAACGAGCCGTTGATAACATGGTGAGTGGACAGCTTAACGATGTTATTTATCTGCGGGAAAAAGATGAGGGAAAGGAACTGGCGGCAAAGTTGAACCAGTTCAACACTAAATTGTCTGAAAATATAAGTGAAATCAGGAAAAGATCCCAAAATATAGACGATCTTCTCGCACAATATTCTTCAATAGAGCAATCGGACACCACCGTTGAAGATTGTGCTTCTATTCAGAATTCCATTGACCGGCAAAATCAGGCTATTCGGGAGATTGTCGAGACCTATCAACTTCTTGATGAGTAGAATACGGCTTTCAGTTCTGGTGCTTTTCCTTTGCTTGTCCGGTGCAGTGGGTACTGTTCAGGCGCAGGAACATAGAAGCAGATACGCAACTCTTAGTTTTACCAATAACGAGGTATTACGGGAGTTTAATAGTAATATGCGTATGAACAAGAAACTTCGTTATTCAATGCGAAAGAAAAATGTCGTTACTGTGGCTGATGAGGTACTGGCTAAAACGGATATTATTATCGAGAAAGTTCAGGTTGTGCTCGATATGTTCCCCGGTAGATATCATATCCGCCTGGTTGTTGTGCCGGATTCCAGTGATGTTGCCCGCATTTATAAACAAAAATATGGCAAACGGGTGAATCATATAGCCTATTATTCACTTTCCGAGAAAACAATTTATATCTCGGCAGACGATGCTAGCCTTCGGGTCCTGGCCCATGAGATAGGTCATTCCGTTGTCGATCACTACTTTCAGGTCCGTCCACCCTATAATATCCATGAATTGATGGCTCAGTTTGCTGAAAAGCATGTTACTGATTAAAAATAAGGACCTTCTCAGACAGCCTTTCCTAGGGAGACTCTGGCGTCTGTGTGCATTGAAGTTGTTCTACTTTATGGAGAAAAAATCGACTACTCCACATCTTTAAACTGTGTTGCTCTTGTGGTGATAAAAAATGTTCGACATCGACGATTGCCTCAGGCCAGCGAATCTCTTCTATCTTTTTAGACAGAGTGCTTTTTAGCCAATTCATGTCAATTATAATTTTCTTTCCCTGCCATGGCCCCCATTGAAAGAGTGCTGCTTGTAAATGAGAAAGGTTTGGTTGAGCACCTTGTTTGAGGTACCAATTGAAATCATACCAATCTCTTCCTTTCAGATAAGGTCTACAGAGCAACGCATGAATCTTTAGAGCGAAGTTACTGCTTCGGTCCTGATTGCAGACTTCAAAATCAAGAGGGAAGTCAAGGTAATTGTATTCGAAATTTGAATTCTCTGGCGGATCAATGTCAATTTCAAGTTTGATCTTATTTTTTTTTGTTCGATTACCCCGAAAAAATGATAGGTTGAGCTGATTACCAATTGAATTATCCTTGATCAGGGCCTTCTTTATTCGTTGATCCATTCTGGATTTATCCAAGACTTCTGACTTGAGTCCAAACTCCTCAAAACAACCTACCATTCCTTTAAGGTATGTATGCCACGAGAAGTCTGAATCTGGTTTTTTCAGTATGAAATCAAGGTCTTCAGAGAACCTTGTCATCCCATATAAAATTCGCAAACTGGTGCCACCCTGGAAGGCAGCAACATTAAAGAAGCCGGTGCGCCATAACCCATATAGTGCGATCTCCTGGAGAATCTCTTTGAGAGCGTGTTCTTCTTCTAGCTGATTGGCTGCACCATAAGAAGTTAATCTCATTTGAATCAAGTCAATCAAGGTGCAACTCCTGGCTGAGTGAGGCCAAAAAAGATTTTACCTGCTTCTGTTTGTATACTTGCTTTAGTATAATGATATCTTTTTTGGTGATACTGTTGAGAGAGTTGGTATCAATTCGTAATCCATCTGAAAGCCATTTTATTCCTCTCCAGGCAATCTTCCGCAGGCAGATTAGATCCATTAATGCTCTACACGGCCTTGCCATTAACAGTACTTGGTTGTCGATTTCAATCCTGCTAACCAGTTCTAAGAAATACCCTCTTTGGATTGCAAGTGGATAAAAGCTGTAAGCGCCATGCTTCTTGTTTTGATATTGTCGTGATTTCCGGCCAGGAACAGCAGTGGTGATGGTGAAAACCCTTTCAGGGATCCAACCATGATAGGCCAATGCTGTTTCGAAAGAAATGTAACTCCCAGGGGAGAGCGCTTGAGCGAGAGCAAAAGGGTGGCAAGGGTGAGAGCGATATCGATCATCTAAAATGTATAAACCGCGCTGAAGCCGCAAGAGTTCACCGCTTTTCATTGCACGATTAACGAGACCATAACGCCGTTCAGGGCTTCCTTTTATCAGTTGGTCAAGCTGGGAAGCTTTGATGAAACGATTTGCAAGTCCTTGTTCAATTATTGTTTCGGTGACAGCTTTCATGGAAAAAAGAATACCTCATACTTCCGAAAAATGCAAGTATGAGGTGATTTGTTGTCACTACCTATCTTCACTCACGGCTTAGACTTTTTAAACGCATCTATAAATTGGCTTAACACAGCATTCTGGTCTGTCGTAAGATCCTTGAATTTAAAACCATGGATGTGAATACCATCCCGGGTTGCTATCCATAAATGTTCAGTGGTGAATTTCGTTTTTTGAAGCTTTGAGGGTGGTTCTGTATCGAAATTGATTTCAGTGAAAAATATCGACTCCAGTGTTGCCAGTTGTGGGATTGAGGCCATAAAACCGCTTTTGGATATGTCGGTAATCGTACCTTCTAGGTATCTATCCTTTTTGGTGGTGTAATACTGAGCGGGAATGGAGACGTTGTACCTTGTGTTACTGCGTATGATGTTCAGAATGTCAAGTATCTGAAACAGGAATTTAAGGCATTTGCAGGGGGGGCCGCAGGAATCACGCTGCCTACGGAACCTGAAGCTGTAACGGAGAAGATCAAGAATGAAGAAAGACGAGATGAAATAGAATGTCAGGTAGATTGCAAAAACCAGGAAGAGAGTGGAATCTGCTAAGTTATAAACGTGCCCAAGAATACTGATGCTGCCAAGAATAATGCTGAGGCCAATAATAATTTTTACAGTGGTTTCACGGCTGCATCCATAACGTAGGAAAATGTGATGTAAATGTCGTTTGTCAGGATGAAACGGACTCTTCCCCTGGATAATTCTTTTTGTCATGACTGTCAGAGTGTCAGCTATGGGAATGGTAAGAATCAACAAGGCTGAGACGGGGGACATACATGCATCATCGCCTTGGGTCATGCCAAGGGACATAAAAGCCAGGGTAAATCCCAGAGAAAGGCTCCCGGCGTCCCCCATGAATAGCTTGGCCGGGTACCAGTTAAAACGAAGAAATCCTAATACTGCTCCTGCAAAAGCCAGGTTCAGGAGTAAAAAAGTCTGATTTTGTGCAAAAGAGGCGTGCGCGGCAAAGAGTAAAAATGCAACGAAGCCAATACCACCCGCCAGCCCATCCAACCCGTCAATAAGGTTAATAGCGTTGATTACTCCAAGGAGACAGAAGATAGATATACAAACAGATAACCAGTATCCTGGAATGACTAGTTCTCCAAGCCCAAGAAGATCTCCGAAAGAAACAAGCCTGATATGACTGAAGTAAATGAGTAAGGCAACAGCCAGGATTTGACCCAGAAATTTCTGTCGATGTCCCAGTTCTTTTAAATCATCGAGAAACCCGATAAATAGCATCACCGTTAATCCTGCAAAAAAGCCTCTTAAACCAGCCGCTGGCATAATAAGAGCTGCGGCAAAACAGGCAGAAATGACAATTCCAAAGCCACCAACGAGAGGTTTAGGCTCTACATGTACCTTCCGCTCGTTTGGCCAGTCCAGTAGATTGATCCTTTTTGCTATGTTTGCAAGCTTGGGCAGCATGAACATAGTCACGAAAAGTGCTATTAAAAAGATAAGTATGGGTCGGACATCCGGGTTAATCATAATTTCAGAGCACTACAGGCTGGGGCAGATTATTTTTGGAAAACGTATCACTTTCCCGATATAAATGTATCAAAAATAATGGTAAAAAGATACGATCTCGTTTTTTTTGATAAAATATTGGGTAACTATTCACTGAAATTGAGTTTGAGTCGGAATTGCATAACGAATACGCTGGTAGGAAACTGGAGACATGACCCAATTCGTCTTTGTCTTTTGAATTGGGATCGTGTCCCCCGATTCCGGATTCCGCGGTTAACTGACGGAATATTGTGGAGCTAGCTCGCATTTCTCGTTCCCTCGCTGAATCTACAAATATTGAAAATTAAAGACATTTTACTATAAAATTAACAGCTTAAATAGTTTCTGAAGACATGCAAATATGTAGATATACCTATTTATGGATTTTTCTTTGAGTTGAGGCCTTGTTGCAACACTTGTGAGTTGATTTTACAATTCATACAGAACATTGGAACAGGGGCTTTAGCCCCTGCATAAATACAGAAAGTTTCAGGGCTAAAGCCCTCCGTTCCGGTACGAATTGTGGCCAACTGGCAGGGGTTTACATGCTCTATGTCGGTAATTAACTTGTCGTAACCCAGTTTTCACTAAGTAGCCCCGGTCCCGTGTAAATTCCTTTACGTTGTTGGTTACGAGTATTAGTCCTGTAGCCCTTGCATGTCCTGCAATCATCATGTCGTAAGGGCCAATTGGGTGCCCGGTACGATACAACTCAGCTCTGATTTGGCCAAATTGGTATGCGGCCTTGTCTTCATAAGGTAAAACTTCAAGGCGGGCCGTCATTGCTTTAATATCTGATAAATTTCGTTCGACTTGTTTTGAATGTTCTGCTCCAAAGACAAGTTCGCCCAATGTGACTGTGGAAATACAAATTTGCTCTTCATGTTGTTTGAACAGTGTTCTGATATGATCAGGACGATTGTTGATGGTATAAATAACAATATTTGTATCAAGCATGTATTTTAGCATTAGAAGAGTGGGTCTCGGAGTTGATCCTGTGGCTGTTTACGTTCTGTCATAAAGTCACTGGAAGCACCTCTTGCGTCAAACCAATCATCCCAGGACTGACCAGCCGGGGTAATAATACGTTTATTGCCAATTGCTGTGATTTCAACATCAATAATTGAGTCCGGGAAAGCAATAGCCTTGGAAAGGCGAATGGCTTGGCTTTTATTACTTTTGAAAATTTTAGTGTGTACGCAGGGCATTGTAAAATCTCCATAATATTTCGTTTGTTTCGCTATAGCCTATTCATAACCTAATGATACATTACAGCTGTGGTCGGGATATGTCAATGGTATATCCCGAAGAGGGCCTTTTTTAGGGAGGGGCAAATCGGCTTCTGACTCATTTGGCCCCTTTCCTAAAATCATTGTAACTATTCACCATGCTATGAAACGGCGCAATGTTTACCCGGAATCTGAGGGACACGATGTGTATTCCACTGAATCCGGACACCCAGTCCAGACGAAACCGGACAGTCAGTCCACGGGAAAGCGGACACGAGTGTCGGAGCGAAGCGACGCTAATATTTTGTCTTTACCTTGTTGTTGTAATTCATGTCAAGTTTGCTTTCTTTTTCCTCATGGATTCTCCTTTT
>CAZIDU010000100.1:0-15672 GCA_964538055.1 uncultured Desulfocapsa sp. | reverse complement strand
GTATTAAGCTAAAGCGACTTTATCCGAAACTTTAAATTGTATGGTGTACTAGGGTTCATCAGGAAGATGAGAAAGAGCCGTTAGTAGAGTGGTTCGTTGACGGTGATCCATCTGGTTGATTTGAGCAAGCATTTGGACAAACTTATTAGTCTCCATATCGTCCTCCTCTTTTTCCGATGGTATATCAAAGAGATAGGGGCGATGGGGTGTTTTTCAACATTTAACGCGAACATAGCCTTCTTTTTTCATGTCTCAACAGACCACCTGTTGCTAGAGCATGAAAGCCCGCTTACTTGAACCCTTTATCTTCCAAGGAAGATATCATCATGCGAAAAACAGAAAAAGAAATCACCGACAATGCTGAGCTCATCGCAATCATAGCAAAGGCTAAAGTTTGCCGACTCGCCATGGTCGATGGAGACAGTCCCTATATTGTGCCCCTCTCCTTTGGATATGCCGGCAATACCCTCTATTTCCATGGCGCCACAAAGGGAAAGAAAATTGATTTGATCAAAAGCAACCCCAATATCTGTTTTGAATTCGACCATCTCATTGAAATGGTTGAATCGGAAAAAGCTTGCAGCTGGAGTATGAAATTTCAATCCATTATTGGCTTTGGAAAGGCTTCTCTATTGGAGACCCGCAAAGAAAAAAAAGATGCACTTGCCGTTATCATGGCCCAGTACAGTGAGGAGCAATTCGACTTTCCTGACAAAATGTTACAGGCAACTGCTGTGATCAAGGTTTCCATAGAAAGCATTACAGGAAAACAATCGCTTCCGGACCGGTAGTTGTGGAAAACTGTATGCACGCTATAACACCTCCCATAAAGATTTTCAGTCATTCTGTTCTCCGGGCCATCCAGCCGTCACTCATCCTCTTTTTTCTGCTTTTTTCATGCCCTGCCATTGCAGGAACGCCCCTTAGCGTGCAACTCATTGGACTCGAAGATCCCTTTCAGAAAAATGTCCTGCTTTTTCTGGATATTAATAAAATGAAAAATGACGAGGATCTTAATCCACGTTGGATCAAAACTCTGCACCAGCAGGCTCCACAGGAAATCCGTGCCGCCCTGCAGCCCTACGGCTATTATGTTCCGGAGATTCAATCACAATTGATTGAAAAAAAGGGCGAATGGTTTGCGACCTATAGCGTCAACAAGGGGAAACCGGTATTAATTAAGCGCAGAAACGTACAATGGTTTGGTGAGGGAATAAAACATCCGGCTTTCCAGAAGAGTATTAGAGACTATCACAGAAAAGCAGGTACCATTCTGAACCATGCAGATCATGACACAGCAAAAAGCACCTTTATGAATATGGCTCTTGCCAATGGATATCCAAAGGCAAGTTTCATCAAAAGTGAATGGTTGATTGATCTGGATAGCAACAGTGCAGAGTTGACACTTCATATGGATACCGGCCCCCTGTATTACTTTGGGGATATCAGCTTTAAGCAGGATTTCCTGAATCCCGACCTGCTCAAAAAATATATCACCATAGAAAAAGGTGCCCCCTATTCCTATGAAGAACTGCTTATATTCCAGCAGACCCTGATCGCCAGCAATTATGCAAAAGAAGTGACCATTGCCCCACTCTACAAAAAAGCAGTGGATCAGCAACTGCCCCTGGATGTCATTATGAAACCCATTTCACCCCATAAATTCACATTTGGCATGGGGTATGATTCGGATACCGGAGTGCGCGGCTCGGCACGGTGGGACGATCGTTTACTCAATCGCCATGGCCACCACTCGGAACTCACAATTAAACTCGCGGAGCCAGAAGGAATCCTTCGGGCCCAGTACAATATTCCCGTTGTAACCCCCCTCACCGATCGCTGGGTATCAACGGCGAGTTACGAATATAACCAGACTCCAGACACAAGCAACACCACCTTTGAGATGGAAACGGCATTTGTACGAAGAAATCTCACCGATACACTTCTCTACAAGGCCTTCCTCCTTGCCTCAAACGAAGCGTTCAGTGTGGAAGATGAGCCCGACGAAAACACAACCCTTTACAGCATTGGCGGTACCTTTCGTTTTTCAGAGATGGAAGCTTCGACTTTTCCTCAATACGGTCATTATCTCTTTACAGATCTTCGTGGTGGTTCGGAAGCACTGCTCTCCGACACCTCCTATGCCCGTATGCACCTGAAGGGGAGGTATATGCTGGAGCTGGGTGAAAACGGTCGCATTGACACACGGCTGGAAATTGGTGCCTCCTGGGTGGAAGACTTCAATATGTATCCAACCTCCCTGAGATTTTTTGCTGGTGGTGACTCTTCTGTCCGTGGCTATACCTACGAATCTCTTGGCCCTGTAAATGAGAATGGAGTCGGTGTCGGTGGAAAAAATATAGTAACTGGAAGCTTTGAATATGATCACCGGGTTGCTCATTCCTGGGTGCTTGCAACATTTGTGGATGCTGGAAATGCCTACAATGACACCGTGGATCATCTCTATGTGGGTGCAGGAGCAGGCTTGCGCTGGCTGGCGCCCTTTGGCTCCCTGCGTATTGACATTGCCTACCCCGTGAGTGAAGAGCCGGAACTCGACGACTGGCACCTTCATATTGGCTTTGGAGCAACGCTGTGAAAAAATGGTTTTTCCGCATAACGGCCGCCTTTCTCGGTCTGTTCCTCCTGCTCTTCCTTGCTGTTTTCTATCTGCTTGGCACGGAAAATGGTACGTTTTTTGTAATTGCTCAAACAGAGAAACTGCTCGACGAGAGCCTACAAATAGGAAGCAGCAAAGGTAAAATTCTTGATCGCCTTGAACTCTCTGATATTGTCTTTAGCAATGCCACAGGCACAGCGAAAGCCGGGCATCTGGTGCTGGACTGGAAGAGCACGGATCTCTTAAATCTCCACTTCCATATCCTGGAATTTACAGCAGATGATATTTCCTACGATGCCATCCCTCTGGATACTCCACCTGAGCCAGAAGAAAACGGTCCACTGACCCTGCCGGAACTAAGCCTTCCAATTACCATAGACATTGAAAAATTTGAGATAAACAACTTCCTTTTCTCCTCAAGCCCAGATTCCGAACCAGTATCTGTTCATAAAGCGGCTATTGCCTTATCCTGGGACGCTAACGGCATACAGATAGAGACGCTTGATGTTGCCATGGATATGGCATCTCTCCAGGCGCAGGGGAAAATAAACCCTGTTGGTAACTACCCGCTGCAACTGACAACAAGTCTCAAGACCCTGAATACAGATCTCCCATCTCTTACAATAAAAGGAACCTGTGACGGCGACCTTCTCAAATTAAAGGTTCGTCAAGATATCAGCGGTGATGCCACCATCAATCTGGACGTAACTCTTCAAGAAATTATCAGCAATCTGCGCTGGCAGGGAGATATCAGAATTACCGAACTGCGTCCTGCTGTTTTTGCTCCGGACATCCCGGGCACGCTGACGGGAAGTCTTACTACCAGCGGAACACTCAAGCAGGCCGAAGTCACCTCAACACTCAGCATACGCGACCCAAAAGCCGCTGAAGCAAATTGGGACGCGGATTTAGACATACAGGCAAACCTTGAAAGTCTCATGTTTGATATCAAACAGCTTAGCCTGCAAAACTCAGACACTGCAGCAGTCCTCAAGCTCACAGGTGTTGCTGACATTGAGCAAAACCTTGACTTAGCCCTGCACTGGGAGGAACTGCAATGGCCCGTAAGTGGAGCTGCCGACTATTCCTCGCCACAGGGAGATGCCACCCTCAAGGGAAGTATCGATTCCTTTTATTTAGTCCTCACTGCCGCTATTTCAGGAAATGATATCCCTGACGGCAAGATAAGACTCAACACAAATGGCAATACAGAAAGCATCAATGACCTCCAGCTCACTCTGGCCCTGCTCGATGGAAACGTGAATCTCCAGGGCGATGTTGAGTGGTCACCAACTTTCAAATGGAACATAAAGAGTGATGCTCAACATATCAACCCCGGCATTCAATATCCTGACTGGCCCGGTGGACTGAACTGGCTGATACAAACAGATGGCTTTACTGAAGAGAATGGCCTTACTGCCAATGTCACAATCGATACCCTGAACGGCATTTTACGGGAACTCCCCATCACCGGAAACGGAAATATAGCTATACAACCTGATGATATCCATATCCAGAACCTACGATTAACATCCGGTAGCGCAGTAGTCACCGCAAACGGCCATCTCAATGAACAATCTAATCTTCAGTGGAAGGCAGATATCGCTGATTTCCGAGAACTACTGCCCCAAGCCTCAGGACAATTCAAGGCAACGGGTACTCTGCAGAATAAAATGATGGAACCACAGCTCAACATTGATCTTTCAGGGACCTCCATCGCCTATGCGGATCTCGCCCTGGAGCATGTTAAAGCCGATGCGTCCCTCGATCTCAGCTGGAGCAAACCTTTTTCTCTGGCTCTCAAGGCAGATGGTCTCAAGACAGGCGAAAACCTGATTAAGACCTTTAGCGCACAGGGAAAGGGTACCAGAGAGCAACATAGTCTTCACCTTAAGGCAAGCCATGATATGGCAGATATCAGCCTTACCCTCGGCGGCGGCTATTTACAGGGGAAATGGCAGGGACTGCTTGATGAGCTTGCAATTATTTCCACAGATATTGGTACCTGGAGCCTGCAAAATCCCTCAAAAATTTCCGCCTCCGCGACCACGGCTTCGCTCGATACCCTCTGTCTCAGAAGGGATGAATCAGATCTCTGTGTTCAAGTAATGTGGAATTCAGAAAATAACAGCACAAAGGGAGACTTACAAATACACGAGATCCCACTTGCCTGGCTCTCCCCATGGTTTCCAGAGACACTGGAAAGCCTGACAGGACTCTTTTCTGCAAAAGCCGCGGTCACGCTAGAGGAAAGGCTAAGCGCAGATGTAACGGCGGAGATAACACCTGGTAAAATCACCTATCGCACCAACAAAAAAGAAGGCACGCTGCCCCACGAAGGCATGAAACTCACCATGAAGGCACTTGAAGATGCACTCGATGCAGACTTGCATCTCAGTGTTAATTCAAACATCGTGAGCGGCCATTTACAGTCACCGAATCTTCTCCAGACAGATATTGGAGACAAGGCAAAACTTAAGGGAAGGATCCTGGTGGATGCCAAAAATTTCGATCTGGTCGAAACACTCATCTCCGATGTTAAAGACTTAGATGGTGCCATCGACCTCGATTTCACAATTCTTGGAACCATTGAAAAGCCTGACATTAAAGGCAAAGGACAGGTCAACATTGACCACGTTCTTATTCCTGTAATAGGGCTTGATCTGTCGGAGACAAATTTTGATATTCTAGCCGAAAACAAGGAGATTACCCTTAAAGGAACGCTCAAGTCTCCCAAAGGATCCATGCTACTTGCCGGAAATGCAACTCTTGACAAGGAACAGAACTGGCCGGCACGTTTCACCCTCAAGGGCAGCAATTTCAGATTGGTTAATCTTCCAGACATTACGATCTTTCTCTCATCGGATATTCTCTTTGAAAAGAAAAATGGTCTTATGAGCCTCACGGGAAAAGCCACCATACCCAAGGCCGATATCCTGTTACGGGAATTACCACCGGGCAGCCAGTCAGCATCCCCTGATATGGTTATTGTTCAGGAAAGAAAAGAGGAGGAGGTGAAGTCCCCTTTTCATATGCTACTCAAAATAGGACTTGGGAAGGATGTCCACTTCGCAGGATTTGGCTTTAATGCCTTTATTGATGGTCAACTGACCGTACTCTCTGAGCCGGAGGAACAGTTGATTGGCAGTGGCGCCTTTTATATTAAGCAGGGCAGTTTTCGTGCCTATGGCCAGGATCTTGATATTGAAACAGGAGTTATTTCTTTTCCCGGTGGCCCCCTAAGCCAGCCGGGTATCAACCTCCGGGCAACACGTACCGTCGGTGATGTTGTTGCAGGGATCTATGCCATTGGCCCGGCAAGCAAACCCAGATTGACAACGTTTTCCAATCCACCAATGTCTGAAAGCCTTGTGATTTCTTACCTGCTGACAGGATCCGCTCCGGATCAGGTTGGAGGAACCAGGCTTTCCATTGGGAGACAGATCAACAATAAACTTTCTGTTGCAGTGGGCACGGATGTGAAAACAGGTGAGAGTGAGTTTATGGCCCGTTACCGCCTGAGTCGAAAGATTCATGTCCAGACCACAACCGGATCAAATACTAATGCTGCAGATATATTCTATACCATAGAACTGGAAGATGAGGCCTTTTTGAAAAAATAAATCAAGAGATTTCTAACGGCTGTTTCACACCGTGAGAGGACGCTTTTTCTGTATAGAAGAAAGAGACATTTGAACACATAGACCGTTGCTATTATTATTATTATTGTGACAGGTGGCCAGTCACCATGAGCAGAATATAATTCAGATTTCAACGTAAACATATCCTATCATTCCCTGTCACCGTTCAGAAAATCGCTGGCATGGTTGTTTTTTTCCTTGCACAAAATAAATCCACAGTGTATTCTTTACAAAAATATCTTCATTCTACTTTAAGTAGGAGTGCGTTCTTTTTACGTTTCCCCGCCTAAGTTGTTTCCTTTATGCATCGTTTGCAATCGTAGAAGCTATTTTCTGAGCAATTAAAATAAAATTAAAAGCGGCATAAAAACATATTTCGGAAGTCCCTCCCTCATCAGAACTTAATTGGAAAATGTACTTCCACTAAAAAGTTATCTTACAGAGCAGAGAACAACCTTAACTAATTTCCCATACACAAGCAGCAACGAGCTGCACTATAGAGTCCTGGCCAAAATATTAAATCCTTTGCCCAGTACTTGTTTATCACCCAGAAGGAGTTTTAATGAGTTTCACAGTATTTCAGTTTCACCCCCAGATCCAAACAGCCCTTGATAGCAGTGGTTATGCAGCACCAACCCCTATTCAGGAGCAATCTATACCCCTGCTTCTTGCCGGGCGCGATCTTCTTGGCCTGGCCCAAACCGGCACAGGAAAAACCGCAGCCTTTGTTCTTCCTATCCTGCAGCGCCTTCATAGCGGACCGAAGGGAAAAGTCAGAGCCCTGATCATTGCCCCTACCAGGGAACTTGCCGAACAAACCCATACATATATCGGCAAAATGGCCGAACACACCCACTTGCGCAGCATAGTAATTTATGGTGGAGTCAGTAAACAGGCCCAAATCAATGCAATCCGAAAGGGTGCAGATATTGTGGTTGCCTGCCCCGGTCGTCTCCTCGACCTTGCAAACACCAAGGCCATTAATCTTTCAACGGTTGAAATGCTGATTCTGGATGAAGCAGATCACATGTTCGACCATGGTTTTTTACCAGATATCCGTAAAATTTTAAGCAGGGTGCCAAAGAAACGTCAGACCCTTGTCTTTTCCGCCACCATGCCCAAAGAGATCCGTTCTCTTGCGGAGGACATACTCGACAAGCCAGCCACCGTGCAGATCAATCATACCAAACCAACGGCATCGATATCCCACTCGTTTTACAAGGTTGAACAAAGAAATAAAGCCAACCTGCTGAAAAAGATTTTATCAGATAAAGCAGTCACAACGGCTATTGTTTTCACCAAAACGAAACACAAGGCCAAAAACCTTGCATTCCAACTGCAAAAAACTGGTTGCAAGGCTACCTCTCTACAGGGTAATCTATCACAGCAGAAACGTCAGTTGGCTCTTGAAGGATTCAAAAGCGGGACTTACAATATCCTGGTGGCCACTGATATTGCCGCCCGAGGTATTGATGTATCTGGGATTTCCCATGTAATAAACTTTGACATGCCTGCTACGGCTGAAACTTACACCCACCGTACAGGACGTACAGGGCGAGCCAGCTGCACCGGCGCCGCATTTACCTTTGCAACAGCAGATGACTACAAAATGACCAGAGCCCTTGAGCGTTCTCTAGGTACCAAATTGGTTTATAAAAAAGAGTCCAGTCTTAAAGGCAGGCCCCAGATTTCTGGGGAAGAAGGACAACAACCATCCCCCGGGACTGGTAAAAAGACAGTGGCTTTCAGGGAGAAAAGAAATTCTTCCCTGAATCAGGCTGTAGTATAGTAGTATTAATCCAGTTTTGGAAACAAAACTGTTACCGGATCATATTTTGATGATTCGGTTCTATAACAAAAAGGTTCTTAAATGAACCAGTATAAAGGAGTAGTACCCAAATGGCAGAAGGAACAGTTAAATGGTTTAATGATGCAAAAGGTTTTGGTTTTCTCGAGGAAGATGGCGGCAAAGATGTCTTTGTTCATCATTCCGCAATTCAGAGCGAAGGTTTCAAATCTCTCGATGAAGGTGCACGAGTAACCTTCGATATAGTTGATGGCCCTAAAGGACCTGCTGCTGAGAATGTTGTAAAACAGTAAGACCTTATGTGACAAAGAAGACCTCGCTTAATGCGAGGTTTTCTTTTGTCATACTGGCTTTTACTCCAAACAGTCACCATCAAAAAGAGAGAAGATACCTTGGCAAAAACAAATTATTCTTATGAAAAACGCCAGAAAGAATTGGCAAAGAAAAAGAAGAAAGAAGAAAAAAAGCAGCGTAAACTAGAAAAACAGCAAGATCCTACAGAGGAAAAAGAGAGCCTTTCCCCTCAGGAAGACGACTAGAGTTGTCTTCATTCAACATTTTTCGATTGTTATCTCACACCCACCAAATCTTCTCAAATTACTCCTTCAGTGCTTCCTTCACCGCCCGAACAAGCTGATCCATTGCATAGGGCTTTTTAATAAACCCGCTCGCTCCAAGGAGAAGAGCTGATTTAACCTCATCACTCTCAGAAAAGCCGCTGGCCACAAGAGCTTTCTACTCTGGATAGAGCTTGAGTATTTCTTCATAGGCCTGCCGTCCGTTTATGCCTGGTTCCATCAGCATATCCATGACAATCAGATCAACTGGATTCTCTTTTACAAATTCCAGGGACAACTCCCCTGAATTCACGGAATCGACAACATACCCCAGTGCCAGTAGCATCCGAGATGCAATATCCCGTAATTGCGGTTCGTCATCCACAACTAAAACATGTCCTTTCTCACTGGTAATTCCCTCGTCCGCTGCACATTCAAAAGAAATGATTTCATCCTCTTTAGCGACCGGAAAGTACAGTTGGAAACATGTCCCGTCTGCAGTGCTGTCAACAATAATCCGGCCATTATGATCCTGTACAGTGTTCCATACAATGGACAGACCAAGTCCGGTACCGCTGCGTCCCACAAGCTTCCTAGTGTAAAAGGGCTCAAAGATATGCTCTATGTCATCATCAGCAATACCTGGGCCATCATCCTGAACGGTAAGGACCACATTTTCACTCGCTTTCATATCATTTCCGAATGTATCGGCCTCAGCGAAGCTACTATTTCCGGTTAAGACTGTTACATTTCCTTTATTCCCTAGAGCTTCCACCGCATTGCTAATCAAATTCATAATCGTTTTTTTGATATGTATAGGAGAACAGGATACTATGGACTCCTCTGCAATAAGTTGTTCAGTACACACCACTTCAGGATGTGAAGACAAGAGTTCTATACACTCAGGGGAATTAAGATACTCTCGCACCAGTGAGTTCATGTCCTGCGGTATCCTTATACTGGCAGCACCCCTGGCAACAGTTAGGAGATCCTCGACAATAACAGCGGCTCTTTTCCCTGAGTCATGGATTGCCTTGATGGGTTTTCTCAGTTCACTGGAAGCAGGTAACTGTAAAAGGAGAAGCTCGGGATAGCCTACGATACCTGCAAGGATATTATTTAAATCATGAGCCACGCCACCGGCCATAAGACCTATCGCTTCCATCTTTTGTGCCCGAAGGAGCTGCCCCTCAAGTTTTTTACGCTCAACCTCTGCTTCCCTGCGTTCAGATATGTCCCTGCTCAATCCTATAACCAGGCGCTTTCCCTTATCTTCTACAAACCCTGATCGAATTTCCACGGGAAAGGTGCTTCCACCTTTTCGCCGATGGGTACTTTCAAATGTGCTGGTTTGTCCATCTGGAAGATGCTGTTGCAAAATTGATGAAGCATTTCCCGGGTGGGCACATTTGAATCCACGTCCTGAATCCGTAGCGCGAGCAGCTCTTCCCGGGTGTAACCAAGACTGGCACACGCAACCGGATTAATATTCAGTAAATTTCCATCAAAATCACTGACAAATATGGCATCAACCGCCTTTTCAAAAAGAGTCCGATAGCGGTTTTCACTCTCTCTTAATTTCCTGTCTGAATCTACCTGCTTTTCCTGTTCAGCTAACAGCATGGCGAGCAGCAGAGTCACCACCGGATCATACCCGAGACAACAGCCGTGCTAACACCAGGTGCAGTACCAACACCTCCGAGCCAGATACGATAGCTGCTGGAAATCAAGACGGTGATTACCGCAGTTATCGGCCCGCAGAAAAGTCCGGAAATGGCAATCACCACAGATCTGGTATCAAAAACAAGCCCAGGCTCCAACTGTAGGGGACTGAGCATCACCCCGATAACAACCCCGCCAAAAAACACCCCCCTGACAACCTGTCCTAGGGATTCCTTACCATGTCGGTGTCGGACAGCAAAAGTGTAACAATAACTGAGAATTAGGAGAACGGCAGCGTTATTGACAAGTGATTGAAAGATCATGTTCTATCAACGAAGAGAGAAAGGTGTGTATAATTAATAGGGGTAACCCGTAAACTTCTTTCAGATTAACACAACAGGCATTGTTTTTTCATTAAAGCATTTTAGTTTTCCTAACTTCAAAGGCAGGCCCCCTCCCTTTTACGACTAAGTAAACAAAGGGGACTTTTCACTAACAAAACCCACCCCGACCATGACATAGATTTGAATATCCGGGTAAAATATTTAATAACATTGTTCATTTCAATCTCTCTTAATATTTTTTTTACCCTAGCATAACAGTTACATATCGAAACGTTTTCCATGCTATCACAAAACCTTCAAATCAAAAACGAATTCTAACTATTCACCATGCTATTGAACGGAACAATATGTATCCGGAATCGGGGGACACGATCCCAATTCAAAAGACAAAGACGAATTGGGTCATGTCCCCAGTTTCCTACCAGCGAATTCGTTATGCAATTCCGACTAAAACTCAATTTCGGTGAATAGTTACAACGAATTATTCTTAATAAGAGAATATGCCCTGCACTTCAATCCTCGGGATAGCGGTTCTCGTGCTGGCATGGATGACCACTGGCAATTTCAACAAAATTACTGACTACTCGGGCGCCTTAAAACAGGATTCAGTCTTTTTGACAACCTGGATTTACTTTTCGATCCGGGTGGCCAGGGTCAGGGAGCCTTTGGTGATAGTATATTTTTGCGCCTTGGCTATGTCGGTCTGGAGACTCCCAACACTTTTTGGGTGTATGAAAAAAACTGGTCAACATATTATCAGGTAGCCTCCTTTACTAATCGTTTTCAAGGTGCCGGAGCCGGGGCCAGCGGCACCTTTAATGCTGGAACCGATGGTGGACCAAGTGATACAGGACGAGCCGATCAAGTATTGCAGACACGCATTAAGATTGATCATCCCTGGGGTCCCCTTTCCCATTACAAACCATTTAGCTTGAATGTACAAGTACCAACCAGGTGAAAAAATCCCCTATGCCCGAGACATTCGTTATCAGTATGGAATAAGGGGCATTGCGATCCTGGAACGTACTGATAATATAAAGATTGGAATTGCCGCAAATTATGCTGTAATCGACGACGACGACCTTCATCTTCTCCGTCTCATAGGCATAGACGGTGATGACCTGGCTCTATTACTGGGCATGCAGTGGTTTGGAAGAAAATGGTATGTCGCCACCTACCTTTTCCTAGCTCGAGAATCACATGGCGACAGAAGAAGGTATCTATTTTTATGCTTGGGGATCGGAAGGATATGGGCACTATCAGTTGGCAGAACGGATCTGGCTTGTCGGGGGGTGGAACTACCTTGAACCCCAGCAGGGAGAACAACAGGCAGGTGATTATATTCTCAGATACACCATACTTGGCCTCCGCTATACCTTTAAGGACTTCAAGCGGATGATTTATGCAAATATACATTTTGATAAAAGTAACTTATATAGCAGGGAAAACAAAACAATCGGTAATGTTTATACTATTGGCATGAAATGGGATTTTGACTGGTAGGAGATACGTTACAGATACGAATTGGTTGCCAAATGAGAAGGAAGGTCTGCACCGTCGAATATTTTTCACCATGAAGGGTGCTGCTCTTGCTGGTTTGACGTTGACGGTGAAGCGGACCACCGCTTATTCGTTAATGGTTAGAAAAACCTCTTTGTAGAGTTTACGGTATCCCTCAATGCTGCTTGGATCAAGCCATCTCTCGTAAGCCGCCCTGTATCTTTCGGTCCCGCGTCGTTCTAAAAGCACTTGATTAATGTTGTCGATTGCTGTTTTACCCCATTCGTTTTTGGTACAAGCCACATAACCAAAGTAGGCCTCGTGGTCGCCTTGATTTTTCTCAATATTCAAAATCATAATCTGATCCCTTATACCCATTATTTCAGCAAGGTATATGGCCTCCTCCGGCGCTCCGGGTAGTGCATCAATTCTTCCAGCCATAAGCATCTTAAATAAACCACCTAGCAGGTCAGCCCCTTCATAGACAAAAACATTTTTGTCATTGCCATAGTTTTCTATGGTGTTATCAAATTCTGCCCCGAATGATCGATTGTTTATTCTGCCAATGACAAATTCATTGCTTTGCAGGATGTTTGTAAGGCTTACTGTTTTTGATCCGCCAAATGCCAAAAAGTTTTTCTTATTGATTATAAGAACAATGGGTAGAGAGAAGGTGCTGGGGACTGAAAAATAAACAAATCCTTCCCGCTCGCTAGTTTTGTACATGGAAGGGGCGCAGGCTTTTTCCCCTTGTTTCGACTGCTGATAGTGCCTGGAAAGATTTGCTTGTGTTCGTGTATGATCATATTCCGGCAAATTTTCGATAAGAATGTTGTTGATGGTCTCTACATATCCCTGTCCTTTAAAAACTCCCTCATGAATAAAAAATGGCGGTGTCGCCGATTCCATCCAACTCATGGAGTCTTTTGTCCATGCCACTGATGGAAGCAGGCAGGTGACAAAAAACATGCAAATAAGAGCTGAAAAATATAGTTTGTGTTTCATGTAAACCCCAAAAGTTTGATAGAGAATGAGTTCGGAATACCAAATATCACGGACGTAGAATTTTGTGTATAGTCAAGGCAAGTTGTAGAAGCGTATAAGGTTTTGAGATAAAGGCATTTGCACCCATTGCCAGAGTGGCCCGGACATCGGCATCGTCGGCAAAACCGCTGGCAATAATTGCTTTTTGCCGGGGATGAATATTCAGGATTTGTTCAAACGTTTTCCGCCCATTTTGTCCCGGTAGCATAATCATATCAAGTATCAGCAGATCAGTACTATGACTCTTACTATATTCTACCGCCGCTTCCCCTGAAGAAACCGTTTGAACGGAGTACTCTAAAAGTGTTAACAACTGACTGGCAATCTCGCGTTGACGAGGTTCATCGTCTATAATCAGGATTGTTTCTCCTTTGCCTACATAATCTTTCCAATTTTCCTGCTCTGGAAGTTGGGCTATTTTAGTCTCAACACTAGGGAAACAGAGTTCAAACGCCGTTCCGTGTGGATCGCTGATGACATTAACTGTGCCACCATGGTCAGACATGGTATTCCATACGACTGCAAGCCCCAGACCGGTGCCACTTCGACCCATAACTTTCTTGGTGTAAAACGGTTCGAAAATATGATCCATGTCGTTGGATGCAATTCCCGAACCGTTGTCGTGGATGACAATTTTTGTGAAGTTTCTTTTGGCACAATTCTGTTTGTCTTTTGTTAAGGGCAGAAGCTGGTCGTGGTTGCTGGTGACAATGGAGATGGTCCCTTTACCCTGAATGGCCTCCATACCGTTGATGATGAGATTCATCAGACATTTTCTTACATGAATGGCCGAACAGGAGATATTTCTCAGCTCTGGTGCTAGAGATAGATCGAAACCAATTAGGGGATGCATGGTCTTAAGTTGTTGGAAATCAGTGGAATCGAAATAGGATCGAATAAGTACATTCAGGGACGTAATTTCTTTGCTGGCAGCGATCCCCCTGGCGACGGTAAGCAGATCAGACACCACCTCCGAGGCTTCAAGTCCCGACCGGCGAATCGCCTCAAGGGGGCGTCGCAAAGTATTCTCTTGGTCCATATCAAGGAGCAGAAGTTCTGGGTAACTGACGATGCCTGAGAGGATATTGTTCAGATCGTGGGCAACCCCACCAGCCATAAGACCGATAGCTTTCATTTTCTGGTCGCGGTTGAGTTGCTCCTCGAGCAACTGTCTCTCTGTGATATCGATGACTATCATTCGAGCACCGGAGACCTTGCTATTATGGGTGATGGGTGCGGAGTGAATAAGTATCGGATATATATTTTCTTTCTGACCTATTGCGGTGAACTCAATTAATTTGGAAGGTTCTCCCTTGAGAGTATTTCGGAAATTTCTTTTGGCTTCTTCACGTTCGTCTTCTCGGATGAGCTGGAAAAAATTTGTACCTGTATCTTTTGCAAAAGAGAGTTGCAACTGTTTTATTGCTACCTTGTTGGCGTAGGTGATATTTCCGGTCAGATCGGTCTCTAAAACCATTTCCGGCAGCAGGTTAACAAGGTCGTGGAATCGACCTTCGCTCTCCACTAAATTTCGGGTCCGTTCCTGGACCTGTTGCTCAAGAAAATTCCTGCTTTTGAAAAGATGGATGATGAAAATTGCGGTCAGTAAAAGCAATAGAAGGAAAATCAGGATATTAATCAGCGGAAAAATAACCCGGATATATTGTTCTCCATTCAGGGTCCCGATAACCTTATTTCCATACCAAATCTCCTGAGAGAGTTTTTTTAGGCCAATGAGCTTTATCCTGTGAAGAAAAAGAGAGAGTCCGGTTAACGGGGAAGATGTGACCGAGATATAGGTCCCGGTTACTGGAAGGGAAACAGAGAGCGATTTATAATGGTTGGCTTGGACTGCGAGCTGCAAATATGCGTCTGCACCATTTTTATTCAACGCCCAGATATTGTCGGCAACGATGGCTGCGTGGTTATTAAATTTTTTTTGATCAAGGTGGGCAGCATTTACTATGAAGATATAAGCGATGCCAGAAAAAACAAGCAGGAAGATACATGGTACATACAGATAACTGTTACGACTATTATATACAGATGGCATAGTTATGAATCATTTTTTGTGATGTTTGCTGCCAACCGCACAGCAAGGCATTAAATAGAAAAAGTAAACTGCATAGTCTTTTCTGATTATGCAATTGTCCTTGACTTTGAGATGAATGTCAAGCCATCTCCTTGTTGCTTTGTGAAAATATAATAAGTAAAAAAACGGGACAGCCCCTGGTCTGTCACCAATTCCAAATCACCTCTCAACCGCCCCTAACATTCCCATTACAATCAACACGTTAGTCACCCCAAACAAAATAATGTCCAGATCGGGTTTGAACAATTGCGTTTGATTCAGGGAAGTTCACTTTCTTCAATGCCATACCGTTTACCAAGTTCATAAATTCTTCCAGATCGAAGTAACTCCAGAAACTCTTTTTTTTAAAGTATCCTGAATTCAAGTGATAAGTGCATAGCCCATTATTTTTTGGACATTAACGCC
>CAZIDU010000099.1:0-15796 GCA_964538055.1 uncultured Desulfocapsa sp. | reverse complement strand
CAATTATAACACGTCACGTTACAAATGCGAAGTATTATGTTTTACATTGTACTAGGATGAAACAGGACAAGGATTTCCTTTCGCCCTTTCATGGGTTATTCCAATGAACCCTCAAATAATGGTCAGTATCCAGAATGGGCCTAACCAAGAATATGCCGATGAATATACCAGAGTTAACAATCGTATTAAGAAATTATCTAGCAAGAACGCGTCGGGCTACCTCTCCGCGTAGCGGTTCAGTTCTGCATGCTCTGCGCAAGTCCTGTCAGAATGCCCATAACTGGTTTCATAACCTACAAGTAAGAATACCCTTCTTCTCTCCATAGTTCGTTTAGTTCGTCGGGATCGTTCTTAATGTCATGGACTTGTGGAAACGTGTGTTCCATGATGGGGGCGAATGATTCATCTGTTCCCCTCCTGAACCTGCCTATCCGACATAACAGCTTGTACCTCGGGAGATACCGTTTTCAAATGAAGATCGTTCTGCGGAAACGGAATTGCTATACCTGCTTCATCCAATGCAATATTTATATCCCTGTTCAGTTCACTCAGTGTGCTCATCCTGTCATCGATATCTGGAACAAAGGCTCGCAGTTCAAAGTCAAGCGAACTTGCTCCATGGGCAATGAACAATGTCGCTGGCTTGGGAGTACTCAAAACTCGCGGATGCTCTAGTGCGCATGAAGTTATGATTTCAAGTACCTGGTCAATATCAGAACCGTAAGCCACGCCGATGGGAACTTTCACCCTGACCTGACGTCGGCCCAGTGTCCAATTCGTCACGTTCGAGGTAACAAGTGCTGAATTGGGTACAACAATTTCTGAGTTATCGAATGTTTCGACAATGGTAGCTCGTAAACCAAGCTTTTTGACTTCTCCATACTCTGTGTCAACCATGATAACGTCTCCCACTTTGATCGGGCGTTCAAAAAGTAGAATCAGACCACTGGCAAAGTTAGTGAAAATTTCCTGGAGGCCAAAACCAATTCCAATACCAACAGCGCCACCAAAAATGGTCAGGTTTGTCATATTGAAACCAAGGATGAACAGCGCCCCCAGAAAGCCTAGAAGTAATATTGTATAGGTCGACAACCGAGCGATGGACAATTGAACGCCTCGATGAATATTTTGGCGGGGCAGTATGGAGTCAAGCAGGGTTATCTCCAGCAATTTTGAAAAGCAGTAAGCGAGGTAGAAGAATAGTAAGGACCCAAAACCAAGACCAATAGAGAACTTTATGGTTCCCATCATAAAACCGATACTGCTTAAATCTTCCAGTGCCACGTTTCCTGATGGATAAACATCCCAGGAAACAAGCACCTGCACGACCAGAGTAACTGCGGTCGTTACTACAAGAAATGGGTGGAACATAGTAAAAATCTGGGTTGCGTTGTTTCGAAAATACGCCATCCGGGAAGCGTGGAGAAATATTTCAAGTAGGCCTGATATACAGACGAAGAGTGCCCTTACCGTAAGAAGCGCGAGAATCGTCTGAAAATGCACTGAAAAGATAAAATTCGACAAATCTGATTTGCCCATAAACTCGGCAACAATTACTACCACCAGAGTTGCAACCAAGCTCCGCGACAACCAAGTCATCAATATACCGCTCTTATCTTCCAGTCGACCAAATCGGTTGGCATAGATTGTTATAGCAATAAGAACAAAAGATCCGACAACCACGAGCAACCGGTTGAGGGTATTGGGAACCTCCATTACGAGAACAATTCCATAAAAAAGAAAAACCCCAATAAATGTTCTGACAATTATTGTCCACCTGTTATCCTTAATATAGAGAGTGCTCAGTCGCCACAGGCAGATAAGCGCTGAGGCCCTCAATAGTGAGAGCCAGAATATGCCAGCATCACTGCACAGAAACTCAAGGGCCATCAAGCTCAAAAAACCAGCACATGAGTAAGGCCGTTGAACGAGAAATCTCCTGTTCGATGATTTATTCGTGATCGGGCGGACACGGCGGATTTCTGAGATGAGAGCAAGATACAGAGCTATAACAATTACAACATGTGTTTTGTATGGTTGGAGGTAGACAAGGTTCGGTCGAAGGGCGGTTGCACCATTTTCTAAGGTGTTTTTCCAAAGATTCGCATCAAATTGTTTAAAGAAAGCGGGCGAAAGAAACAGTGTAGTTCCCTGGCCTAACTGGAATTTACCTTCGGAAAGTGTGTCGGTTTTCAGGTTAAGACGATAGAGAGCTATCTGTAGTTCTCCAACATTCTCTTGCACCTTCAACACCGGTTGTAGGTAGCTGTTTAAGTCCAGCTGAGCCTCTTTAATGACTAACTGGAGTAGATCCAGTTGGTGCTTCACAGAAGGCAGATCAATACTTGAACCGAGCCCCTCCTTCCATGCCTGTACATCATCCTTCTCAGCTGTCCAGTAATCAATCCAGTTGTCAAACGTACTAATTATAGTGGTAACTTTTCTGGATATTTGTTTCACCTTGAGTGTTGTATTCTGCAATTCATCCTGGAGGTTCACAAACTGACGACGTTCCCCTTCTGGATTTATTTCAAGGGTTTTAAGATTCTCCTCCAGCCTTATCCTGGTTTGGGAAAACTTCTCAAACAATTCGCTAAGGTCTTGCAGCTTGCTCAACCGCCTGAATTCCTTTGCCATGACCAGTTTATTCAATGAGAGCTCATTGTTTTTTATGGATAATTGAGCAAGGCCCCGGTCCTCATTTTTTTGTTTATCTTTGGCTTCTCTAGATTGCGTTATCTGATTCTGTTGTGCTTCCGCAACAGAAATACTGTATGCCGGAAACAGATGGAGAAGCATTGTTATCAGGACCCCAAAGACCAACATGGGTTTTACAGTGAAGCGAAAAGGCGGCAGGTGCTTTCGAGGAAATGTATCATCTACTGATTGAAGCTGAAATCTTCTCATTGGTCTTCTTCTGTCCTTCATGATCATGGTGGTCATGCTATTTTCTCTTTATATATTAATTAAAGAATTAAATGAGATTTAAATTATATTATCTCAGACAGGGAAAATAAAATTGGACACTACATAACCATGATCATCTCGACGGGACAAATCATCTCCTCAGTTTTTTCAATTGATTCAATGACGACCTTTCTAACGATTCAGTTTTGTTATTTTGGATCCCTGGATACCTGCACCCGCCATTAATCCTTGCTGGCTGAACGTAAAAACATAAACGGATTCTGTCAGTGTTGTATTGTTCATAGTTGTCGCCATTCCTTCATCAAGGAAAACCACACTGGGCCCAACACCGACCTCCCATCCTGTGTTATTGCTAAGAAGATAGTTAAGCCCTTTGTCATCCATAAAGAACATGGCATAGCCAAAGATTTGCCCCCCTATCTGGAGTCCGTAGGAACCTGCAGCCGTATTGTAATAAGCAACGGTTTTACCGTCCTTACGCAGTGCCCCTTCTCCATAATGACCACCAATTCCTAAGCCGGCCTTTACAATCTTGGGGAAAACTAAGATCGCCTTAGCTTTTTTCGATAATTCAGCGGCAACACTTGAATGTTTTAATAATTTGTCCAGTGCAAGAGTAACATCTTGATCAGTCTTCGTTGCTGGCACACCAATTCCAACCTTTTGCCCAACACCTTTTACAAAATCTCCAGTACCGGTGGCTATTCCGGAAATGGTGTCCCCTATTGCCAAAGCCTGGTGAGGAAGAGAAATGGATATGAGGAGTACAAAAAGCAAAGCTCTTGAATAATTTGACATAAAATTCTCCTTATTTAATTCTAAAATCTTTCCAATGTGAAATTCGCCATTGCGCATTTTATTAACTGACCAGCTGGATTATACCATTATTTAAAGAAGGAACCGTCAAATTTATGACCGGCTGGAACGCTTATGACCCATCCGTCCGTTAGCGACTTTTGCTGATTTCACCTTTTTACGAATCCATCAATCTTTAACAAGTGGAGGATTACCCCATGTGCCTTCAAGTGCCTCTTTTTCAGGCCCATACAATCTCAGTACAGCATAAAAAGGTCCATCAGGTACCGGTAGCCAGTTTGGCTCTAGTTTTTTGCCTGGTGACTCTTTTTGGATATAAAATGTCAAAGAACCATCCTCTGCAACAACAAATTGATCCATCATAGGCGAATTGAGCAGATATCTGTTTAATGGATTGTCGATCAGTAGTTGTGTTTTCCCATCATACATCGTGAGAGACCAAAATGCCTTCACTGGAGGCAACTCACCTTTATTAAAGGTAAGTGTATAGTTGCTTTGTGACGCATCAAATGGAGCACCCTGAGCATCTACTAGATAGGTGGGATAGATGGCTTCATCACCCGAATTGCCATATATACCCATATGTGCAGCACCGGCACGCAAGAGAAACAGGTCATCTAACGTATAGTTCTCTTTTGCACTCTTGCCCAGAAATGCTCTGGTTCCAAATACTTTAGCACTCGACAGTGGGTCGGTACTTTCTTTTGCAATGAATGCTTCTATCTCGGCAAAGCCTTCTTTCACACCCTCCTCAATAGCCTTTTGTATCTCAGGAGAGAATGTATTGATATCAAAGTTACCTTCAGTGCCCAATCCGATCTTTGCAAATCGCTTCATTAAGGCTTGCTCTTCTTGAGGTGTTTCTACAAGAGTGAGCATAAAATCCATATAATTGAATGCAGCGGCTGTAAATTGCTCACCTTCTTTCCATTTTGGGGAATCGAGAACAGATGCCGTAGCAGGGCTTTTAACCCCAAGATAGGAACTCAATGGCTCAAGACGGTAGGCGTCTTGTATCGCTTTGACATTTTTCAAATCATCAGGAGTAAACAATTGCGTACGAATTATGCTAAAAAGAAGCTCCGTCTCACAAGGAATGACCTCTTTAATCCCCTTAGGCACCTCACCTTTCCAGTCTGGTCCGGTGATAAGATATTTTCCAGGAACATTACCTGTTGCGACAGTGCTGACATAAGCGAAGTTATGCGTAAAGAGATCAATAAGCTGAACCTCATAAAAGCGCTCTTTTTCTATCTCAGGAATAGTCAAGACAAGTGGTTCAGCTCTCATATCTCCCCATACCATACAGTAAGGGGTGTCTGAATTTGGAGTAACGATAGCTTTGTCTTCCGGGGTATATACTCTGGCCATACATGCCAAATGATTGAACGTCCCTTTGTACTCAAGTGATTTTTTATCAACCACATAGTTGTGCATCGTTTTGTAATTAAGCACCATAGGTAAACCATAGATATAGGCTTCTTTGGCAATAGCTTTAGCCTCTTTTGGACTTACCTGTGGCTCTGTAGCGAAAGCTGAACTCACTATGACTAGACTCATCAGAACAATTGAACAGATTTTTTTCATTTTTTCCCCTTTCGGTTCATAGTATAGCGGAAACGTTTACTTTACGGGCATTATTTTCGGAAACGTCCATGTCCCTTCGAGTATTTCCTTGCGGGGTTGGTAAAAACGAATGAGGTAATTCCATCCTTCCGTGATATGAAGATAGTTCACACTTTTAGGATCGCCGCCAAAGTGGATCGTAAAGGAGCCATCTTCGTTGGGTGTGCCCGAAATATCGTTCACGCTGTAGGCATCGTATTCGTTCTCCTGAAAGAAGCCCTCTTTGTTGTAGAGGCTGACAGACCAGAAGGCATCCACCGGAACGTCCTTGACGGTGAGCTGATAGGCTCCAACCGGAAGATTTGGTTCCACGTTAACATAATAGGCCTCTTCCTCAGGCAAACCACCCCAGCCGATAGCCGTACCGATTAGGTGACGAACCTCAGTCACATCCTCTTTCTTGCCGAAGGCATTTTCAAAATCGGTCGTGCCTCTACCCAGCTGAATCAGCGCGTCATACGTCGCCTTATAACTCACTTTATCGTAGTTGGGATGAGTATAAGGTTTGGCAGAAACAGCTTTGACGATAATCAGGTCCTGTAAGGCATTTGCCTTTTTGATATCCTCAGGATCGGTCGCATTCACGAGAGTGCGTATCCCCATCTGCACATAGGGAGTGTGAAACTCCTCCACCGTCAGATCGTAGGTACCTGCAGCATCGTACACCTTGTTGATGTAATGATCCTCGTTGATCACCATAAACGACATGTAGCGGCCATCAAGGTCCGGAACAGTCAGTGTAGCTCCTTTGCTGATATCAATGATTGCGCCGCTGTAGATGGTGTCCCGGTTCATGCGAATGACATTCTGGCTGTCTAACGCTACGGGATCTCGGTAATGCACAACTATGTTAATCGCGGCACCAGGTATTTGCAGCAACCGATCGAACTGTGCAGCGGTTTCGGCACGCGCAAAATTGTCTACATTTACTGTGACCGCTTCATCATTATCAGCCGCAAAGACAGACGTTTGTAAGATCAAAATGGAAGTAAAGCCTGCAATAATCGCAATATTAGCTAACTTTATGCCTTTGAAATATTTGCTCTTCATAGCTTTATTCTCAATATCTTTGTGTTAGTAGTTATCCGACGCCGGATCCGGGATGGGATATTCCGGGGACATCATATGTAATTATCACCGCCAGCTATTAAGTATGCTGGCCCTAGAACTCCTTGTTTTCACTTCGTTGTCACTGCTGTTACTTTCCGGTGCTGATTGTGAGATCCCCGTCAAGCAGGTGCACCGGATACTCCCTGATACCGTCGTTAACCATGATGGAATCGGAAGCCAGTCCCTCTCCACCATCAACAACGGTGTAGTGCAGTCCACCGGACATCATCTTGTATTTCTTCTGGAAGACGGGACTGGCAAAATTGGTGATTTGTTTCATACGAAAAAAATTCAACCATAAGGCTTTGCCTATGATTTTCAGAGCTCAGTTTTTAGCAGGATTAAAAGAAGCCAACCTCCGTTTTCCCCAAAACACCTCTTCAATCTACAATTTGTGTCGCACCAACATCTTGTTATGCTCCTTAGGAGCTTTTCACGATAGCATAACTTTTTATTATCATTCGTTTTTATCTATCTCCGGCGGAACGGTTATCTTGGCAAGCCTTCTGGTGAGGGCGTAAGCTCGTGTCAGTTTGTCGATTAATGAAATTTCAATTCGTGCTGTTTCCAGTTCATCGGCCTGATCCCTTCCCAGGACTTCAGCTTTGTAAGCCACCAGGGTTTCGACGAGGTGGGCTATAGTATCTTTCTTGTTAATAACGGCAAGCGCTGCCTGCTGGTCATTGTTCTGTATCGATTGAACAGCGAGTTCGACAGCTTGGCATACCTCATCGTACAGGTCCTCAAAAACCAGCTTCATCGTTTCACTTACTTGCCGTTCTTTTGTTATGTATATTTTTATAAGGCTTGAAAGTTCCGTTTCAACCAGATCGGCAAGGTTCTCAAGACTTACTGTAGCTGTCATCAGAGCCAGATGTACTTTACTTTCTTCTTCAGTAAGAGGCCGTTGCCTGATCTTTCCAAGAAACTTAAATATTGCGGCTTCAAGTATATCGACCTTGTCATCGAGTTGTATTATTTTATCTACCTGTTCTTTGCTTTTATTGAGTACAGCTTCGGGCAGTTTACCAAACATTTCACAGGCAATCTGGCCCATTCGCCCAAACTCCTGTCGAACCTGCTCGAGAGCAATGGATGGAACCTCCACAGCATCATCATCGAGATACTTAGGTTCAATAATAACACCAACTATCTTCTTCCTTTCTGGGACAAGCATTTCCGCGATTCGTGCAAATGTCCCGGTAAAACCGAGAAAGACAATGGTGTTAATAACATTAAAAAGAGTGTTGGCGTTTGCTATTTGCCTTGGGATATCGCTCACAGCATTTGCGACTCCTTCCACGGTCTCTTGTACAGGGGAAATGGCAGTAGCCATGTCTGCGAGCACTCCTAAAAAAGGCAGCCAGATGAGTACCCCGATAATATTAAAGAGAACGTGGACAATAGTTGCCCGCACTGCTTCGAGCGGCTTCCCCATAGCCGCAAGCAGAGCAGTCACGCACGTTCCTATATTTGCGCCCAATGCCAGGGCAATACCCGCCTCAAGTGAAAGCAGGCCTTCAGTGGCCATGGCAATGGCAATACCCACAGTTGCAGCGGATGACTGCACAAGACCGGTAAATATGGCGCCTGCTAGAATTCCCAGCAGTGGTCGCTCCATACTCTTTAAAAACGCCATGAAGGGCTCATAGGTGCGCAGCGGGGTCATGGCCTCACTCATAATCCCCATGCCATAAAAAACCAGACCGATACCCAGAACCATCATACCGGTATGTTTTACATTTTCCCTCTTGGCTATAAAGGTCATAAAAAAACCAATGGCGACCGGCAGCAAAGCATAGGCTGCAATATCGAAGGCCAGCAACTGGGCAGTCATCGTTGACCCAATATTGGCTCCCATAATTACGCCAACAGACTGCGCGAGAGTCATCACGCCGGCAGTGATAAAGCTCACCACCAATACCGTAGTTACTGAAGATGAGTTCAGGACGCCAGTTATAAAAGCACCGGTCATTGCCCCCAGAAAGCGATTGGTGGTCATTTTGGAAAGCAGCACCTTCAGCTTATCACCCGCTGCTTTTTTAAGTCCCTCCGATAGTAGGTCGAGGCCGCCAAGAAACAGGGCAAGACCGCCAAAAAGCCCCATGGCAAGCTGCAGTACGTTAATGGTATCCCCAGGAGCATCCGCGCCAAATGCGCCGGGAGCAAAGGCAAGAAGAGGGACGAATACTCCGATAATGAGAATCAGAGCAGGTAGTGAGAAAAATGTTTTGAGATGTATCATATTAAAATCCCCATCAATGAACTATGCATTGGTAAGATTTATTCCGCCATAAAGCTATAAGATAGCTTTTACTTTAATACTAATACAATGTTAAAATAAAAGTATCGGGTACAGCCGCTTCAACTTGATACGAGAATCCTTTGTACAAAACTACCAGTCAACATTCGCCTGCCCTCTCTTGTTTCTATTTTTGGGATTACCCCTCTTCTTCCATACTGGAACACTCTGATCGATGATATGTAATTATCACCCCCCAGCTATTAAGTATGCAGGCCTCAGAACCCCTTGTTTTCACATCGTTGTCACTCCTGTTACTTTCCGGTGCTGATTGTGAGATCCCCGTCAAGCAGTTGCACCGGATACTCTCTGATGCCATCGTTAACGCTGATGGAATCGGAATCCAGTCCCTCTCCACCATCAACAACGGTGTAGTGTAGTCCACCGGACATAAAGGTCATTGTATTTCCACTGAGGGTGATCTCACTGGCCGCTACTTCGTCACCAAGGGGGGTGGTGGGCAACATGTTAAACTGACTGTAACCAATAACCGGCACACCAAGGGCCAGATCTTTCAAATATCTACGCAAATAGCCCTCTGCCGGGAGATATCCTGATTCCCCTTCTTTACCAACAGCAGGCACAACATGGAACAGCACCCAGAGTTGAATATCCTTGAGGGTGCCGTCCTGGTTGTAATCAAACTTTATCGGCTCACCATAGGCCACGTCCCCACTAAGGATCGGTCGATTCTTGTCTCCTGCAGTCACGGATTGTGTCATACACAGGGTGCAGAAAAAAAGTAAGAAGACGGACACACAGCACAGTGATGTTTTTTGCTTATGAAAGGTCATTTTTTAATACTCCCTCAGCATCTTTTATCCTGGCCCCGATCAACGCATATACGGACTTACAGGTTTCCACATAACTGGTGCAGGTTGCAGAGGCATTTCGCACTTGTTCAGCAGTTTGTGTATCCTCCAGGGCTGTTTCCAGCCAGTTGGCAAGACGGTCAAAATCGATGGCAGGCAGCGAACGACTGGAAGGCTCCAGGAACCAGTACACTTCTTTGAGACTGCCCATACGTTCTTTATGGATACCGCTGGGCATAAGCATACGGCCTGCAGTCAGCCATTGTCCATGGGTTAGTGGCGCAAGAATTGCTCGGGCTTCTTCCCGGGTTAACTGTTTCATCTTTCTTGCTCCTCCTTGCCAAGACGGTTATTGTTCTCTAACGCATCGGCTACAAAACCGATATTCATGGCCTCCAGATTGGATCTCGTTGGCCAACCGGTCTGAGGGTCACATCCCTCCAGAGCATAGAACCTGCTCTTCCAGTCTTCGAATTTTTCCCGGTCAATACTGCGGTGCATCACATCCTGGTAATGCCACTCTCCCTTTTCATCACGACAGGGCCAGAAGTAGAAGGGAAGGATCTCCCCCTTGGTGAATGGCTGGTCATAGATGTAATCAGCAAACTTGACCACATCCCGGTGTCGCCCCTGCAAGGTCCAGATGGCATTGTCCAGAGCCCAGATCTGTCTGCCGATTTCAAGACCATCCACAAGGCTCAGGCTATCACCTGTTACTGCATTCCAGAAGACCTGCTCACCTGCTTTTTCAGAGCCGGTAGCTCCGTGGAAATCTTTAGTATGGGTGTTGAAAAGATCCGCCCAACGGAAATCGCAAAGGAGGGTTGAATTTTTCCAGAATCGACTGTAGTGAATATGCCAGCGGGTCAACTGCATGACATCGTTGGAGTACATGTTGGCTGTAGAATAATCTAGAGCGGCAGTACTCTCAACATAAGGAAACAACTTTGAAGTAACAATTTCAGCCAGTTTTCCTGCTCCTATAAAGGGCCGAAGGCCAAAGGCTATGGAGAGATTGACTTGCCAGAAGATCCAGTTAAAACAGTGTGAGTTCATATCCCGGTCGCACATGATGGTCTCAAACCCCCATTCAAGTTCCGCCCGCGGATCGTAGCCGTGCTCCGGCATTCCCCAGTAAGGAAAGAGCAGTTTACCTGTCTTGTGATCTTCCTCCCGTCCCCAGGTATGGGCTGTCTGCACCCAGCCCTCTGCAAGGTCTTTGCCTATATCACTTTTGGAAGCAATGGCGTGGAGAAACTCCTTGGCAAATTCAAAGGATCCGATTTGCTCCCAGGAAAGGGATGAAGGAATCTGCTTCCCCTGACCAAGAACACCTTCATGGTAAAGATGCTCCAGCCAGTGCAGACCTTCTCCCAGAGGGTAGGTGTTGATTCCAAGCTGGTTGCAGAGTTCACCTGAACGCATGATGATTTCAGAGGCCTTCTGTTTGTCTCCTTCGGCCCATTTATTGGCAAAGCTTCCGTACCAGGCCGTTTCCTGACAGCTCACTTCGTTGCCATATCCGATATCATATCGTCCCCGGCAGCCATTAATGCATCCCTGGCAGGCCTGGGGGCGACGGTTTTTGGATGGCTCATCACAGAACAGAACCGGTTTGGCAGGCTTACCGAAGGGGCCCCAGTGCAGGGCATCAGGGTTATCAACATCCCCGGCATAATACTCTTTGGCATCAAGGCGTGCCTGCACCAAGGCTGCGGGATCGGCAATGGATACCTCACCACTCCCCTGTAAAGATATAGCCTTCAGGTTTTTGGAACCCCAGACCGCACCAAACCCTCCCTGGCCTGCGCCATTGCCGGCATCATGAACAAGACAGGCATTTGCCGACTGGTTTTCACCGGTTGGGCCAATAGTCAGGATTGCTGGCTGTTGCGTGGAATAGCCGCTACCACTTTTACCTGGAAGCTGCTGCCAGCCGTCAATATTTTCGCCTTCCTGTTCGACGGTTTTCCAGATGGCCTCCTGGGTGGCTCGCGTGTCTTTTCCCCATAGCTCACTGGCAGAACGTATAACAACAGACTCATTGCGGATATCCAGCCAGACCGGTTTGTCTGCCCTGCCGCTCACCACGATGGCATCCCAGCCAGCATATTTCATGGTGGCAGAAAAGCGGCCACCGAAATTTGACCTGGTGAACCAGGACACAGGGTAAAGTCCAACGCCCACACCTACAACTTCACAACGCCCGCCGGCAGACGGAACATTGGTGCCGCTGAAAGGAGAGGCTGCTATACAGACGACATTTTTGGGATCACGACCATCGGTGATCGTCTTATCCGTGCATAAATCCCAGAACAGGGCCGAGCCCATACCATGACCGCCCCCCCATCGTTTATACTTCTTCGTTTCAATGGTATGAACTGTCTCTGTCGTTAAATCAATATGTAAAATATTTCCTGTAAAGCCAAACATCAGCTGTTACTCCCTTATCTAAATTGTCTGATCAAGTTTTGCGTTGCAGATTTTCCGTGCTACCGCCACCTTTTTCCCAGCCTGCACCTCGCATATTTTCTTCATAACTCTCAGAGGATTCTTGCACTGGCATTTTTTCAATAAAGGCAATGGCACCAACCGGGCAGACCTTAACACAGACCTGCGTCCCGCCTGGACCGCCTTTGTCTTTAAGGTAGGGTGTGTCAACGCAGAGGTCACATTTCTGGGCTTTGCGATGCACAGGATCCCACTGCAGCCGTTTAGGTATCCAGGGGCAGGCGGCGATACATTGCATACAGCCAATGCAGCGATCCGCATCGACCCTGCGAACCAGACCATTTTCAGCATCGACATAATTGGCATCAACCGGGCAGGCTTCGACACAGGGGGCGTCCTGACACTGGCGACAGATCGACATGGTGATATCTGCTGGCCAGTTGGCAAATGAATTTTGCTGGATCTGAATTCTGGAAAGGGAAAGAGATGCTGTACCATGATGGGTCAACGAACAGGTGGTCATGCAGGTGCCACAGCCCATACACTTACCCATATCCACCACTAGATATCCTTCACTGTTTGGCATAACCATCAGATTGCCAGGCAGGAGTATAGCACCACCAGCCGAGGCAGCAATACCGGCAGCACCAAGTATTTTCAGAAATGTACGGCGATTGAGGCCGGATGCATCCTTTCCGCTCATGACGACTCCTCTGTATGATGTTTCCCGGATAATTCATCTACCCAGTCCTTATGGTTATTTTCTGCATACTTCAGGGGCACATAGCCACGAAGCATTGAAGACAGCAGGGGCCAGGACCAGGGGACCAGTGCTCCCAGGATCACATGGGCAATAAACAGAGCCAGCATCAACAGCGTTGAGATGTCATGGAGCCAGGTCATTGTCTGCAGCATATCACTGGAAACACTGAACATACGGGCCCCAAGCTTGACAAAACCGGTGAAAATCATGATACCAGCCACAAGGACAATGGGAACAAAGGCTAATCGTTCAGAACCGTGATACTTTCCAGGTGTTACCTCCCGTTTCGTGAGCTTGAACAGGTGAGCATAGTGGATAAACATTTCGGATAGCGATCCTTTTTCAGGCAGATGTTCCTTGAAACGTTTTGGTGACACAACCATATTGGCCGCCCAGAAAAAACCGCCGAGAACAAAGAGCATTGTGCCGATAAAGTGCAGATTCATCAACCATGCAGCAAAACCAGGCCCGGAAAAGAGCCGGGGAAACATAAAAAAGCCAAGACCAAAACCGGAAAGCAGTAAGAGAGCACACCCTAGAGCATGGGTCCAATGGGAAAATATGGCAGCCTTGTCATGCCGCCACACCTTACTCCCATCAATAAATGGTTCAGTACGCTGACACATGGCTCCCGCCACGATACCGACAAAGGCAGCCATGAATGGCAGCCATGGATATTTGTCAAACAGGAAATACAGCTCCACTCCGGCCTTCCCCTGTACTGCGGCAGAAACATTGCCAGGAGCTGAAAGTAGGAGCAGAGGAACAATGAACACTCCGCAACCGTTTGCTCTTTTTCTCTTCATGGATGAATACCTTGGTAGAGTTGTCGTTTCAATTTCTTTCCTATTTAGTGTTTATTGTTCAGTATTCTATGGCGTTAGTTATAATAAAAAAATGTTTTTCAGAATCAAGAACAGTTAAGGTCTGCAATATTTCCTTTTCCAGCTTCTGAAGCAGGACAGAGTATTCTTGTTTCAGAGGCAAGGGGAATGAGTTGCCCTCGCTGAGGAGTTATAATTTTTCTTACGATTATCTATAAAATAGTATATGTTTTCTTGTAACCTAATTTAGGATAAATCAATTCTGATAACATATTCTAACAAATGAATATTTTTTATGAGTATCCCCACTGATATCACTCACAAACAGCTGCAGCGAATACTTGCAAGTACAGAGTTCACGGCCACAAAAAGCCAACGAAAATTCCTGAACTTTGTAGTCTTGGAGACACTTGCAGGAAACGGTGATAACATAAAAGGATTCACCGTGGCAACCCGTGTATTTGGGAGAGGAGATGACTTTGATCAGGCCATCGACCCTATTGTCAGCATTCAGGCCAATAGATTACGGCTGGCGTTGGAACGTTATTACCTGGTTGTCGGTCACAACGACCCGGTATATATAGACATCCCCAAAGGAACGTATGTCCCTGTTTTCACGCAAGCCATACCACAAAAACTCAATACAGATGCTCGAATAGGTACAAGTAAAAAAGGAGTCGTTGACGAGTCGTGGCCTACACTCCTCATCCGCCCCTTTATGAATCTAACGGGCGACTCTACGTTGGATTGGCTGGGATCAGGTTTTGCAAGTGAACTCAGAATGGAAATGACCTGGCACAAAGATATTCAGGTAGTAAAAAACGTTCAAAGTGAAGGTAATACCAGAGCCACGGACACCATTGCCAGATTTGTGCTTGATGGAGAAATTCTCAATGACAGAGAAGGGATGAAAGTAATTGTCACATTGACAGACACCCTGAACAATCTGCAAATCTGGTCTAAAGGGCTCAACTGCGGTAGTGATCCATCGCAACTGATTGTTTTTCAGGAAAAAATCGTACAGACCGTTGCTTCCCAGATAGGATGTGAACAGGGAGTTATCGCAAAAAAAATCCTTACGGAATCTACAGATAAAGCTCCAGAACAATTAAAGACCTATGAAGCAATTCTGAGATTTCTTGAATATGTGCAGACTCCAACTGAAGAACATTTTATACAGGCCTTATGTGCTCTGGAACATGCCAAAAAGCTTGAGCCTCTGTGCAGTAAGGTCTGGTCTATGCTTTCACGTCTTTATATCATCATATACTCCTTTGAAATTCCAGGATTTGCTCTCGGCGATGCAAAAAACAAGGCAGTTTCCTATGCAGAAAAAGGAGCAAAACTTGCACCCGACAGCCAGTTCACACGTGCAATTCTTGCATTCGTCAGACTTATAACCAATGAAACAACTGCTGCAAAAAAAGAGGCTCAACTAGCCTATGAGCTCCATCCCGATTCAGTTGTTCTATTAGACACAATAGGATATGTGATGGCCCTGTCCGGAGACTGGGAATAGGGGACAGAATTGATTAAGAAAGCAATCAGAAGGAACCCATTCCATCCTGATTATGCGCACTACGCACTCTGGGCAAACTGGATCAGGCAGAAGGACTACGAACAGGCTTACCAGGAAACAATGCACCTTAGAAGCCCACAGATCTTCTGGGAACCGCTGGTAAAAGCATCCACCCTTGGAAACCTTGGGCGATTGGAAGAGGGGAAAAACTGTGTTGAAGATCTGCTCACCCTCAAACCGGAGTTTCCGAGCCGTGGCCGCATTTTGATAGGAAGATTTGTAAAGTTTAAAAGTATTGCAGAGTCGACTGTTGACGGGCTGAAGAAATGTGGACTGGAGCTTGCTTGAGCCATCTCTTTTGCATTCACAATAAATACCCTTTCAGAAAATCAGATCCAAAAAGGGAATCATGAAATTCCTATAATTCATCGAAAGCCCAACAGGCTACTTTGCCTGCAATATTTCAATGACTGTTCTATCAATAGATGTATTGAAAAAAGCGCAGCAGATAACATAGGCCCTTTTGGCAAACAGCTTCTTGAGTATATAAAAAGTAGTGAGTTGCCTTGTTAAGGATTTGATGCATATTTACGGTTCATCCGGTTAATGAGTACCTGTCACGAATTTAATTGCTAAAGGACATGG
>CAZIDU010000098.1:0-16076 GCA_964538055.1 uncultured Desulfocapsa sp. | reverse complement strand
CAATATTGCTGAAATCAACAAAATCAGCGTATCCTTTGGTTGCCTGTACAGCAGTGATAGCAGCGGTCAGTGTGGTTTTACCGTGATCAATATGACCAATGGTTCCAACATTAACATGCGGCTTTGTTCTTTCAAATTTTTCTTTTGACATACTCTTACCTCAAAATGAATGAGCTATATTCCTCTGATTTTTCTAATAATTTCGTCGGCCCTGTTCTGCTGGACAACGTCGTATTTCTCAAACTGCATGGTGAAGCTTGCTCTTCCCTGAGTCGCTGACCGGAGTGATGTAGAATACCCGAACATTTGCGACAATGGGGCGTAAGCCCTTACCACCTGTAGACCATCATTGGTTTCAACGCCAACGACTCTTGCCCTCTTGGAGTTAAGATCATTCATCATGTCTCCAAGATACTCATCGGGACACGTAATCTCAAGATTCATTATCGGTTCTAGCAGTAAAGGCTTAGCATTCGCTGTAACCCTTCGTATTGCCATAGCCGATGAAATACCAAACGCCATCTCGGTGGATTCATCATCAATATAAGATCCACCAATGAGTGAAACTTTTATATCAGTGACAGGGTATCCTATAAGTGGACCAGCGTCCAGGCTATCTCGTATTCCTTTTTCAATGGCACCAAGAAATTCGGAGGGAATCTGATTGTCATTAACATGACTCTCAAAAACTATCCCTTCAGATCTTTCCAAGGGCTCAACCTTTAAAACAACGTGGCCGTATTGACCCTTGGCACCTGTCTGTTGGTCAAACTTCCCCTCAGCTTCAGCAACCGCTGAAATGGTTTCCTTATAGGACACCTGAGGTTTACCAACGTTGGCATTGGCCTTGAATTCGTTTAGTAATCTATCAACAATAATTTCAAGGTGAAGTTCCCCCATCCCGGAAATAATTGTTTGCCCCGTATCCTCATTTTTCGTAATTTTAAATGAAGGATCTTCAAGAGCTATTTTGGCGAGCGTCTCAGTAAGTTTCTTTTCATCAGCCTTACTTTTAGCCTCTATGGCAATCCCAATTACAGGTTCAGGGAAATCCATACTTTCTAAAACAATATAATCACCACTGGCACACAGGGTATCTCCTGTTGTGGAGAACTTGAGTCCAATAACTGCACCGATATCACCGGCTTTCAGACTATCAACTTCTTCCCTTTTGTTCGCATGAAGACGAATCAGTTTACTGATTTTTTCTTTCTTCTTCTTGCCAGGGTTAAAAACTTTGTCACCAACCTTGAGCACTCCGGAATAGACACGGATAAAGGCTAGATTCTCAACAAAGGTATCACTCATTATTTTAAAAATGAGTGATGAAAATTGTTCATTTTCGTCAGCTTTTCGACTGACATCTTCACCCAATTTGCCCTGGCCAACCATCGGAGGCACATCCAAGGGTGATGGCAGGTAACAAATAATCGAATCCAACAAAGGTTGTATTCCTTTGTTCTTAAAAGCACTCCCACAAAGAACAGGAACAAGGTCCAGATTCAAAGTTGAAGAACGCAGGGCACGATAAATTTCAGTCGCAGATACACTTGTATCATCAAGGAATTTTTCCATGATCCCATCATCGAAGTCGGCCAACTTCTCGATGAGTACCATATGTGCGGCCGTGAATCTGTCCCGATATAGTTCCGGGATATCTTTTTCGATGACTTCCTGTCCAAGTGTTTGCTCATCAAAGACATACATCTTCTCTTCGATAAGATCTATAACACCTTCAAACTCAGACTCTTTTCCAACAGGAATCTGGACAACAACCGGATTCGTCCCCAGTCGTTCTTCCATCATTGCAACTACTCGTTCAAAATCTGCCCCGATTCGATCCATCTTGTTGACAAATGCAATCCGTGGGATCTTGTATTTCTCAGCCTGTCTCCAAACCGTTTCCGACTGCGGCTCAACGCCACCAACGGCACAAAAAACAGCGACTGCACCATCAAGTACCCTCAGGCTTCGTTCCACCTCAACGGTAAAATCGACATGACCGGGTGTATCAATGATGTTAATTCTTTTGGATTTCCAAGTACAACTTGTAGCAGCCGAGGTAATTGTGATACCTCGCTCCTGTTCCTGTTCCATCCAGTCCATGACAGCAGCACCGTCATGAACCTCACCAATCTTATATGATCGGCCAGTATAATATAGTATTCGCTCAGTTGTCGTTGTCTTCCCTGCATCAATATGGGCCATTATCCCAATATTGCGCACATCGGCAAGATCTTCTTTATCAGCCATCAGCTAACCCTTACTCAGACTAGCTTTTCAGCTAACACAACCAAATGGTTTAAAGACGTCCCGATCCACCTACCAGCGGTAGTGGGCAAAGGCCTTATTGGCTTCAGCCATACGATGGGTATCGTCACGTTTTTTAACTGCAGCACCACGATCGTTATAAGCATCGAGCAGCTCCGCAGCGAGTTTTTCAGACATGGACTTCCCAGATCTCGCCTTGGCAAAACTAATTATCCAGCGAATAGCCAAAGCATTACGGCGAACTTGACGAACCTCCATTGGAACCTGGTAGGTAGCACCACCAACGCGTTGGGACTTAACCTCAACCTTTGGCCGCACCTTATCCATCGCCTCTTCAAAAATGGTAAGAGGATCTTCGTCGGTCACTTTAGATTCTACTATATCCATTGCGTCATAGAAAATTCTCATGGCTATGGATTTCTTACCCTGTTCCATAATACCGTTGGTAAACTTAGATACCAGAACGGAATTGAAACGTGGATCGGGGCTTATCTTTCTTTTCTCAACTAGTTTTCTACGTGGCATTGTATTCCTCTATTACTACTCAGATTCAGTTTATTTCGGACGCTTGGCGCCGTACTTGGAACGGCCCTTACGTCTGTCAGAAACGCCTAGAGTATCGAGAGTACCACGAATCACATGATAACGAACACCAGGAAGATCTTTCACACGACCGCCACGAATCAGGACAACTGAATGTTCCTGTAGGTTATGGCCAATACCAGGAATATAAGAAGTAACTTCGATTCCGTTGGTCAACCGTACCCTTGCCACCTTACGAAGAGCAGAGTTTGGTTTCTTTGGAGTTGTAGTGTAGACCCGAACACAGACGCCACGCTTCTGCGGTGCCCCTTTCAGTGCTGGAGTAAGACTCTTCTTAACCTGTTTTTTTCTGCCCTGCCGAATGAGCTGATTAATTGTTGGCATTATCTTTACTGCTCCTGTTCACATATATTGGAATGTCGTTAATTATTCATCACACAAGGCTTTATATCAGTGAGCCGAGCACGAAGGGAGAATAAATACTCTATCCGGCAAACAGTGTCAAGCAGAAAAAGATTTAATTCTCTTAAATACATTCATAGGAGAGGGTAAATCCGTTGTGGATATACCCCCTTGGTTAATTAAAAGTTTTTACCAAGACCTGTACCTGCAGAGATCAACCGGCCCATAATTACATTTTCTTTAAGACCTACCAGTTCATCGACCTTACCCTGCATAGCAGCGTTGGTGAGGACCTTTGTCGTCTCCTGGAATGACGCAGCAGAGATAAAGCTCTCTGTGGATAAGGACGCCTTAGTAACACCAAGCAAAAGAGGCTCGGCCATTGGAGGCTGTTTTCCTTCTACAAAAAGGCGATCACGTTCATCTTCAAAATCCCACCATACAACCTGCGCACCAATCATAAATTTGGAATCCCCTGAATTGGTTATCTGTACCCTTCTCAGCATCTGACGAACAATGACCTCGATATGCTTGTCATTTATCTTAACGCCCTGAAGACGATATACCTCCTGCACCTCATTGACGAGGAATTTAGCAAGTTCCTTGACTCCCAGAACTTTGAGGATATCATTTGGTACAACGGTCCCTTCCATGAGTGGTTCACCAGCCTGAACATAATCACCTTCATGAACGATGATATGTTTAACCTTGGGAACCAGATATTCTTGAGGTTCACCAAATTCTGGAGTGACCACCACACGGAGTTTCCCTTTAAGCTCCTTACCAAAGCCTACACGGCCATCAATTTCAGTAATAATTGCTGGTTCTTTTGGTTTACGTACTTCAAAAAGTTCAGCAACACGCGGGAGACCACCTGTAATATCCTTCGTCTTACTACTTTCACGTGGAATTCTACCGATAACAGTACCAGGTTCAATGTGATCGCTCTCTTCAAGCGAGATAATCGAACCAACCGGTAGAGAGTACCTGGCAAAAGCTTCTGAGCCAGGTATATTTAAAGTTTTATTGCCCTTTTCACCCTTAATAGAAATTCGTGGCGAAAGTGCTACTCCCGAAGGAGTCGGAACAATAACTTTACTGGACTTTCCGGTAACGCTATCAACTTTCTCCTGCATGGTGGAACCTTCAATGACATCACCAAACTTTATAATACCACCAACTTCTGAAACAATAGGAATGGTATAGGCATCCCACTCGGCAAGAACAGTAGCAGGTTCAACCTTGGCACCTTCTTGTACAAGAATCTGAGCACCATAATTGACCTTATGCCGTTCACGATCACGACCCTGCTCATCGAGTACTGCAATTTCAGCATTACGATTCATTACAATCTTGATGCCATCTGCATTCTCAACAGAATGAAGGTTATTGAATACTATAGTACCTGCACGCTGACTCTGGATTTCAGCCTGTTCAACTGAACGACTAGCCGTACCACCAATATGGAAAGTACGCATGGTCAGCTGGGTTCCAGGCTCACCAATGGACTGAGCTGCTATAATACCAACGGCCTCGCCACGGTTAACCATATGGCCACGACCAAGATCTCGACCGTAACACTGGGCACAGACACCTCGACGTGCCCGACAAGTAAGTACCGAACGAATCCGTACCTTGTCAATACCAGCTTCATCGATTTCTTTAACTAGTGCCTCAGTGATTTCCTGACCGGCTTCAACGATAATCTTCTCCTCGTCAAAGGGATCGACAACATCTTCCTGAGTTACCCTGCCCAAAATTCGGTCGCCGAGTGGAACGATGATCTCACCACCATCAAGTAGCGGTTCAGCAACGATCCCATCAAGTGTTTGACAATCCGCCATAACAATAGTGGCATCCTGAGCGACATCAACCAGACGGCGGGTAAGATAACCGGAGTTAGCTGTCTTCAGTGCGGTATCCGCAAGTCCCTTACGGGCACCATGTGTTGAAATAAAGTACTCGAGTACGCCGAGTCCTTCACGAAAACACGCTTTAATGGGAGTCTCGATAATGGCACCCGATGGCTTAGCCATCAGTCCACGCATACCAGCAAGCTGACGAATCTGGTCACGCGAGCCCCTGGCGCCGGAATCCGCCATAAGATAAATAGAATTGAAACTAGGAGCAACAATCTCGTTATTATCCTTATCAACAAAGGTCTCAACCTTGATCGCATCCATCATTTCATTGGCAACATCTTCTGTAACCTTGGACCAGATATCAACGACCTTGTTGTACTTCTCACCGGATGTTATAAGGCCATCAGAGTATTGCTGGCTTACATCAAGAACTTCGTTTTCTGCCTTGCTAACAAGGATTTTTTTACTGTCCGGAATTTTCATATCATCAATGCAGATGGAAATTCCGGCTCTGGTTGCATACTCATAACCAATATCTTTCAAACGGTCGGCAAGTATAACAGTCTCCTTAGTTCCGGCATGTCTATAGGTGTAATCGATAAGTTGGGCCAGAGCCTTTTTAGTCATAACCTTATTTACTTCGCTGAACGGTACCGCAGCAGCAAGAAGGTCACCGAGAAGAACCCTTCCTATGGTAGTTTCTACCATTTCATCATTGAGTCGTACTTTTATAATAGCCTGAAGGTCTACAGCATCGTAGTCATAGGCTATCCGTGCCTCAGTGGTATTGGAAAACATCTTTCCTTCACCCTTGGCATTGATACGCTCACGGGTCATCCAATAGAGCCCAAGAACGATGTCCTGCGACGGAATAATAATAGGCTCACCATTGGCAGGTGAGAGAATATTATTGGTGGACATCATCAGAACTCGTGCTTCAACCTGCGCCTCAACGGACAATGGCACGTGAACCGCCATCTGATCGCCATCAAAGTCAGCATTAAACGCGGCACAGACAAGAGGATGAAGCTGAATGGCCTTACCCTCAATAAGTACAGCCTCAAAAGCCTGCATACCGAGCCTATGAAGTGTTGGCGCGCGGTTTAAGATAACTGAGCGCTCTGTAACAACTTCATCGAGCACATCCCAAACTTCCTTGGCACCCTTTTCAACCATCTTTCGGGCACTTTTAATGGTGGTAACAAGTCCCTGGTTTTCAAGTTTGTTATAGATAAAAGGCTTAAAGAGCTCAAGCGCCATTTTCTTTGGAATACCACACTGATGAAGACGAAGATGTGGACCTACAACAATAACGGAACGCCCGGAATAATCGACACGTTTTCCGAGAAGATTCTGACGAAAGCGACCCTGCTTACCTTTAAGCATATCAGAAAGTGATTTCAGCGGTCGTTTATTGGCACCGGTGATAACCCTGCCACGGCGTCCATTATCAAAAAGGACATCAACAGCTTCCTGAAGCATCCTTTTTTCATTACGAATAATAATATCAGGAGCATCAAGTTCAAGAAGACGCTTCAAACGATTATTACGATTGATTACCCGACGATACAAATCATTGAGATCAGATGTGGCAAAATGGCCCCCTTCAAGTGGCACAAGAGGACGTAGATCCGGAGGAAGTACAGGAATTACAGTAAGTACCATCCATTCGGGACGATTCCCAGAATCACGGAAAGCCTCAATAACATAGAGACGCTTTCCATATTTCAGACGTTTTGTCTTGGAATTGGTGGTGGCCATTTCCTCGCGCAGTGTCTTAGAGAGTTCCACAAGATCCTGAGCAGCCAGCAACTCACGGATGGCTTCTGCACCAATCCCTACTTCAAATTCACCGGGATGCTCTTCGCGCATCTGTCGATACTGCTCTTCTGTGAGTAAGGTACCAGCGGGAACAGCATCAGTATCGGAATGGATAACCGCGTACTGCTCAAAGTAGAGCACCTTCTCAAGCTGTTTCAGGGTAAGATCAAGGACTGCACCGATTTTAGATGGAAGACTTTTCAGAAACCAGATATGAGCAACGGGGGCCGCAAGCTTAATATGACCAAGACGTTCACGGCGAACCTTTGACTGGATTACCTCCACTCCACATTTTTCACAGACAACACCACGATGTTTCATGCGCTTATATTTACCGCAGTTACATTCAAAATCTTTTACGGGACCAAAGATTTTTGCACAGAAAAGACCATCTCTTTCCGGTTTAAATGTACGGTAATTGATAGTTTCAGGCTTCTTTACCTCACCATGCGACCAATCCATGATCTTTTCAGGTGAAGCGATAGAAATCTGAACTTTATTAAACTTAACTGGACCTTTCGGTTTTTGAAAAAAATTGAATAGCTCTTCCACGAAAGTACATCCCCCTCAGTGTAGGGTTAAAAAACAAGAAAACAGAGAAACCACGATTCATCGTCACCTATGGCAACAGTAGAATATCACACCACGATTCTCGATTATTCAAGAAGTTCCATATCTAAGCAGAGCCCCTGCAATTCTTTCACAAGCACATGGAAAGATTCAGGAAGTCCTGTTGTAAGAAAGTTATTTCCTTTAACAATACGCTCGTACATTGTAGTACGACCTTCGACATCATCGGACTTGGCTGTCAAAAATTCCTTGAGGGTATAGGCGGCACCATAGGCCTCCATTGCCCAAACCTCCATCTCTCCAAGTCGCTGACCACCAAACTGTGCTTTACCACCCAAGGGCTGCTGGGTAACAAGAGAGTAGGGACCTGTTGAACGGGCATGGATTTTATTATCAACCAAATGATGGAGTTTCAACATATACATAACCCCAACTGTGACCTTGTTTGCAAAAGAATCACCTGTCAGACCATCATAGAGCTGACTCTGGCCAACTTCATCAACACCAGCTTCGACAAGCAGCTTACGAATCTGTTCTTCAGGTGCTCCATCAAAGACAGGAGTTGCCACATGGATACCGCGGTAGTGTTTGCGGCACCAGTCGAAAAGATCCGCATCATTCAAACCTTTGGTAATAGCATTATATTCCTCAGCGGAGTAAACAGCCTGCATCTTTGTTTTGATAGTGTCAAGCTCTTGCGCCTGGGCAAGATCAGAAAGCTGTTTACCTATTCTCTTTGCAGCAAAACCAAGATGCACCTCAAGTACCTGCCCAACGTTCATACGAGATGGCACACCAAGGGGATTCAATACTATATCGACGGTTGTTCCATCTGCAAAGAAGGGCATATCCTCTTCAGGGAGAAGCCTTGAGACAACACCCTTATTCCCATGACGACCGGCCATTTTATCACCAACGGATAGCTTCCGCTTAGTGGCAACGTAGACCTTAACCATTTTGACCACACCTGGAGGAAGATCATCTCCTTTTTTCATGCGGCCAATAATGCCGTCATAGCGGGATGCAATCAAGGTTTTCTGTTTATTGTAGCGCTCGTATGCTGCGTCAATTTCAGATTCAAATTTAGTCTTCTCGGAAAAATCTATTTTTCCAAGTTGAACGAATCCTATCTGCGCTGCAAACTCGGCCTGCATTTTCTTACCAAGTTTGACAATAACAGTACCATCCTGTGCAGAAACATCATGTTTTACAGTACGTCCATCCATGATCTCACCAAGCTCACGGCAAACACCTTTTTTAAGGCTGGCAAGTTCATCAAGTTTATCCTTATTAAGACGCTCAATCTCTACGTCCTCAATCATGAGGGATCGTTCGTCCTTATCAACACCCTTACGCGAAAAAACTTTGGCGTCAATAACCACCCCTTCAACTCCTGGAGGTACACGAAGCGATGAATCTTTTACATCCTGGGCTTTCTCACCAAAAATTGCCCGCAGCAATTTTTCTTCAGGAGAGAGCATTGATTCACCCTTTGGAGTAACTTTTCCAACCAGAGTGTCGCCTGCCCGTACATCAGCTCCGATTCGGACAATACCGGAATCATCAAGATTACGGAGTGTATCCTCACTGACATTGGGAATATCCCTGGTAATTTCTTCCTTACCAAGTTTAGTATCCCGAGCCATGGTTTCAAATACTTCAATATGTACAGAAGTAAAGGTGTCCTCTTTGAGGAGTCTCTCGTTAACAAGAATGGAATCCTCAAAGTTAAATCCCCGCCAGGGCATAAAGGCAATCGTTACATTTTTACCGAGGGCAAGTTCACCCTGCTCACAGGATGGACCATCGGCCAGTACGGTTCCTTTTTTTACCCGGAGACCGGGTAACACTAAGGGGTTCTGGGTGAAACAGGTGTTCTGATTTGATTTTTTATATTTCGAAAGACGATAGACCCCTACTCCGGTATCAAAACCATCAACCCCGTGTTTGTCATAGCGAACAACTATTCTATTGGAGTCAATTTCTTCGACAATACCCTCGGCTCCGGCAAGTAAACATGCACCCGAGTCTCTAGCAACATAGCGTTCCATACCAGTTCCGACAAGAGGTGCTGCAGTAATCATAAGTGGAACTGCCTGACGTTGCATATTGGATCCCATAAGAGCACGGTTGGCATCATCGTTTTCGAGAAATGGAATAAGTGAAGCCGCTACGCTGACAAGCTGACTAGGAGCGATATCCATATAGCTGACCATTTCAGCGTTTACAGTGATAACCTCACCCTCTTCACGGACAATGAGTCGCTCTTCAATAATCTTATTATTCTTATCAAGCTTAATAGCAGCAGGTGCAATCAATTGTTTTTGTTCCTGCAGGGCACTTAAATATTTTATTTCATCAAGCACTATACAATCATCGACCTTACGATATGGCGTTTCAATAAAACCATATGGATTTACACGAGCATAGGTCGCAAGAGAAACAATCAAACCAATATTAGGTCCCTCAGGTGTTTCAACAGGACAGATACGACCATAATGGGTTGGATGAACATCACGTACTTCGAATCCAGCACGCTCACGAGACAAGCCTCCTGGTCCTAAGGCTGAAAGACGCCTTTTATGGGTCACCTCGGAGAGTGGGTTGGTCTGATCCATGAACTGAGATAACTGGGACGTTCCAAAGAACTCCTTGATAGCTGCAGAAATTGGCTTTGGATTGACTAGATCATTCGGCATCATGGTCTCAACTTCCTGCAGAGTCATCCGTTCTTTGATGGCACGTTCCATACGAATAAGGCCCATACGGTATTGGTTTTCAACCAGCTCCCCAACTGTCCTTACCCTGCGATTTCCAAGATGATCAATATCATCAACATCTCCCTGGCTGTCTTTCAATTTAACAAGAAAAAGGACAGATTCAACGATATCTTCTTTGGTCAGGGCGCGATGGGCGATATCTGTATCGAGACCAAGTCGGGCATTGATTTTATAACGACCTACTTCTGAGAGATCATAGAGATCTTTGTTAAAAAAGAGGTTGTTGAAAAAAGTCTTTGCCACTTCAATAGTAGGAGGACTTGATGGGCGCAGTCTGCGATAAATTTCAAGTACCGCATCATTACTGTTATCTACCTTATCAAGAGCCAGAGTCTTCCGAAAGGCATCCGAATAGCTAATACCATCAATATAAAGAATTTCGAATTCATCGATTTTTGCTTCAGCAAATGACTCAAGCATAGTTTCGGTAATTTCAGCATTACATGCGGCAAGAAGTTCACCTGTCTCGGGCTGAACAAAATCGGTGACTAAAAATTTTTCAAGCAGATTCTCCTTTGAAATTCTAAGATATTCAATGTTTGCCTTCACCAGACGTTTACACAGCGCCTTCCCAAGTTTCTTCCCTTCTTTCCCAAGAACTTCACCGGTGGCAGGGTCAACAAGATCAAATTCTAGACGCTGTCCCTGTACAGTATCAGCGTTGAATTCGATATAGTAGGAGTCTTTTTCACGCTTTACCCCAAGAGTTGGATAAAACTTGCGAAGAAGTTTTTCGGAACTGTACTGTGGCTCTGCTCCTTCATCATTTTCGTAATCCAGGGCCTTTAAAAGAGTGGTTACAGGAAATTTACGACGTCTGTCAATACGGACATGGAGGATATCTTTAATATCATATTCAAGATCAATCCATGACCCACGCACAGGGATAATACGTGCAGAGTATAACAGTTTTCCACTGGAATGTTTTTTACCATTATCATGGGTGAAAAAAAGCCCAGGGGAGCGCTGTAACTGAGACACGATGGCACGTTCTGTGCCGTTAATAACGAAGACACCATCCCCAGTCATAAGCGGCAGAGCACCAAGAAAAACCTGCTGTTCTTTAATATCACGAATGGTCTGTACTTCAGTCTCTTCGTCTACATCGAAAGTGATAAGTCGAACTGTAATTTTCACTGGAATATCAAAGGTCATTCCACGTTGCTGACATTCGGCAATGGTGTACTTAGGTTCACCAAAAGAATAACTGACAAATTCAAGAGAACAATGTCCGTTAAAATCATTGATTGGAAAGACATTTTTAAAAATAGCCTGTAACCCAAAATCTTCACGTTCGCTTGGTTCAACATCAATCTGTAGAAATTTTTCGTATGAAATCCTTTGCATGGAGATAAGATGCGGTGGTTCCATGATTGATGGGGATTTGGCAAAGTTTTTTCTTACTCTTTCCATAATTTACCTCGAGATGCCTTTAACAGAAAATTGTATACCCGAAACAGATAAAAGGGGACTGAATTCAGGATTAAACGGCTTGGCAGGTTCACCTGCTGAGCCGGGAAATTTAAAAGGTATGATACTGCGGGTACGGAGGAATTAAACAGATACAATATATACAATGATGATAAACAGAACTGTAATTTAATCGAGCAGTACAGTTATTTATAGCGTTGATATTCATAGCGATACACGTGTATGTAGGAGCTGGTTCAAGACAGTAAAGAACCGGAACAAAAACTTATCAACCTGATATTCCGATGTTTTCAACTGACAACTATACTGCTTTATAAAAACTACGATACGCTACACGGCATTAAGCCCGTAGCGTATCGTATACAACCAAGGTTAACAACACAGTAGCTGATAACCATATGAAGAGTATATTACTTGACTTCTACAACGGCACCAACTGCTTCAAGCTGAGTTTTAATCTCTTCTGCTTCATCTTTTGAAACACCTTCCTTAACAGGAGTAGGTGCACCCTCAACAAGCTCTTTAGCTTCTTTGAGTCCAAGAGAAGTGATGGCGCGAACTTCTTTAATAACTTTTATTTTAGCATCACCAACGGCAGTGAGAACTACGTCAAATTCGGTCTGCTCAGCAGCAGCCTCGCCACCTTCTGCAGGTGCTCCGGCAACAGCTACTGCTGCAGGTGCAGCAGCAGAAACGCCGAATTTTTCTTCAAGATCCTTAATGAGCACGGAAAGCTCGAGAACGGACATATTGGAAAGGAAATCAATTACATCGTCTTTTGTTACAGCCATTATTATATACCTCTAATTTTAATCTTTTAAAAAGTGATGGTGTGCATTTCCGGCAACCATTCTTTAATATCATCAGAATTATGCCTGTTCTTTCTGTTCTTTAAGTGCCTGCAGACCGTAAAGAAATGTACGTGGTACTCCTGAAAGTACCTGGACAAGTCCTGTGGGAACGCTGTTAAGAACTGAAAGAAACTGTCCAAGAAGCGCTTCCTTGGAAGGAAGTTTGGACAGAGCAATCATTTCTTCTGAAGAAATTTTCTCTCCATCAAGGGCGGCAGCACGAATCTGCATTTTCTCATGAGCTTTTGCAAATTTAGTGAGTGCCTTTGCAGGTGCAACCGGATCATCATAGCCCAAAACAACGGCTGTGGTTCCTGTAAAATCCTCAATGAGAACATCACAGGCGGTATCCGCTACTGCCCTTTTCAGAAGAGTATTCTTTGCAATTCGTATTTCTGAATCGCAGCCACGCAATTCTATGCGAAGCTCCTGTAACTCAGAAACCGTTAAACCACAATAATCAGTTACCACAGTAAACTTGGCACGGCTGAATGAATCATTCAACTCGGAGACTATTGCTGTTTTATCGTCACGGTTCAAAGTACTCCTCCTTAATCGGTTTAAGATTACTCTTTTGATTTATCCAGTGTTTTGAACAAATCGCTTTAGAGTCTAACCCCGGAAACAAAAAGTTAGTCGGGGTAAGTGCCTCAATGGAATAGTTTCTATAAAAACAATCCTAAGGCCCTAAACAGCGGATACGATATATAAATCAACTAGCTGATATATTTATCATTGCCTCGGCAGGACACATACTGTGATTAAACCTTGCGGAACCTGCTGTCTTCGACCTATTTTTCATAAAACATACAACTAATACTAAAAATACAATATAATATATAAAATCGCCTTGCTACTTAACTGCAGCAGTCAATGCGATGGGATCGAGCTTAATTCCAGGCCCCATAGTGGAGCTCAGGGTAACAGAACGAAGGTAAATACCTTTAGCGGATGAAGGCTTCAGCTGAATAACCTTTTCAACAAAGGCTTTGAGATTGTCACAGACCTTTTCCTCACCAAAAGAACATTTACCAATTCCAGCGTGAATGATACCGGTTTTTTCGACACGGAAATCAACCTTACCACTCTTGATCTCCTGGATCACTTTGGCAAGATCAAAAGTAACCGTACCAAGTTTGGCATTTGGCATAAGATTTCTGGGTCCAAGAACTCGACCGATTTTACCAACAGTCCCCATCATATCAGGGGTGGCAACAGTTTTATCAAAGTCAAGCCAACCATCTTTGATTTTTGCTACCAGGTCATCTCCACCAACAAAATCAGCACCTGCCTCTCTTGCTTCGGCTTCTTTTTCACCCTTGGCAAAAACAAGCACTCGTGTTTCTTTTCCAGTTCCGTGAGGTAAAACAACCGATGAGCGAACCATCTGATCTGCATGACGAGGATCAACGCCAAGTTTCATGGCTATGTCGACGGTTTCATCAAACTTAGCAAATGAACTGCCAAGAACATGCTTAACTGCATCTTCCAGAGTGTACTGAAGTGTACAATCCAAGTTTTCAATTTTATTTCTGAAATTCTTTCCGTGTTTTGGCATATTAGCCTCCTACTCTCCAAGACCGTTTTCTTCTAAAGTTCGATCACAGCAGTATGTTGAGATTTAAAAAAAATAGATTTTAAGACAGAAGGCTAAAGAGAAAAAAAAGGTTTATTAAAGAACCCTTCAGCCTAACAACTTGTGAACCTATTAATTTCAGTTAACTACAGTAATTCCCATACTTCTGGCAGTACCAGAAATTATTTTTTTTGCAGCATCAAGATCATAGGCATTGAGATCTGGCATTTTTATCTCAGCAATCTCTATTACTTTATCCATACTAATCTCAGCAACACGTTCACTTTTAGGATTCGAGGAAGCCTTTTTGAGTCCAGCAGCCTTCATTAACAGGAAAGATGCTGGAGGTGTTTTTGTGATATAGCTGAATGATCTATCACTGAAAACAGTGATAACTACAGGAACAATAGTGTCACCCATAGCCTGTGTTTTTGCGTTAAATGCCTTACAAAATTCCATGATATTTACACCATGCTGACCAAGTGCTGGTCCAACTGGTGGTGATGGATTGGCTTTTCCGGCCGGAATCTGTAATTTTATGTATGCCGAAATTTTCTTGGCCATTTCTTACTCCTACTCTGCTGGAGAGTCTGTTTGATTAATTAAATACTGAGCATCTCTCAAACTACACAAATACTCTGAAACGCTTAATCAGGTGTTTGAGACCTGAATATATTCCAGTTCAACAGGAGTATCCCTGCCAAAGATGGAAACCATTACTTTAACGCGACCCTTTTCAGGAAACACTTCCTCAACCACACCCTGAAAGTTGGCGAAAGGTCCATCGGTTACCCGAACAGCTTCTCCAATTTCAAAGATAACCTTTGGTCTTGGTGCTTCTGCTCCATCCTGAATACGACCAATAATTTTTTGAGCATCGGAATCTGGAAGAGGCGTTGGATTTTCATCGTCACCAACAAAACCTACAACACGTGGCATATTGTCATGAAGTACATGCCATGTAATATCATTAAGATCCATGGCAACTAGCATATATCCGGGAAAGAATTTACGCTCTGAGGTTTTTCTCTTCCCCTTTATCATCTCAACGACCTGCTCAGTTGGAACGAGGATTTCTCCAAACGATTCCTCAAGACCCTGTTTCCTGATTCTATCCTCAAGGGTCAGCTTGACCTTATCTTCAAAGCCCGAGTGGACCTGCAATATGTACCAGTTTATTGCCATGAGTTTATTATCAGTAAAATGTAATGCCTGAAATATATAACGTCAGGCGGGAATCATTGAAAACAAAAACGAAGTTTTTCGAATTAACGAAGAACCGAGTCAATAAGTTTCCCAAGCAGCATATCAACGGAGCCTAAATAAACAGAGGCAAGGATAGAGAAGACGATTACAACCCCGGTAAGTCCCATGGTTGTTTTTTTATCAGGCCAGACAATTTTGGTAAATTCGACTTTAACTTCATCAATAAAGATTCGAATTTGAGCGGGTGAAAAAGGAGATTTACTCTCTTTTTCCGTTTCCCGCTTTTTGATAACTTTTGTCTTTTTACCCATTTCGATTATCCATTTCCTGTTAAATACAGCTTTAACCTTGTCTTAAGCTCACACGTGTCAATGGCAGGCCAGGAGGGACTCGAACCCCCAGCATCCGGATTTGGAATCCGGCGCTCTACCAATTAGAGCTACTGGCCTGCACAGAACGAATTACTTCGTTTCTTTATGTGGTGTGTGTGTCCTGCAAAATGGACAATATTTATTAAATTCCAGTTTTCCTGGAGTGTTTCTTTTGTTTTTGGTCGTCGTATAATTACGACGTTTGCATGTACCACATGCAAGGGTAACGATATCTCTCATGATAAGTCCTAAAATCAAAACCACCTGAGAAGCAAAGCCCTTAGGTGGTTTTGTTATTGTTAATTATTCGATGATTTCACTAACAACGCCGGCACCTACAGTTCTACCACCCTCACGGATAGCAAAACGAAGACCAACATCCATGGCAATCG
>CAZIDU010000097.1:0-16404 GCA_964538055.1 uncultured Desulfocapsa sp. | reverse complement strand
CAATGGCCATCTCTCCAATTTAAGCAAAACCGCAAGTAAAGACTATTCCTGATATACGTAATAATTATCTCCACTCAAAGAGTGACGTTGTGCGCTCAACGATTCTTCTTCTCACCTTATGGCTATTGGTTACCCTGGTACTGAGATAGCTAGCGAGTATCTTCTTGGGTTTCTGTTCGATCACGATCAATTCTGGGTAACGACTCATTGAGTTGCCGTTCTGTTATGCCACGTTTGTAGGCGTTGTATTGCCAGATGACAAATAGATCATGAAGCTTGTTGTTCTCCTCCGTTAACCGAGTGACAATACTTTCCAGTCTCTTTATTCGATCTGCAGCAACCTTTAAATTGGCTGGCAACGGTTTTCTTGGTCCTTGAATCTTCAGACTTTTCTTTTTTGTCTCATATGCCTGCTTAATGTTTTTATTTAAATACAGTGACTGGCGGGTTGGTATTTTCCCAACAACATTCAAACAAGATTCACAGATCTTATCCCAGGTAATCTTTTCACCAGCCCAGCCATCAATAAGATTGATAATGGCTTTAATATTAGCGTCAGTTAAATGTTTAGCCAAGATTACCTCCTAGCAGATTCCATATGTGATTATGCAATTTCTTTTCTTCCTTGAAAGCATCCGGTATCTTTGCAGAAATAGCACGGCCAAGAAAACTATTTGATGTATTACTTTCAAGGCGTAATACCGACCCATCTTCGATATCAGGATTGTCAAAAATCGCGACTAAGATACGCAACCGTTCCAGTCTGTTTTTATGAAATTCATACCAACGGTCGGCTCCAGCTGTTCCTTCTTTTATTGCCTTTTGGGCAGCCTTGAAATGTTTCTCGACCTCACTCAACTCAAAGCGTATTCGCTCTTCTTTCTCTCTATTGCCTTTGAGATATACGTGCTCGTTGCACCCAACATGATCCAGAAATTTATCACAAGGAGACATCACAAAATCGTGTACACAGAACCCAATTTCGGTATGGATAACAGGCCCTTTCTCATGCAGATTGAATTCTTGGATGGTAACAGGGGTATGTTTTTCATAATCTCCAAAAGTAGGGCCAAAAAGCGGCATTGACTTATCTAACTCTTCCGCTTTGGCCACCATTTCGAATTCACTCATATGATTGTAAACTCGATTCTGCTTAGAATTGACTCGGCCAGACCACTTCGCTATTTGCTCCTGGGACATGCCGCCACGTTGAGCAATCGTGTTCAATAAATGACGTGCCTGGTGAGAGGTTACCTTTAATGGTGTTGCTCCTTGCTTGTTGTATCCCCAGCGGTCAAATATACTTTTCTGTTGTTTTTGAGGTCCCAAATCCTTAATGAATATGTTTACACTGGGGGCCCATAAGATGACGGGGCTTGTTTTATTTCTATCATGCAACAGGTTACGAGTCATACAAAACAGGGCCGTGGAGTACTTGAGTTTCTTCGCTTTATTTAACCACGGAAAATCCTCTGGTTGTTGTGATACAACATGCTGCCAGAGACCATTTAGAGTATGGGAGTTGCTTTTGCCTCGTAAGCCATAAGCTGTTAACATGTTATAGTAATTATTGTAGTCGTGCTTTCCTCGTAAAGCCCAAACGGCTTGCTCTTTAGTCAGTAGAACATCATCTGGTACAGCAGGGCAATCAACATGACGATAATATTTTTTAGGATTTTTTTCGATCCACTTAGCAAGATTCCGCGCAGACTCGGTTAACAATCTTATCCGGTCTATAGCTTCTTTAGCTACCTGCACCATCTCGGTTGGAATCCATTTAATGTCACCCCCAAAGCCCTTTCCAGAATAAAAGCGCCAGCCATATCGTATATTGCCCTTGCTATCCTTTTGCTCAACTTCACAATCTACTGGTAGTTCCAATATCTCAGTACCACGAGAGGGAGCACACATAGTCATTGCAAAAGTAGCTGAGGTGAAAACATCTTTTGGATCAGTTGGGTTATTGGCAAATATTTCTGCCATTGCATTAAGCGCCTCTGGAGACGGAAGTCTTTTTTCTCGACGTTTTTTTGCCTTTTCACCAGTTTGGAGCATGTACTTGTCAGGATAAGGTATTGGATTTTTCCAGCCACTAACATCCACTGGCACCAATTTCTTTCTAACTACAAAATGTGCCAAACGAGCTAATTCGCGGCCAGCCTCATGCGCTGACGATTTAGCATAAAAATCACGAGCAATCTGGGCAGCCTCATCCAGCACCGTAATAGATATCTTTGAGATATCTGCATGTTCCGTCAATTGTAACAACGCTGACTCTAGGGGCTTTAGCGCTCGAAATTCATGGGGGTGTTTAGTAGGGCTATGAGATTGCTGATAACGTAAATATGCTTTAGTAAAATCGATATACGCCGGGTCTAGGATATCTTCTACTTTTGCGGACATCCCTTTTATACCAACTTTGGTGAATTGTCCTATTCCCTTCCAGCGCCAGTCATCCCATTCTAATTCTTTCCCGAATTTAGTTAATTCGTGACGACACTTACATATGAAATCCCGGAGGTTTTTTGCCGCATCCAAGGTGGCTTTTGGCCTAAAGTTGATGATGTCAGCCATTTGCCAATTCCTCTTTACGTTCTTCACAGCGGCGAATAACATCTGCTGCTGCAGCAATTGACCGGTCAAGACTAGCCGCTAGTTGCGTATTGCCTGTTACATTTAAAGCATCTTTCCGTTTTTGAAGTAAACTGTTAAGAATGTTTTCGTGCGGAGCATCTAGCCATGGCTGAAAATAGGCACATGTATAACACCCAATTGCCACATTAATGTTACAGAAACCATAACTGCCGCACGTTCCGAGGCCAGTGTCATCTTCACGTACTCGACTGGTTATGTCATCGCCACGTTTTGCCATTTTTTCATTGTCTGCTAACACACCTACGAAAGCTTGGGCATATGGTATCAGATACTGCCCCACTGCAGAATCAATTGCTTCGGCATGCTCCGGTACATTTTCGGTATAGCATCTTGCAGTAACACTATGGGAATGATCCAATAACTCCGCAATAACCATTTCTCCAAAACCAGCCCTGGCTGCCCGAGTACCTATAGTGTAACGGAACCGACGTGTGCTTATATTAATTAGCTCGCCGGTTCGTTCGGAATAGAGATTGATAGTCTTTGCAACTTTTTTTATTCTTCGGTGAATAGCAGCAGTTTTGATATGAAGGCAATCATTTTTTGTGCATGCCTTTAACTGATCGAGTGTTGATATCGTCGAAAATACGGTTGTGTCTGGAAACAGTGGCAGCTCTCTCTGAACGTCTTCTGGAAAGTCAAATTTAAGTTGATTTTGCAATCCTGTCATCACGTGTTTGGCGTGACTGTTAATAATTTCCCATAGTTCACTGGTAATAGCAAATTGTCTAAACGTGCTGCGAAACATCGACACATGTTGTTTTGCGCGAGGAAAGTTAATAAGATATGCTGGTGTACCTTTTTGACTATTACCTCTCACAATATCCTTTATTCGCAGATGTGATATTTGAATTTGTCGGCGTCCAGTATGACTAAACAACAGCGCAAGCGTTAAATTTGTTAAAGAGATTTTCTTCTTTTCGTATGTCTGGACAACTCTAGAATTCCAGCCTTCTAATTCCATGTCTGTTAGTGGGCCTTTGAGCGGATCGAGTCGCTTAATTAACTCACCAGATTCATTGCTTTTCAATCGTAATGAATAAAGTAATTCAATGACTTCAGCCGAAACACCTGGATGGCCTAACTCGTTCCATTTTTTCAAAAATGGTCTGATAGCTCCTAATTCATGTTCTTGATTGTTTGATAGAGTGGATCTGTAGCTTAATATGAAGCTATCGGTGATTCTATTTGCACCAGTTTGCTTTAAATATTTTTCAAAAGAATAAACGATAGCTTGAGTGCTACTCGCAGAGTAATTACTCGCATAGTAGGCCAGGGTATTAAGAAATCCTGAGGCAATTTCTTCATCCAATGAAGTACTCACCCAAAGAACCGATACTTTGATATCTTTATTCAATTGCCAGCATTCATTATCTATATCGAACCAATACCCATCTTTTGATTTCTGTGTTCTTTTTATTGCAACTAATTGGCTTTTCAAATTCGCTGTCATTAATTTTTTCGAAGAGTAAGCGGAAAAAGTATAAATAAAACCAGAATCATATAAAAGGTATATGGGTCTTACTGTTTATCAGATTTTTAGATCGAGCATATAATAATGGTCGTTTATTCTTATACAGGATCAGAAAATCTTAACGTACATTTTTGTCCAGTTCTACACCAGACTCTTTCTTTTGGGGATAGGACTGCATGCTCGCTTGCAGATCAAGAGATGCCTCGTGTGCTTTTTGAATGACAAATCGTTTGTTATAAAATTTCGCTGTACCTGATCCTTCTTTCCATCCCATGAGATAAGAGCGCATTTTTTCCTGTTCTTCTTCAGAGGGAGGATTATTCATAGCATCTATACGTCTTGAGAAGTTGTCGTTCCAAGTATGTCTTAGGTCGTGTCCGGTTAAGCGATAGAGATCGGGAGCAGCACTGCGTACAAGCTCTATTATACGTTTATAAGCAGATTTTGAGAGAGGCTGGCCCTGGGTTGGCCCTGATTTATGAGTGATAAATAAGAAATCATTTTTATTGGCATATGGAATCAACTTTCTAACTTTTACGATGTAATCGTGAATATGCCGTCCCAGAGATTCTCCCAATGGGACTCGCCGGTCGAGTGTTTTTGCAAGAGGTTGATCTGTTCTCGGATCATCTTTTTCATCAGGCCGACGTACTACGACTAGTTGATTTGATCCAAAATCGATGTCGCGTATACGAACACAAAGAAGTTCACCTCCTCTCAAACCAAGATGATAAAGCATAAGAAAAATTAACCGATTTCGAATTTTTATGTCACCTCCGACAAAGGGATTTAATTCCGAGTCAGGTCTAAATACCTCAAATGCCAAAGCAACTTGTTCTTCGGTTAGTCCCTTCTCCTGGTTTACACTGCTCCGCGCTTTCCTTGGCGGGCGTCGAGCCTTGATACCGTTGACCATTGTTTGGATTTGTTTTCTACAATGAACGTCTATCCGATGTCCCAAGATGGTTTGTGCTAACCACTCTACATAGAATGCTATTGATGTTAGACGCGCATATTCTGTGTCCTTTGCGACCTGTTTCATAGGAAACAGATAACTTGTTGATGGTATACGAAATTTCTGCTGACAATAATCTCGTATTGCGTCTAATTCGTATGGTTGAAAGAAGTTTTTGCTTCTAATTCGGACTTCTAAATCATCCTTATGGTCGGTCATATACTGCAATAGCACCATGATGCCGTTAAGTGCACCGGTCATTGTTGAGACAGAGAGAGACTTGTTGCGGATTTGTGTCGTAGCATATAGGCAAGGATAATAAAGAGGTCGCCCCTTTCGCCTATCTTTAAGCACGCAATAGCGCTCCCCGCTTGCCATTTTCCATTTTTTGATCGCGTAATCCATTTCAAAGTCCAATCAGATTGGCCGAACTGTTTTTAACATAATATCAATATATCTAATAAGCTTGTAGGGCGCAATATAAAATAACATTTATTATTCGGCATACAAAGAAAAAGGTCCCTTTGCAAAAGAGGTTACAATATATTTTTAACAAAAAACATATAAGGTACTATCCGTTTTACCTTTTTGGGGCGTTGGTCAAAAATACCCATATTAGATGTGGCAATATTAGCGATCTTCTCACTCGCAAGCGTAGAGTAGCCGGGTGAAGTTCCTTGTATACGCCTGGGATGGACTCAGTTTAGGCTTAGCTTTTTTTAGAGGTAACAACTTGAAACGATGAAATCTGCCGCTTTACCTTATCGCTTTTACATTTCGGACACGTAACTTTTTCCTTTTCATACTCTGAAATTCTTATGACTAAGGAAAAATTATGGTCGCACTTTTGGCAAATGTATTCGTATACGGGCATTGGCAATCTCCTTTTCAGCTAACTATTATTCTTAATTAATTCTATGTGATAAAATGGATGGTTGTCAAGAAACAGTAGGTTTCTCACTGGAAACAAAGGGCAAGGCCATTGAAATAATTTTTATGGAGTGGAATAGTTGAAGCGTTAAGCGAAAATTTGACTTGGCAAGGTTAATGGTAGCAAGGAAAACTGCAATTTAAGATGTTTCCTGAGTCTTCTTTCTCCACAATGTGTGACAAAATCACCTAAACACACTTCTTGTTTTTTTATACAGGTATAAATGCATACTGGAAGGCATCATGTACCGTTTCTTCATCTTGTTTTGTTAGAGAACGTCACTATATTTAGATAGTGCACAAAAACAATTTGCAAAAAAAATATTTACAGCTCCAGATCTCTGGAGAGAGGTAAGATATAGTGAGAAGAATTGTTCATCAATGGAGAGATTGGCTCCTGGAATATAATAGTGCCGACAATTATGAATTGATCCGAAAAGATACTCAAAACGTCTTTACGGTTGTGGCCAAGAATGCCATGGATGCAGAAAGTAAAAGTCAACAGATCATTAAAAGCACAAAAGAAGAACGGGTTTGAGATACCCTCGATATTAGTTTTTTTATGAATATTAAAGGCATCTACCCTGCAGATTTTAACTTAATCATTATCTGATTACGTATGAAACTCAGCCTCTTTTAGGAGTCCCTGTGAGAGAGGCGGTGTTCTCACGGCAACATAGCAGAGCCTGTCTATCATTTGATCGAGATTATATCGCCGATTAAAACGGTAGCAAAATTCAGCAAGATAACGCGGGAAATGTTTTTTACTAATTGCATGGTATGTACCATTGAGAGACCTTTTTACGTTGGAAATAACAGTGTTGACCCACTTAAACTCTGGAATTTTCACGCTGTCTGGTCCTCCACCTGTGATGATCGCGGTATGTTGATGCCCCGCAGAGGCCAAAACAGTAAAGCAGGATAAACCATCAGAGACAACAGTGCAGTTTGGAGATAGATGCTTTGCTGCCCATGATTTAATGCACTTTTTAGAAAATGCTTTCACTTGGCTGAATCGCATTTTATCTGGATGACCAAGGTGGTTTGTTGATACAGCGGCAACAAAAGGAATTTTACCAGTGGCACCACGACCACGTTTACCATCACGTTTTTTGCCGCCCCAATAGGCATCATCAAGTTGTACATAGGAAGAAAGTGGCTGGTCATCGTCACGCTCTTTCATTACCTGTTGAAGTTTATGTTTCATCAATAGAGCTGTATTGTATGAAACTCCAATGGTCCTTGAAAGACTAAGAGCAGAGTAGCTCACTTTTGATTGAGTGATAAAATAAATCCCAAGAAACCAAGTGGGCAGCGGTAGTTTTGTGGAGGCAAAAATAGTTCCTGCAGTAATTGATGTTTGCGAATGGCAGTGATTGCATTGATATAGATTTCGTCTTGTTAGTTCGCAGTACCGGGTTTGTCCGCATTCCGGGCAAATGAACCCTTTTGGCCATCGCCAATTAAATAGAGCTTGGCGACATTGAACTTCAGTGCCATATTTTGAAAAAAATGATTGCAAACTAATACCAGGTTGAAATTGGATTTTATTTTTCGGCATATGATATTCCCTCCATTGAAGTGTTTGGGAATATCATAACAAAGGTGGGTACTCATAGAGTGAGCACCCTTAAAAAAAAGTTGGCTTAGCTTTCTACGTAATCAGAAATCATTATGCTAGCTGGAGAAGATGTCCCTTGGCTATCCTCGGTTGGAAAGCATTCCTCACAGAGGAATATTATTCCTGAGAAGTTACTGCAACAACTCAATACCCAAATTTCTGATACCTTTCCCGCCTTTTTGCAGAGAGCTCTTCCTTGTGTTCTTCTCGGTATTTCTTTCGTTTGGCTGCAATTTCCTCTTTGGTCTGTACCACACGCAGTTTTTTTACAGGAGCAGGTCTTTCTTTCCGAACCTTTGCAGCATGTGCCCGATGGTAAGAAGCTCGACATTCTTTACAGTGACCGATAATCCCGTTTTTATAGCGTTTGTTTCTTCCAAATTCCTCAAGCGGTTTAGTTTCGTTACATTTGGTGCAAGTTTTCTCAGTAATTATCAACGCAGCCAAGCGTTCTTGCACCTTCTTTTTCTTTTTAAGACGCAGAGCGCAGGCTTTAGCAAATGCGACTTCTTTTCCATATTTTTTAATAGAAAATGAACTGCTATAGTTTTTCCCGTCAGAGTCTTTACCCAGGACTGTATAACGGGTTAACTTTTTGTTTAGGGTTATACCAACAACGCCAGTTTCTGTACTCGAGTCAGTAACAGAAGTTTCGTCAGTTCTTGGCTTACCAAGATTTTTTTCTGTGCTGTTACGCCAAGAGATTGCAATTATGAGAGCAGAATTCCTGTTACCATATTTCTTGTCAGAGAAAAGTTTACACTTAGTTTTTCCCTGGAAGCGTACACGGACATTCCAGCCATGGGTGCTTTCACTGTCAATTCGACTGATGTCTTTGTGCTTGGCGTTTGGCATGTTTTACTCCCCGCCCTTCAACAACAAGCTAAACCAAGATGAAAATTTCTTGGCAATACCCTCCGAAAAATCATCATCTTCATTCGTCTCCCATGTTTTTATCGGGAGCTTGTGATGATCAATTGTTGTATTGAGCCTTATCCAATATTTCCTATCTGAGTCTTCCTCAAGAATCAATACAACACCTGGCTCCTTCCCTGTCTGCAGGCCATAATAAAGAGACTGGCCTACAGACTCAGCCCACTTCTCGCCAAAATCAAACTCAATGGCGTGGGTATCGGTCAAGCAATCGCAACGGGTGCCATCTGGCATGGTAACCTCTGTTTGGCCGTTGTTGGCGTCACACCATCTTTCCTGATACCAGGCTTCCTAATGCAGGTGTGCTGCATTAGGGAGAGTAGGACAGAGTAGCAATATGATAAAGGATGATTTTATCTTTGTTATGTTAGGCATTTTCAATACTGATGCTAATTTCTAGCAGCTGCATTTACCTTCTCACGCAGTTCTTTACCTACCTTGAAAAAGGGTAATTTTTTGGGCTGTATCTGGACCTTTTTACCTGTCTTGGGATTTCGGCCAGTATAAGAGTCATAGTGTCTAACGGAGAAGCTTCCAAAGCCTCTTAGCTCAACATTCTCCCCCGCCACAAGCGTATTGATCATGGTGTCCAGAATGGTTTTCACGATGCTTGTAGCTTCTTTGAGAGACATGCCCTGTTCTTCGGATAGTGCTTCTGTTAATTCTGATTTTGTCATTGTTTTTGAAGGGGAAGTAGAAGGTTTGATAGTGTTACAGTTATATGAATATACGAATACGCCAAAAGGATTGCTTTATTCACAACCTGTACCAACGTATTAAAAGCATCACTGTTACGATGCTATCATTTCTTCTCGTGCAACTCAAATTTATTGAAAGGTTTTACAAGTTTTATCGGTGGTAACCATGACAGGGGAGATATGGTTACTTTGGCTGGAGGGAAATTTGTTACGTATATTGTGCGAAAATCTTAACAGTAGTTATGGTGCGAGATTAGTTATGTTGTGTCTTTTCTTCTCTGTTTGCTTTTCTTCCCTCTTTTTGTAAGTATTATTTTTTATCTCTTCTTCCTCCTTTTTCTTTGGATTTTCTTCATTTCCTTCCTTTTTTTGACCGATAATAACGGGAGAGTACTCATAACGCACGAAAGGCCCGAAGCAGCCATCTCGAGCCTTTCGTTAGACATCCCGTAAACACGGAAGCCTACAAGCACCTTCACATAATCACGGCTTCCGGTTTTGTTCAAGTCGGAAGAATTGAAATCATTTTACTGAAGGCTGTTTCATGCAGGCGGTGTGATAGGACTTTTTATGTCTGCCGGAGCTGTTGGCGTGGGCAGGCTTATTGTTGTGAGGCTTGTCGACGAGAATCCAAGCGAGAAGCACACCGTTTAGCCCAGCAAAGATATCGCCAAACAGCAAAGGGCCGGGAAGCTCACCGGCAAGCGGAAAGAAGGCGAAGAATACACAATCCAGAAAAAACCGTGGCTGACACATCTTCCACACCTACTATTGAGCATGGTAGAGTACCTCAACATCACCCGATTATCGTTCCTTGTTGCCATTTTTGTGGTGGCAAAGGTGTAGTTGTGGAGCATTTTCCCCGACGGGGATATGGGAGGCGGAATTCGGGAGCCAATATCAAGTCATTCTGACATCCTGGAGGAGCACATGGTCAATAGAAAACCCCTTATTTGCGATCGTATCAGAAAGATAGACGGAAGTTTCGCATGGATCGGCCATCGTTTTCTAAGAAGTGGATTTTTTACCAGCCTCACTCGAAATGAATTACTCCTGTATTTTTTTCTAGCACTTGTGGCTGACCGCCAGGGGCTGTCCTATTACCATTATGACAAGATCTGCTCTTTGCTCTGTCTTTCTGTGGATGACTATGTTTTTGTCCGTGATCAGTTGATAAATAAAGACCTGATTGCCTTTGATGGTACCTTTTTTCAAGTCCTCTCCCTGCCGCGTACTCCTGTTATTCAATCCACCAAGTTGCTCAAAAACCGGGAGGACATGGAAAGATCAGATCCTGCTACAATTGAACAAATATTCAGCAGGCAATTCAACCGAAACCATGAATCATAAGGACTCCAAAAGGCTCTCGCGGGCAGTTGAACAATATCTTCTGCAGCGAATCGAACAGGGATATCCCGATACGCATATCGACACGCAGTGTGAGATCCTTCAAGATTTTTGTATTTTTGTAGAGCCGCAGCTAAAAGAATGGGACGAAATTTTTACCCTTGAAATATTGAAAGAATTTATGCAGCAAGGCGACAGCAATGAACGACGACGGGCAGTTCGGGGCTTTGCAAAATTTCTGTATCGACAGAAGCAAATTCCCCAGCCCATTCCATTAAAATCAAGACCAAAACTACCTGAAATATTTGAAGACTACCTGCATTACTGCGCCATGGCCCGTTACGATACAGAAAAAACGGTACAGCATACACGACGAGTTCTTGAGGCATTCTATCGCTATCTCAAGCGGCACAACCTCAAGCTTTCAACAACAACCATAGAGCAGATAGATGCCTTTAATCAGGAATATAATGGAGATTATGCCCGGAGAACCGAAAAAATCAACCGGAGTTGCCTCAAGCTTTTTCTGAGATATCTATATTATGAGCGTCGCGTGCTTAAACGAGACTTTGCCGCACTGCTCAAAGTGCCGCGAATATTCCATCGGACAAAACCACCTTGCTTCTTGCGCCCTGGTGAAATCAAACAACTTTTTGATAACATGACACCGACAACACCTGCGGAGCTACGGGCTTACGCCATAGTTCATATAGCGTATACAATGGGGCTGCGCCCTCAGGAAATTAGCAAAATAACCCTGGATGATATTCAATTTTGTAAGGCAGAGATGAACGTCAGATATCGTAAGGCTGGCTTCCCTGTCACGATGCCGATCCCACTAAAGACACTCAAGGCTATTACTGCCTACCTGATTGGAGGCCGCCCGGAAAATAATTGTCGCGAGCTTTTTCTGCAATGCTACCGTCCCTACAGGCCTGTTAGCTCACCGACTGTTTGCCATGCTATAAACACGTGTATGCGCAAGGCTGGTTTACCTGAAGATGCTACCCCCTATTGGCTGCGTCACACCCATGCACAGCACCTGCTGGAAGCTGGGGCTTCTGTCTTTGAAATCAAGGAAATGCTTGGTCATGACGACATCGAGGCAACCAGAAGATATCTCCATATTCATATCAAACTCATGAGGAGGGTTATTCTTGGTGAACTCGTTTAAAAGCTTCCTGGCGCCACAGATGGGAAAATATCTCGAATATCGAGAGAGCCTTGGCTATTCCATACAAGCAATGGATAGCCTGAGACGATTAGATCGTTACATGGTGACAGGACATGTAAACACGCTCAAGGAGTTGACACCTTTCTTCTTTCTGAAGATGCGGACAGATCTTACGATAAACCAGAACACAATAAATAAGGTAATCTATGCCTTGCGTGGCTTTTTTCAATATCTCGTACGAATTGAGTTCTGTAAGCATAATCCGCTTACCGGGATTCCCCGTTTTAAGGAAAACAACATTATCCCCTTTATTTTCTCTGACCAGGAGACTGAACATCTGCTCGAAGCAGCATGGAGACAGATTCGTAGAGAAAAGCAGGCTTTTTTTCTCAAGGACATGAGTTGTTGCCTGGCTCTTCAGCTTCTGGTTCGTTGCGGTTTGCGGATCTCTGAACCTCTACGGCTGAAACTCAAGGATTTCAGAGCTGACGAAAGGACAATCTATATTAGAAAGACAAAGTTCCGAAAGGATCGCCTGATTCCCATCCCTGTGGACGTGGCAAGGCATCTGTCGGATTACCTTGCCCTTCGTAACTCCTTGCTACCTGCAAATAACCAAACCCCGTACCTTCTGGTCAGCGATCCCGCGAAGGAATTGCATAATAGACAGGTTCGTAATTTCTTCTACCAGGTAGTCAGAGAAATCGGACTTGCTCAGCCCAAACGGGTTATCGGCAACACCAACATCAGTGCCCCAACCCCGCACAGCCTGCGACATTCCTTTGCGGTCAATACCCTCAGACGAATAACAGAACGAGGTGATTCTCCACAGAATGCGCTTTCGGTTCTTGCGGTATATATGGGACACAAAAAATACACATATACAATCTATTACCTCAAACTGATCGATGCTGATCAGCGCCGGAATCTCGTTGATTTTATGACTACGTATCCATCAAGACTATGAAACTTTCGAACTGTATTCACCAATTCTTTGAGCAGTATCTACCTCGGATCAAAGGGTGCGGGCCCAATACGATCAAGAGCTACCGCGATGCTTTCTCTCTCTTTTTACCTTTTGCCAGGGATACACTTGATACTCCCATCAACTCTTTGCAGGTTGAGCAACTCACCCCGGAACTGATTGTGAACTTTCTTGGTTGGCTCGAAAAAGAGAGGGAAAATGGTGCCAGAACCAGAAATCATCGACTAGCGGCCATAAAATCTCTGGCCAGGATGATTCTCTATATGCATCCTGACAAAAGAGATGTTGCAGTAAGAATATTGCATATTCCCAAAAAGCGTTACCACAGAAATATAATCGGCTTTCTTTATCAGGAAGAAATTCTGGCTGTCCTTGATTCTGTTGATCTCAGATCAGCACAAGGATTCAGAAATTATACCATACTAAATCTGCTTTTCGACTCCGGTGCCAGAGCCAGCGAAGTGGCTGCACTCGATCTCGACTTCTTTGATCCACAGAACAAAACGCTGGCCATTCTCGGCAAAGGAGATCGCGTCAGAATGATAACCCTCTGGCCAAAAACGACAGACCTCCTTTACCAGTATATTAAAAAGTACCGGATTACACCACATACTCTCTACAGGAATCGTTTGTTTCTCAATCAGCGAGGAAAGGAATTTACCCGGCACGGAATATATCGGCTCTGCCGAAAATATCTGAAAAAAGTCTTGCCGGAAAAACGGTTGAAAGACCTCAATCCTGCCCACAGCTTCAGGCATTCCTGTGCGGTAAATATGCTCCTGGCAGGGCGCCCCATATCTGACATTAAAAACCATCTCGGTCATGAAAGCGTAAAATCGACCATGATCTATCTGCACCTTGATTTAGGGCACAGACAGCAGATCCAGAAAAAATTCATCGCCTACACACAGTCTCTGCTCAATCAGGATGACAAGATCGATGAATTGGTTGACTGGGAGAACAAGAAGGAAATTTTAAATTGGCTTGATAGCCTTTAGGGGACTTCTGGACCCCGTAAGGTTGACGGATAAGTATGAGAAACCCAAATAAGTTATGTTGCGTGGAAAATGATAATCACTTTCAAAAACAGCGAAACAGCATGAAATAATAGAGAAAATTATGCACCAGGCTGTTTGCCATAAATACCTTATCATTTCAACTGGATAGACTGAGTGGCAACATAACAGGAATTATGTTGCGAGATTAGTTATGTTGTGTCTTTTATTGGTCCTTTTCTTTTGATTTCAAAAAAAATATTGCAAATATTGCTTTTTCCTCCTCCTTGTTCTTTATATTTTATTTTTTTACTTTTTTGTGTTTACAAACTCAAAAAATCTTGTAACTGTTTATAGTGTAATGGTGTGAACCACTAAAAAGATTAAAATATTTGGAGTGATATGAGCTGCTTAACGGTTGGCTTTCTTTCCTTGTTAAATTATTTCTTACATAGGTAACCCTTCAGTGCCTATAGAAATTTTACCGTAGTAGTTTAATTTAGGTAAGATAATTATGTTGCGAGCCTCTTAGTAATAATTCCCAAATGCGCTGCAAAATGTTGACATTACAACAAATACTAGCTTTCAAAAAAACATCCTAAAAACCCTTTAATTTCATCCGGATAGGCCAACTCGCAACATAACAGGAATAGTCTTTACTTGCGGTTTTACTTGAATTGGAGAGATGGCCATTGGCATGTTCTCTTATTGGGATACTGCTTGAGTCAACCTGAAGGGGTGGTTTGCTACGAATATTTTGCGGAAACCTTAACAGTGGGTGCAATTGCACAATTGGGTGAAATCTGTCATAGTAAATCATACAAGTATCATTATTTATAGACAGTTATGCTAATTTTTCGCTTCCAGAAAATAGACCTTAAAAAGGTCTTAAAAATAGGAATCTAAAAAACGAACATTTGCCAGTGAAACCAATGTTTCGCTCGAAATGTTACGACCGTTTTCATCCCAATGTTTAATTTCATCCGATACTGCTTAACTCAATCTTGTGCAAAGATTCGTTGCTGTACGAACAATATTGTCCGTAATTCTTCTTAATTATTTTTTTATTTCTTTGTGAGATCTGAACCTAATAAAAATGAGATGGGCACAGCATAATAAACATGGTTTTTATATCTCATTGGTAATAATTGTGCTCCCGTATATACAAGAACTCCCCTCACAAACTTATCACCTCCATATAACTCTAACTCGTGGAGTCCTTTAAAATCCTGCTGTTTTACCGAAGCTGAAGCCTTTACTTCAACCCCAATGATTTTGCCATCATCTCTTTCCATGACAATATCAACTTCATTCTTTTTCTTGTCTCGAAAGTGGTAGATACTGATTTCCTCCTCAGCCCACCCGGATTGCTTTAGTATTTCCATTAAGACAAAATTTTCCAGCAATCCACCATAATAATTGGAGGTCATAAGTATTTTTGGATTTTTTAGGCCGAGGAGATAGCAAGCCAGTCCGGTATCGATAAAATGAATTTTAGGCAATCCCAGGACGGATCTTTTTGCCCTGTTTTTAACATACGGCCTGATAGTTTTGGTGATGAACATCAATTCAAGAGCCTGCATGTATTTTTTTACAGTTTTATCGTCAAAACCAACTTTATTTGCAATGTTTGCATATTTAATTACATTCCCACTCATTCCTGCAAGTAAACGGGATAGGGCATTAATTCTCTCTATGTAGTCGCCTCTTGTTTCGGTAAGCGTCGCAAAGTCTTTATACAATCTTCCCATCACGTACGATTTGAACCATGCGCTTCTGTTGCGTGTACTTTTTGTACTTGCCTCGGGGTAGCCGCCTTGGATGAGTTTTTCGGCCATTTGCTGCCTGTCGACGAATATTCCTTCCAGCGGTTCTATCTCTTCGGCTAATAAATAATCAACAATATTTACTTTTGAACAGGACACTTCAGCGGTGGAGAACGGAAAAAGCTCTAAACGTGCCATATGGCCTGGGAGTGCTTCTTGGGTCTTGGCCGATTTAAATATATCTGATGAACCGGTGAGAAGAAAAACTCCTTTTTCGCCTGGCTGCAAATTATCGGAAACCATTTTGATCGCAGGAATAAGGGTCGGAACATACTGAAATTCATCGAGAACGATTCTTTTACCCAGGGATGCAAGTAGTCCATGGGGATCACTGTTTGCAACTTCCAGCAATGATTGATTGTCCAAGGTGAAGTATTTCATATCAATTGTCTGAGCAATTTCTTTTGCCAAAGTGCTTTTTCCGGCTTGTCTGGGGCCGGAGATATAGACAATCCTGAATTCCCTTAATAACTCGACGGCCCGATTGTATATTTTTCGTTTGATCATCACAAGTTTTACTCTTTATGGAGTGATACTAATCCGAGGTAAGTATGTCTTTAATCCGAGAAAACAATACATTTAATCCGATATGATTGCAATCATAATCTGGAAAGACTCGATGGCGGCGTTCCTTTCCTTAATCGTTTAGTAAAAAAATTAACGTACCACCTGTCGTGGTGTAATAAGACTATAAAAGAAATCCTTGGAAGTGTATCACAAACCCTTTAATTCAAGACAGATAGGCCTCATCGCAACATATCAGGAATAGTCTTTACTTGCGGTTTTGCTTAAATTGGAGAGATGGCCATTG
>CAZIDU010000096.1:0-16447 GCA_964538055.1 uncultured Desulfocapsa sp. | reverse complement strand
TGAAAATAGCACCCAAGGCGAGTCGATATCGCCGCATCTGCTTCGTCTCTGAGCCTACAGGCATAGAGGTAACTATGGCCTATTGGCTCGTTCCTCGCATACGCAGCCATTTCAACTCGTGAGAAATACGGGCTAGCTACTAGACTTTTTAAGAAGGAAGTATTAGTATCCATTGTTATCTGCTTTTGATGTTTCTAGTATATAAGAAGAAATGTAAAAAAATTAAAACAAGTTTTAATCGAAAGATCAGAGAACGTCGCAGAATCGGGCATGAAATATGTAGTGAAGGTTGCTCCAAGTGTTGTGTTCGTTGAAGTTTAAATGTGTTTAAGTGGCTATCGTTTTGATAGCTGCAAGTATAACCAGTCCTGATAGCAGGAAATATCGTACCAGGAGTACAATATCATGAAAAACAACTATCTCAAAAAATCCATTGTCGCTCTTATTGCCGTTGTTCTATTCTGTTTTGGCACAACCCTGTCTGCCCAGGCTTCCGGTGCTGAAGCTGTTGCTGAAAAAGCTACGGAAGGGGCCTCCCAGTCTGTTCTTAAAGAGGCAACCTCAGAAGTTGTCGATAATGCAAAAGATCAGGCCATTGGAATTGCCAAGGATCAGGCCAATAAGGCCGTTGACTCTGCAGCCACTAAGGCAACAGAGGCAATGACAAAAGGAGCCACTGGAGAGGCAGTTGATGCGGCGAAGGCAGTAACTCACTAAACCCCTTTTCGCTTCTGTTTCACTAACGACAGGTTTGCTGTCGTGAGTGATCTTCTTGCAGCTTAAGGGGGGATCAGTGTCGATCTGTACTGTGATCCCCTTGCTCTTTATCAGAAACCGCTCATTAATGATTGTTGAGGTCAGGACTATTCATCGGGTATGTCAGAAGAAAAACACCATAATGTCCCAGCTGCAATCAATGATATACAGCTTCTCCTTGCCGAGAAACGTACCTCTCTTGCCTTGATGCGTACAGGGATAGCTGTTCTTGCTCTTCCTCTTTCTGTCCTGAGCTTACTGATCGCGACGTCTAAATATTACCAGGCTGTTGATGTGCTCTCTTTTCTCATACCATTGGCTGTCCTGCTAACTTTTCTGGTTGTCCTGGGCCTGTATCTTATTGGTCACTCTATTCGCCATATGCATCACAATGATGTATTGATTCACAGAATTAAATCCAGGTATGACGAAATCTCAGAATATATAGATTGATCAAATTGTATTTTTTAAACTGTTAAATGGTGCTTTTATGCTGAATTTTAGAACGTTTTATTTGTGTCTTTTTACTCTTCTGCTCTCTCTGCTGATTAGTCCTCAGCTCTATTCTGAAGAATTGGGCAAGTGGCCAAGGGATGTGAAGGTCTCTTCCGGTACCGTCACGATCTATCAGCCTCAGGTTGAATCACTTGTCGGGAATATCTTAACGGGCCGAACAGCGATTGCCTATAATGCTTCTGGGAGCGATTCCCCGGTCTTTGGTGCTGCCTGGTATAAGGCCCAGGTGAATATCGATCGAGAAGAACGGATAGTTCGTTATGAAACTCTGGAAATTACCGATACTCGTTTTCCAGAAGAGAATAAAAAAGTTCACGAAGAGTTCAATCAGGCCGTTCAGCAGAGTGTGAAAAAAGGAAATTTAACCTCATCGCTTGACGAATTGACCACAGCACTTGCTGCAGTGGAACAGGAGCAGCAACAGGCAGCAAAATTGAATAACGATCCTCCTGAGATTGTTTATATGGAGAAACCGGCAATTCTTGTTGTGATTGATGGCAAGACTATGCTTCAAAAAGTTGAGAACAGCGAATTTCAGGCCGTTGCGAACACCCCCTATCCGCTCTTTTTTGAATCCAAAAGCGGGAACTGGTTCTTAAACGCAGCAGATAGTGTCTGGTACAGTGCAAAAAGTAGTGATGGTCCATGGGCATATACGGATAATACTCCCGATGTCCTTGTGAAAATGGTCGCAAGTAAGGCCGCCGAGAGTGAGAAAAATACGGAAAAATCCGATGTCACAATAACAGTAAAAAATGCTCCGGCAATTGTGGTGGTTCATAAACCGACAGAGCTTGTTGTCTCTAGCGGAAAGGCTGAGTTCGCACCTCTGACCGACGATCTCTTATCCATGAGCAATACGGGTTCTAATGTGTTTATGGATGTGAAAAATCAAAGTTATTTTTTAATTATTTCGGGGCGTTGGTATAAGTCTTCCTCCATGACCGGTACCTGGAAATTTGTGGAAGCTGATAAACTGCCTGCCAGCTTTGTTGAAATTCCAAAAACATCAAAGTATGCAGATGTAAGAGCCTCTATTGCCGGAACGGATGAGGCGAAAGAGGCGGTGATGGATGCCCAGATACCGCAAACAGCCACGGTCAAGAGAGAGAAGGTGGATCTCAAGGTCTCCTACGATGGTCAGCCAGAATTCAAGGCTATTGACGGTACAGATCTTCAGTTTGCAGTGAACTGCTCAGAAACAGTGATTGAAGCAGGGAAGCAGTTTTATCTGGTGAAAGACGCGGTCTGGTATGTCTCAAGCTCTGCCACCGGCCCCTGGACCGTGTCGGATAAGGCACCTCCAGGAATTGATAAAGTACCGCCATCCAGCCCTGTCTATAATACAAAGTATGTCTATGTCTATGATTCTACACCGGATGTGGTCTATGTCGGTTATACACCGGGATATGCCGGTAGCTATATCTATGGGCCAACCATCGTCTATGGTACCGGCTACTACTATTATCCCTGGGTTAGTCCTTATTACTATTATCCACGTCCAGCAACCTGGGGTCTCAGTGTCTCCTATAACCCATGGACGGGATGGGGCTTTGGCATGAGCTATAGCTCAGGACCATTTCGGGTAGGTTTTTATTCAGGCGGCGGCTATCATGGGAGGTATTGGGGTGGCCGTGGCTACTATGGGCCAAGAGGATATCGATCATCCTATAATAATATTCATATTAATAATGTGAATATTAATACAAACCGAAATTATAATAACATATCAAATCGTAATAATATTTATCGGAATAACACTCAGAGTGCCCATATCCAGAATACGGTGAACTCCCGTTCAATCAGCCATTCAAATCAACAGAATATCCAGGATAGAATGACTCGCGGTCAGGATGGAGGCGCAGGCTTGGGCGCGGGAGGAGGTGCAGCAATTGGGGCAGCGGGGGGTGCAGCGATAGGTGCGGCCGCGGTGAATAACCGAGCCAATAATGTCCTGACCGATAAGAGTGGAAATGTTCTGCGGAACAATAACGGACAATGGCAGGAACGGAGCAATGGCCAGTGGCAGAATAAAACCAGCTCTCAGAAGACATCTGCTACTCGTTCTACTGCTCAACAACGTTCGGGATATGATCGATCCACATCCATTGATCGCCAACAGTACTCAAGACAACGAGCCACACAAAAGTCTAGTTATAGCAGATCCAGTGGCAGCTCTTCTCGTAGTGGCGGCGGTGGGCGGCGTCGCTAATTGTAAAGGGAAAATTGCAGCCTGGGTAGAGTGCGTTGACTAAACTCAGGTTATCTGATACATCGGATGTGAAATATGATTTAAAGAAAGAATAAGAATACTGCAGCCACATACAGATCATGGCAATGATGCGTCTTAAGAAAAAATATTCAATACATGATCTCCTCCTGAAAGCCATTTATGATCGCCGTATCAATCAGGGGATGTGGCTGGCCTGTGCAACTGGCTCACTCATCCTCTGCTTTTACCTGAGTCCCTGGCGTGCCCTGACTATCTATCCGGTCCTGGCTGTCTTTCCCACATTATTTGCAGGAGTGGATCAGCCGGGGCTTCGTTTTTCTCATCGATTACTCCGTACTGTTCTTCTCTTTGCCGGCGTTTCACTGCTGGTACTCTCTCTGCAGCACATTTTCGTGCCGCTTGCCCTTATCTTTTTTCCCTTGATATGGATCCTCGCCCTGTTTGCCGTCCGCGGTAACCGGAGTGGCCGGACTGGGACAGGAGCCATGATCGTGGCCGCACTGTCTCTTAATTGGTCCGATAGTCAGTCCTTGCCGTTCTGGATTTTTCCCATTCTTATAGGCTTTGGTACTCTCTGGTATGCGGTCTCTGCAAGGATTTGGATGTTCTGGTGGGGCCATAGAATGCTCCGTGATAATTTGGCCCAGCTTTTTACCGAAATAGCAAATTATTATATGCTCAAATCGCAGTTCTTCCTGAAAGAACCATCCAGGGAACAGTTTACAGCGGTGTTTACACAGCAGGAAAAAGTGTACAGCCTGATTAACCAAAGCAAGGAATATCTGAATCGCTTTGGTGAAAAGGGATATGATTCCGAGTTGAAAGGCCTGGAGAACGAATTTCTTTTTGCAGTGGATCTGATGGAACTGCTGCAGGCAAACCAGCATCGTATCGGTGAAATTCGTGAATTTATTGTGAACAATGATTTGACGTCTCTCTATTCCGATTGTGCTTTTTCCTTAGCTGTTGTGCTAAGGAAAAAAGCCTTTGCAGTGAGGACACGGCGTCAGATAGATATGAGTCTTGCGAGTCAGTTGGACACTTTTGAACAGGCAATTCAGATCAGGCAGGACCGTAATCCCATACTGGCCCGTTCCCTTGGTGTTCATTTTGATATGATTAAAAGGCTTCTGTACAGTCAGCAGCCAGCCTTTCAGCGATCTCTTGGAATTCCTGATCCTTTGCCGGCTATTGCCGAGGCCCTACGTCCTCATCTGAACTTTCAGTCACCTGTCTTTCGCTATGCTTTACGCCTGAGTATTACGGTCAGTGGTGGTATTCTTCTGGCTGGTTGGTTGCACCTTGAGAAAAATTACTGGGTGATTATAGCCATTTTACTCGTTATGCAAAGTGGCTATCTGTTAACCAAAACATTGATTGTGCAGCGGGTGCTTGGAACGCTGCTGGGGGTCCTTCTTGGACTTGGCATTATCTATCTCCCCCTTGGTGATGTGGAGCTTATCGCCTCTATGGTTACTCTTGTCCTGTTTGCCTTCAGTATGCTTTTTATCCATAAAGCCTGGACCATCGTCGGAGTGACAGCTCTGGTTGTGGTGGCCTATCAGGTCGCATTTGGTTCGGGAGAAACGGTTGTTTTTACACGGGCCGTGGATACGACTCTGGGCTGCGGACTTGCTTTTGCGTCAAATATATTCCTCTGGCCTCAATGGAATGGTGGCGGTATTAAAAGGCTTCTTAAGGAGACACTTGTTGCCCAGGAAGATATGCTGAGTATCTGTGTTCGTGCCCTGTCCGATCCTGCAATCCGCTTTGAACAACTCACCCGGAGACGCTTAAAGCTCTATACGGCTCAAAACAATCTTCTGGCAAGCTATCAACAGATGCTGAGAGAACCGCATCACACCCAAAAATATGTGGATTCTCTCGATGAGATTTTGGGCCATTTCGTGGGAGTGTCAGCTCATATCAATGGCCTACTGCCATTGAGCAGGGAAATAGTACCATTCTCCAGGGAGTTTACAGACAATATAGAGCGGTTGATCGCAACTCTGTTCAGTCGTTATGATGAAGACTCCGGAGTGAGTGATGGTGAGCTGCGACGTGACTTGAGAACTGTTTATGTACACATTGAGCATCTGAAAAGGGATGATAACGACCCGCAACATACTGCTGTCATTCACTTGTTAGAACTTATTTATGAACGGATGGATGCTATTTTTAGTGCTCTGGAAAACGATGCAATAGCAGCGTTTAGAGAATGAAATCGATTTGTGTATTGTCTATCCAGATGATATGCTGAACTGGAAAACAAACAAATTAACCAGTCTTTACAGAAATTGCGTATATGCAATTAAATTTGTAACTATTCACCATGCTATGAAACGGCGCAATTTTTACCCGGAATCTGGGGACACGATTCCAATTCAAAAGACAAAGACGAATTGGGTCATGTCCCCAGTTTCCTACCAGCTTATTCGTTATGCAATTCCGGCTCAAACTCAATTTCGGTGAATAGTTACTTAAATTTTTTATGAATCCCCCCGTTACCATGAAAATACAGACCCGGACAGATAACTCAGTCCTCATTGCAACCATACTTGAAGAACGTTTTGATGCCACATGTGCACCTGATTTTATTGTTGTCATGAAAGAGTGGATAGATGCCAGGAATGTGCAGATAATCCTCGATTTCAGCCACGTGGACTTTATTGACAGTACGGCTCTTGGTGTGATTATCAAAAGTTTTAAATGGCTGAGACAGGCCGATGATGGAAACGGTGAATTGGCTCTTTGTTGTGTCAATAATAAGATAATGAGTCTCTTGCAGTTGACTCGAATGGACAGAGTTTTTCCCATTTTTCCTAACAGTCAGGAAGCAACAAAAGCGTTGCTTGAATCCTGATGAGTTCTAATGAAAGTCACTATTTACAGCTAGTCATCCCAAGCGACAAAGAAGATTCCCGTCTTATTGGCAGAGCTGTGTATTTGTTTTGTCTTCATTTGGGATTTGATGAGGTCCAGAGTTATCAGATTGAGCTGGCAACCGTTGAGGTTACGCACAATATTGTCGGCCACGCATACAGTAATTGTGCCGACTGTATGATTGAGCTCCATGCACAGGGACTGGATGACAGAATTATTTTCACCATAATAGATAAAGGACAAGCTGCAGATTTCGCATTTCCTTCCTGTTGTCCCATCGACCCGGACAATGACATCGATGCCCTGCCAGAGTCTTCCATGGGACTCTATATTATTACTTCTGTGATGGATACCGTGGAGTATGAGGTATATGAAAATTCCAATATACTGACCATGATGAAATATCTGCCAAAATCATGAACGTCAAAAAAGTATTCTCTCAAAGAAGCTGGTTAGCTCTCATAGTTATTGGAGGTTTGCTCTTGAGCACTCCTCTGTTTCTGTCAGGAATTGTTACTCGTCTCACCACCAGGGAGCAGCTCTTCTTCGCCTGGGGATTGATCTGTCTGGTTCTTGTTTTGAGGAGAGTGGCCCATCGATTTTCGGTGTTTTTTGGAGTTTTGATCTCTTTTTGTACCCTGTTTCTGCTGGGGCGTTATCTTTTTTTTCGGCTGACTTCTACCTTACTCTATACGTCACCTCTGGAGTTTTTCTTTATTCTTGTTCTTTTTGCAGCAGAACTCTACGGGATGCTTATTCAGGTGATGGGGATGATCATCAATGTGATGCCCCTGTATCGGCCGCCAACAGAATCCATTGATCTGAGCAATCCCGATCTCCCTGTTGTCGATGTCCTGATCCCTACATACAATGAACCGGAGCAGATGGTTGCCATTACGGCCAGTGCCTGTACGCTTTTTGATTATCCCCGGGAAAAGCTGAACATTTATATTCTCGATGATGGAGGAACAACCCAAAAGCGTAATAGTACTGATCCGAAGAGTGCTGCTGCCGCCCTCGTTCGTCATGAAACACTCAAAGTACTGGCTGAGTATCTTGAAGTGAATTATCTGACCAGAGAGGAAAATACAGCTGCCAAAGCTGGAAATATTAATGCTGCTCTCTATAAAACAGTCGATGGACAGCAGCATCCCAGCGGAGATCTGGTTCTGGTACTTGACTGTGATCATGTACCCACCAGAGATTTTCTCCAGAATACGGTTGGCTATTTTTTGAAAGATCCGAAGCTGTTTCTGGTCCAGACACCGCATTTCTTTATCAATCCTGACCCGGTGGAAAAGAACCTCGATACCTTTAATAAGATCCCCGGAGATAATGTGATGTTTTACGGGAAGGTTCTTCCCGGACTCGATTTATGGAATGCAGCCTTTTTCTGCGGTTCGGCCGCGGTGCTGCGCAGAAGTTGTCTTGATGATGTCGGTGGCATCGTAGGAGAAACCATTACTGAAGATGCAGAAACTGCGTTGACCATGCATGGTCGGGGCTATAACTCTGTGTATGTAGGGAAGCCGATGGTTTGTGGCCTCTGTCCAGAGACCTTTGAGGATTTTATCATCCAGCGTAACAGATGGGCTCAGGGGATGGCCCAGATTTTGTTGTTAAAAAATCCTCTCTTTGTTCGCGGGTTGACTCTGATTCAGCGACTCTGCTATCTCAACTCTGCAGGATTCTGGTTTTTCAGTTTTTCCCGGCTGATGTTTATGCTGGCCCCATTTTTTTATCTTTACGGAGATATGCAGATATACCATGCAACACTGTTACAGTGTATGGCCTATCCTATTCCGTATATGATTCTATCCATGATTGTGACAAATTTTATGTATGGCGCAGTTCGACATCCATTTTTTTCAGAACTGTATGAAACCGCCATGAGTTTTTACAATGTTCCTGCAATCTTAAGTGTCCTGCGCAATCCTCGTTCGCCCCAGTTTCAGGTAACACCCAAGGATACCAGTTTGGCCGAAGACTCTGTCAGTCCACTGGTTACACCATTTTATATAATGCTTGGTCTTTTTATCGCAATGTATCCGGTCGCTTTGTTTAGAGCGGTTAGTAATCCGCAGTTACTGGGCTCCATTATAATCTGTACCGTGTGGGGTACCTTTAATTTCCTTCTGTTGCTCCTCTGTCTCGGGGTGGTGTGGGAGAGACGGCAGATCAGGAAAAAATATCGGATGCCCGTTAAAGAGCCTGTTCGCCTGAGGGTTCAAAACAGTGAAAACAACGGCTGGCTGAACGGCCTGGCTACGGATCTTTCAGAAGAAGGCATGGGAATTATTCTGGATCGGAAGACATCATTATCTGAGCAGACAATGATAGAGATTGAGACGGAAAATAGTGCTGGAAGGCATTTTTTGTTTACTGCCGAGATTGTCAGAATAATGAAGCATGAGGATGGAGTTCAGCTGGGCTGCCAGTATCAGTTTGAAGATGAGGAAAGTTTTCTTTCTATTACCAACTATTTATATGGTGAAAGTGACAGGTGGGAGAAGTTGTGGAAAGGGCGCCAGCACAAGGTACCCATTGTTGCCGGATTTTTCTTTGTTCTCAAGCTTGGTTTCACAGGAACGTATCACCATTTCAGAGGGTTGACCCGAATTTGTTTAAAAAAAATACATATATATCAGGAGAAGATATGGAGCAAATTTGTTGCAAAAAAAACAAAACGTTCTGGTTGTTCCTACTAACGGGAAGTCTTTTATCTGCCCTGCTGTTCGGGGCTGTTCCCGCATATTGTCAGGAGCAGCTTAGACTTCCATTGACCAAGTTCAATGCACCGGGGATTGTTAAACTCACGGATAGTGAAGATACCTATAGTATTAAGATTCCGACACCGAAGCGCTGGCAGATTGAGGATGCAACCCTGCAGCTTGCCTATGTCAATTCCACGGCTCTTTTAGCTAGCCGTTCTCGTCTGGTTATCCTGTTTAACGAGTATCCTCTGGCCCAGATAACTCTGGAACCAGGCGCTCCCGAAGGACTTGTTACCGTAACCATACCGGCTCGTCTCTTTAAAATAGGCTATAACGACCTGCAAATTCAGGTAGTACAGGCTTTTAAGGATGAAGGCTGTCTTCCCACGAACCCTTCAGAAGTCTGGACAACTCTTGAATTTATTGATTCCTCACTTGAATTCTCTTTTACACAAAAAGAAGTTCCCTTGAGCCTGGCTTCCGTAGCAGATTTTCTTTTTGATCCAAAGATGAGCGGGGAAAACCACGTCCATATAGTGACAGAGACCATGGACAACGCTGATGTGTTGCTGGCTGCAGTGACTGCTGCTGCCGTTGCCCTGCGCTTTGATTATCGTCCTGTACAGTTTTCCACGGGCCAGGAATTGTTGCCGGGAAGAGACAATCTTGTTATCGGCAATCATTCTTTTCTTGAGGCAGTCACAGGAAGTGGAACTGTTCAGGGTGACCTGGGGATATTTCCCATGCCGGGCAAGAACGGTAATCCTGATCGCTTTCATGGTCTGATCTATCTTGGAGGGGATGGGGCCGAGGAAATTCGCCAAAGTGTCAACGCCTTTTCTATTCTTTCCCTGCCGCTGCCGAATGTGCAATCGTGTCAGGTTGCTGAGGTGCAATTGCCATTTATTTCTCCCTATTCAGGGAAAAACCGTCTGGCACCTGAAAAACGATACACCTTTCAGGAGCTTGGGCTTGCAACGACAACATTTCGTGGCGATCAAAGTGATCCACGATCAATCCAATTCACCCTGCCTACACGGTTTTTACTGGAAGGCAATCGAGATATTCTTCTCCGTCTGGACTTTTCCTATGGAGCAGCCATGCGTGAGGATTCCGTACTTTCTCTTGGGGTAAATGGAAAGTTTGTTGCTTCTATACCTCTTAATTCGCCGACGGGGGGGCAATATCAGGGCTATACCGTTCGTTTGCCTCTCAGCTATTTTAGCCCGGGACGTAATGAGCTTCAGCTGAGCGCCATCATGACGCCGCTACACACAACAGCCTGTGAGGCACCGCAAACCGACCATCTGGCGCTGAGCCTCTTTGAAAGTTCAACAGTTCAGGTTCCCAAGCTGTTACAGTGGGTCAAGCTGCCCCAACTCAGTTATCTCTTTAATGATGGTTTTCCTCTGACTGCTGCACCGGATTTCTCGCAGAGCACATTAGTGCTGCCGCAGAAGGAGAGCAACATTATGACAGCAGCACTTAATTTTATCGCAGGAATCAGTCAGAAAACCGGTGTATTACCCTATGGCTTGACGGTTACTGATACGGTGTCTGAAACTGAAGAGAAAAATCTTCTTGTGATTGGTTCACGGGCAGATTTACCTGGAAAAATTATGAATGCTTCCCCACTGCTAAGGAACATTTCAATGCCTGTTCATGGCAGATTGCCGGGAACTCTGCGTATTGAAAACTGGAAGGACAGGCTGTGGCAAGTGCTGTTTGATGAAGTTACAGAACTTGCTCCTGTCACACCTGATATTGCCACTCTGGGTACCGATCTTCGGTACAGACCACAACAGGCTGTCCTCTGTGAGTTTGAATCACCATTCAGCCCCATGAAGACAGTGGTGATTTTGACTGCTGAAGATGCAGAAGATGTCCTTCAGGCCTCTCTGCTTCTCCAGGAAAACGAAGTGACCCAGCAATGTAGTAACGGTTTTGTGGTCATTGATTTTGATGGAAAAAAACCCGTGGTGCAACAGGCCGCCCTGAGTCCATCCTATTCCGTGGGTGAGATAAGTGCACGCAACCGTATCAGCTATCTGATAGACACATACCGTCGGCCCTTTATTGCTGTTCTCGTTGGCCTGTTGATATTGATATCCCTGGGCTTGACCATTCTTCTTAAAAGACGACGCACCAGAAGGTTGCAGGCAATGATCGGAGAAAAGGATGATGCCTGATTCCCGGTTCATTGCCTTTTTGTCTATATTTCTGGTTTTTTGCTGCCTGCCCATAGCCTGCGCCACTGACCCCGGAACGTGGCCCGGCTTTAAAGAGGAATTTATCACCCCTGAGGGACGGGTGATCGATCGTAATCAGCAGGAGATCAGTCATTCCGAAGGGCAGGGCTATAGTATGCTGTTAGCTGTGTCTTTCGGAGACCTTGAAACCTTTTGCCTGCTCTGGCAATGGACAAAAAGCCACCTCCAGATCAGAAAGACGGATTCCCTCAGCGCCTGGAGCTGGGGCGAATTGGCCAATGGTGTTACGGCACCTATTGATTTTAACAATGCCAGTGATGGCGATATCTGCATCGCATGGGCACTTTTACTGGCCCGGGAACGATGGAACCTGCCGGAATTGGAAGACGAAGGGCGGAAGATAATCGCAAGTATCCAGCGCTATCTGCTTCTGGAAACATTTGGAAAGACAGTTCTTCTTCCAGGGTATTATGGCTTCACACAGACAAATGCAGTGATTGTCAATCCATCCTATCTGGTCTCACCGGCCTTTAAAGTATTTGCCAGGTATGGTGATCGGGTTCTATGGCAGCGGGTCCATGGCGAGAGTCTGTCGCTCTTGTCAGAGAACTCTTTTGGCCGTTGGCAACTCCCTGCGGACTGGCTCCTGTTGAAGCAGGACAAAATTGCTGTTCTGGCGGCTAAACCACCGCTTTTTGGCTACGAGGCTATTCGGGTATTCCTCTGGGCATTCTGGGATGGATCCCTTGAACAGCTTTCCGGTGCAGAAAACCTACTGAATCTGGTCGAATCCAGCGGCAAGCTACCGGTAACAATTAACTTGAACGAAGATAGCTTTAATGAGCAGGAGGCTCCTGCGGGGTTTATTGCTATTGCTGCAAACTGTGCGCAACAATTGAAGAGAACAGAGCAGGCGAAAAAGTTGTGGCTTCAGGCTGAAAAGAAAGTTCAGCAGGAGGACAAAAAACTATTATTCACAGGTCCTGTATCTATTGGCCAGTTCTCGGAAAATTCCATGAATTTTCCAACCGGATGTTTTTTCTTTCTTGCAGGAATCTGCTGTAGCTGCCTGATTCCCGGTACAGGACAGGCCGCTCAGTCCATTGTTTCTGTGTCTTCTGGAATAGGGCAAAGTCCTGCAACCGTTATCTTTCAGAAAAAACAGCAATCCACTCTGGAATCAACAGCCAGAACCATGGTTAAGGGAACTGTTCTACAAAGCCCGGCCGAGATATCCAGGTCTTCACAACGGTTTCTCCAAGAGTTACCTCAGCCCTCTGCAAAGGGGGTTGAGAACGTCACTGCAGATCCATTCGCAGCTGTTCTTGGCTATGCCTGGCAGGAGTATCGTCTGGGAAACTATACCCAGGCGAAAGTGTTTTTTTTACAGGCAGTTGCCTCGAATATCGCTGAAAATCGGCGTAATGCCGAATATGGCCTTCTCTATAGCTATCTCAAGCTTGGTGACACAGATGCAGCGTTACCTCTGCTGCAAGAGTTTGTTGCCCGGGGAGAACAGCTTGAATCGACGGCACCACCATTGGCTGAAATCTTCTTTGAACGCGGAGATTTTGAAGCTGTTCAGGGATTATTTCCAAAGCTCTCCCCACTGCAACAAAAAGAGTGGCAGGAGCGAATTGTTTTGGCTCAGTTTCAGCACGATATGTTGACATTGAGTGAAGGTAGCAAACACGATGAAATGAGGAACTTTCTTCAGCAATACAAGTCGATGCTAGAAGAATGCCAGCAGAACGAGCAGTTTTTTCGTATGGCCGTTCTTCTTGTCGCAGAGAGTCCTGATCTGGCAAGGAAAATTTTTACAGATTTGAGTAGATGCCTAGCCGACGATCAGCATTGGAATGAGCGGGTTCTACGTGAACAGTTGCGGTTAATGAGTAATAACGATCTGCTTGTAGCGGCATCAGCTCCCTCTGAAGGGAAAATAGCAGATTTGTCCAGAAACAGATTGCTCCAGGAAGCCCTGTGGGAGAAGCTGGATCAGCTTGAACAGAAAAATTCCGAATATGACTCTTTTGTTCAAGCTGTATATAAGCAGGACCCCAATAACCGGGAAGCAGCTTCAATGGCAGCCTGGGCCTGTTATCAACGAGGGGAGTACGACTGTGCCGGAGATATTTTTTCTACCTTGGTTCAAAATAATGCAACGGATGATGCCCTGCTTGGTCTCATATACGCATTGCAAAAACAAGGTGCATTAATAGAAGCGCTTGCACTTCTTGATCAGCACTCTGACAGGGAGAGTGCCATCTTTAATCAACTGCGGCATGACCTCCATGCGACTCTTGGCGGGACGTTATATCGTGATAAAAGGTACCAGGAAGCTTTGGCGCATCTGGAACAGGCCCTGATGTATCAGCCCGAGGATGTGGAGCTTACAAAAATGCTCCTCTGGAGTCGTTATCACCTGGGAGAGACCAAACCTTTGGTAGCATTTCTTTGGCAGCAGTATCAGGAGAACAGCTCAGCTGATACTGCAGAATCATTATCTGATCTGCTCGGAACACTGAATAACCCTGTTTTTACAAGGGAAGTGATGGATCGTTTTGCTGAATCAGATACGGCAGAGGTACGAAAAATTGCCGGAGATTATGCTTTTCAGCAGAAACATCCAGTTCTGGCTGACCAGATCTACCAGGGGAAAAGCCCATATGCCGGCAGTGCTGCTCCCGCATTTGATACCATGTTTCATTTTCGCAGCAAGGGGGGAGATGATGGTACATCCAGTTTGAGTGCTACGACGCTTATAATGAGACAAAAGGTGTCGAGTCAATTTGGAAAAACCTGGTCGATTGCGCTTTGTCCTCTCGCCATGTCTTCTGGATCCTTGCCGGAAGACATACCGGTTGGAAGTGTATTTCGCTCTCCTGATCAGTCACAAGTCCAGCCAGGACTGTGGGAAGAAGATGTTCTTGCCTGGGGCTGGCGGGGCGCGTTACAAATTGAAGGGAGTCTTGACTGGGATATTGAGATAGGGACTACACCTGTAAATGGGATAGTTGCTCCGACTCTGGTTGGTAAAATAGAAGGTAGTGGTTCAGATTGGATGTTGGCAGTGGGGCGGGATCCCGTCAGGGACTCCATGCTTTCATGGCTTGGGCAAACCGATCCATACAGCGGACGTGAATAGGGAAGAGTAGTGCAAACGAGTCTGGGTGGGACTAAAACACTTTCTTTCAGTGACTGGTGGCTTGCTTTTGAAGGCAGATATGGCTGGTATGAGGGGAGGGGTGTGGAACAAAATAGTTCTCTTACAGCATCAATCAGTGGTGGTTACACTGCGGAGTGGGAGGATTATGAACGTTCAACCGGACTCTTTCTCTTTGCCCGCGGATTCAGGCGTAACTCCAATTTTTATACCTTTGGTCATGGAGGCTATTACAGCCCCGCGCAGCAAATTATTACCGGGCCTTTTTTTCGTTTAGTTACATCAGCAGATACCGATTATTGGTTGGAGGCTTCCTGCTCCGCAGGTTTGAATTATCGTAAAACCGATGATGCACCCCGTTATGCAGAACTTGGAACTATCAATATAGGACCAGGGGATCCTGGCTGGCAGGACCTGATAGGAGAATACAGTGGGGAAAGTGAGACTGGCCTAGGGCTGGATGCTCAAGTTCGTGGCCTTTTACCGCTTTCTAATGGATGGTTTATCGGTGGAGAGGCTTCAATTAATAATGTGGCTGATTTTACTCAGTGGCAGTTGGCTGTTGCTCTCCGCTATCGTTTTGGTGAAGGTATGGGACTTGGTCTACCGGAAAGGGATTTTTCAATGTTAACACGTGTCCTTCAATGAGTGATGTGACAGTACCTGCAGATTGTTCAGAAAACAAGATTCTGGTTGTTGACGACAATCCGGTCAATAGAAAGCTACTGGCATCTATTGTAAGAAAGACGGGCTATGAAGTCGTTATTGCCACGGGAGGTGAAGAATGTCTGACCCTGGCCAGGAAATATTCCTTTGATCTCATTCTTCTTGATATCATCATGCCTGGATTGGATGGCTTTGCGGTGTGCAAATCACTGCAGCATGATCCACAAACCATGAATGTGCCGATTATCATGGTTTCTTCTCTTGATATCTCTGAAACGAAAATTCAGTGTTTTGATCTGGGTGCTGTGGATTATATTACCAAACCCTTTCACAAGGGAGAAGTTCTCGCCAGAATACGCTCACAGCTCGGTACAAAAAACCTGACGGCCTCTTTGCGCAAAAGTAATAAGGCGCTGCAGGACAGGCAGAACGTCATTGATCAGGATCTGATGGCAGCGGCAGCAATCCAACGGGCATTGCTGCCGGAGCTTATTCCGTTTACGGATCGCTTGCAGACACATTACACTTTTCGTCCCTGTGAACGTATCGGGGGGGATATCTTCAATGTTTTTGCCTTGGATGACCATTCCGTCGGGATATATATAGTCGATGTCTGTGGGCATGGGGTGCCTGCTGCCATGATTGCAACACTGCTTTCACAGGCCATGTCACTGAGTGGAAACGTTGTCTGTACTTTTTCCAAAGAAGAAAAGTGGTCCAGGACAAGTAGTCCGCTTCAGGTGCTTGAGCATCTTGACAGGCTCTTTCCGATTGAACGCTTTGATCGCTATTTCACCATATCATATATGGTTCTTGATCTGCGCAATGGGTTATTTTCCTACAGCAGTGCAGGACATCCTCCAATTATACAGCAAAAAAAGAATAGTGGAGATGTTGTCCTCCTGGAGGCCGGTGGCCCAATAATAGGGTTAGGTGAGTTTGCGCCACAGCGGGAAGAGGGGTCGGGACAACTTGCTCCGGGAGATCGGCTCTTTTTTTATACCGATGGTATCGTTGAACTTGAAAATGTGGCGGGAGAGATGTTTGGTGTAGAAAGAGTAGAGCTCCTGATTAAACAACAAAAAGATATCCCTCTTGCCCACTATTCTTCAGCAATTAATCAAGGGCTGCAAAACTTCAGCAGCGGCAGTACTGCTAATGACGATATCAGCTTACTTTGCCTTGAATATTTAGGGTAGTATCTGTATTGTCAAATTTTATACCATAGGTATTTTCTTAAAAGATGGCGTAACTATTCACCGAAATTGAGTTTGAATCGGAATTGCATAACGAATACGCTGGT
>CAZIDU010000095.1:0-16467 GCA_964538055.1 uncultured Desulfocapsa sp. | reverse complement strand
TGGCCTATACACCCGTTTTCAGACTATAATGAGACTTGCTTCGGGAATTGCTGTATTTTGTTAGAAGTGTTCAAAGAATTTTAAATGTCATGAAGGGTAGTGTTATGACCGGGGAGGATTTCTTTTGTCGGGCTTTTGGTGGAAATCCAGAAGAGTTCATGACCATTCTTCATATGCCAGAACGCATACTCATGTATAGAAAACACGAACCACAGGCCGAGGAAAAAGATTGGCTGCAGAAGTTCAAAAGTCTAACTGTGTCTGAAAGAGGTGAGCTGGTTACCATTCTTGCGACGAATCGAACCAAAGCGACTCTTCAAAAGGCATATGCTGGCCTTACCTCATCAATAGTAAAAGAGATTTTAGCATATTATATGCCCGAACCTGCATCAGCGCCGTTATTCGCAATGCTTGAAGGAGCTGCATCATGAAAGGTACACAGTTTAAAGCCGGGATGTATTTACTTGAGACCTTAACGTCCGGAATGTATAACGACCCGTTATCAATTTACCGAGAATACCTCCAAAATTCTGTCGACTCTATAGACCAGTCTGGGCGGTCACCTGAAGATACCGAGATTAAGATTGAGCTGAATCCGATTCAGCAAAGTGTAAGTATCTATGATAATGGTGACGGTATTTCCTTTGAGAAGGCTGAGAAGGTACTCAGTAGTATTGGTAGTAGTGAAAAGCTTGGTACATTACAAAGGGGCTTCCGCGGAATTGGAAGACTTGGTGGTATTGCTTTTGCTAAAAAAGTTGTGTTTCGGACAAGTGCAACTGGTGAGTCGATCGTTTCGACTCAGGAATGGGATTGTGAGGATCTGCGTCATCTTCTTCGCTCTCCTAAACATTCGTCAATGACAATTGAAGAACTTTTTTCCAGGGTATCCAGTTTTTATCAAGAGGATGATATTGAGCTAAAAAACAGTAGTTTCTTTGAGGTAAAATTACTTGAGGTTGAGAGCTTTCGGAACTACATCTTTGATATTCAAAGAATAAAACAATATTTGATTCAGGTCGCTCCATTACCATTTGATACCGAACAGTTCTCATTTCATGACAAAGTACAAACTTTTTTAACTGACAATGTGCCTCAGTACGGTGAGTATAAAATCACTTTAAATGGGGAACAACTTTTCAGACCGTATAAAGATGAACTGAGCATTACAAGTAAACAAGGTAATGATCAGCTTGAGTCTGTTGAGTTATTTACACTGACATCTGGCGGTACAAATTTAGCTTATGGTTGGTATGGAAAACGGAGAGATTTGCTTGGGTCTATTCGCAAAGGCGCTGCAGTTTCAGGGCTACGCATAAAGGTAGGTAATTTACAGGTCGGTGATCAACATCTGCTCGATCGTTGTTTTAGGGAAAACAGATTCAATAGTTACAGTGTCGGTGAGGTTCATGTCTGTGACCAATCACTTCTTCCCAATAGCCGTCGAGATGATTTTGTAGACAACAAGCAAAAGACGATACTGTACAACTTGATCGAACGGGAAATCGGACTTCCTTTATCAAAAGAAATTCGACGTATGTCTCGTGTCAAAGCGAAAAACCAGTCATCAGAGAATAAGCAACCTCCGGTCGTTATTCCTGATAAAAGTAACGCCATGTGTAGTAAAGAGGAGGTTAGGGATGCCCTAGAAATATCAAGAAAATCTCCATCAGTAATACTTGAAGAACTTGTGCAAAAATGTGGGGATTGTCGGACACTTCAATGTGTTCTCGGATCAACTCAATAAATATTTCTTACCTAGGTCATCAGTTACTCTGTAAGTTCCCGGAAACACAAATCCCACGGACAATACATAACAATTCTGTAGCCTGTGTGAATATGTGAACTCCATTCATCCCCCTACCATTTCCAATGTATTATTAAACTGTTACTGGAAACAATCACGTCCGTTCACTGATGTGAACATTCACAAAAAGCAAACCTTCATTCAGGTTTGTGTTGCATTTATCGATGTGCAGAACACACATGAATATGTGAACTTAGCACAGTAAATAAAAATAACGATATAATTTACAGGCAATTATGTGTCGATTCCATTCAAAGTAATAAAATGAATATTCAGAACGAGAAAACACGGTAGCAGTTACCTTACCTCGTGGTATCTCCTCCAGTGTACCAAACAATAGTATCTATATTTTTTTCGATTCAATCCCTCTTTTTTACTACTCTCCTCCTTAGTTTAAGTGGGAACCCCTTAAACTTACTCATAAAAACAATTTACTGTTCCATGTTTTTTTAGCCCGAACTGCCCACCACTGACGCGTAGTTGCTTGCATAGACAATTGCAAATGAGGTGAAAAATGAAGGACGGTATCCGAGGTTTGAGGTTCTCCTTTTGAAGGAATTATCGGCAAGAGCAAAATTAAAAAATACTACTTATGAGGAATATCATGGCAGAAAAAAAATATAGGCCCGGCAGTGCTGTCGAATATGATTTATTTAAGGGTGATTGGTGTAGATCATGCGCGGCAGATTCGGTAATTAATGGAATGAAACAGCAGGGTAGTTGTCGTGATGATGAGCGTTGTCTTATTGTTGCAGATAGTATGATTTATAACATTAATGACCCAGGATACCCGACGGAATGGATTATTGATGAAGGTGGTTCGCGCTGTACAGCTTTTGTCCCTGTAACTGAGAGTATCTTTAGAAAATGGTTTAAACCTGCTGGCGTTTAGTTTGTTGGTGACTATCTAAACTGAAAATTAATTCATCATTTCTTGTGGTCACCGCAGGCTACTCTCTATCTGGAGAGTGGCCTCAGAATCATCCCCCCATCCTATTTAAGTCTGAACATACAAATTCCAGGTTCAGTTCGGTCTTGCCTTAGCCTTCCCCCATCTTGCTACACCAAAATTTTACAACCTAGTTTTACCCATCACCGCTCTTTCTCAGCTTTTTTGTGAAAGAACATATTTTCTGCCTACCGATGACGCGTACTTGTTTTTCAGCACAACAACGAAAACAAAGAGGCGTTAAATGCAAGAAGAGAGTCGAGCCCCCCCAACATTCAGAACACAATAATGACTAGAACAATAAGTTAAAATCAACTTAAAGGAACTATCATGGCTACAGATAGCAGTAATAAAAAAGACACTCTTCCCATTGATCCCAGTCCTGTATTGGAAGACAATGTCAATATGCTGAAAGATGACAAAACACAGACAAATGCAGAGGTAACTAAAGCTTTAAGTTTTGGTATGACGACATGGGATAAGCTTGATAACTTAATTTTTTCTAAACCTGTCGAATATGTAAAAGGTATTGTAACTGAGGGTTTTACGATATTGGCAGGGAAGCCTAAGCAAGGAAAATCTACCTTAATTAATGATATGATACTTTCGATTGCAGCTGGAACCAAAGTTTTTGGTGATCTGGAAGTGACAAAATCGGCAGTAGCTCTTTTAGCTCTGGAGACATCTCCTCGTCGTTTGCAAAATGATATTCAGAAAATGTCACTAGAGCAACGAGATGCCTTTCAGCGTATTTACACTTTGTTTGACTGGAATTCTGATCTTGCATTATATGCAGGGTTAACATCTATTATAAAACAACATCCGGAAATAAAAGTGATTGTTATTGATACCATTGGTCGTTTCTTGGATATTGGTGGAGGCACTAAAGCCGGGTACGAAAAAAGATATCAGGTTGGTGCAATTATCAAAGACATAGCAGATGAGCATAACATTGCGATTATAGGTGTCCACCACTTAAAGAAAGGCACCGTTGGCGATAATCCTGTCGACGCCATTATGGGATCCAGTGGGTTGCCAGCCGCCGCAGATAATATTATTACTTTGCAGCGTGCTAAGAACAGTGGAATAACAACTCTTGATGTCACAGGAAGAAATATAAGTGACAATTGCTTCCACCTCAAGTTTGATGAAGACACACGAAGTTTTTTGTCGCTGGCAAACCATCCTGAGCTTTTAGTTGGTCAGGAAACAAAAACTATTCTGGATTTCCTGAAAAAGAGTACGGGCGAAAAGTCACTAGCTGAAATTCAAAAGTACATAGGTAAAAATAAAACCGCTGTTTCTAATCATCTCCACACGTTAGTCGTTGCAAAATTAGTTGCCAAGCCTGGACATGGAAAGTATATAGCAACTAACCTAAAGTCTGGTAGTGAATCAGATACATAAACATAAACTCCTTTTGTCATAAAAAAGCCACAAGCGCTATTAATCACGCTTGTGGCTTTTTTCTTTTCAAGGTTGATATTGCTATCGCAATTTTGTTCATATTCGTTGGAGTATCCCTATAGTATTTATATTTTCGTTTGCCACGAGGTTCCACGAAATCAGGAGTGATAATTCCTTCTTCTTCCAAGCGCTTTAAGCGATCCATGTATCCTCTTCTACTCAACTTAACCAAATCAATGTTTTTCCTTTTAAAATGCTTTGCCCAATCGTTCATTTTTACACGATCCCATCCAAGTAACACCTCATCCACAAGCTTGTTTTGGGATAAATAACCGTCCTTAAGAGCAATAGATGTTTTTTGTTTTTGTGTTGAGATATTGTCGATTTCTTCCAGTGTCAAATCCGGTTTATATTGATTCTTGTAGCGTTGTAGGGTACTCGGTGAAACGGGTAAGTCGGAGTTTAAAGAATTGTTTTTTCGGATATTATTTCTTCTTATATTGAGAATAATCTTTGAAAAATAGGCGATTATATTATTGCTGTTCCCCTGTAAACAATACTTATATACAAACATTTTTTTGTATATTTTCTGGGCAACATCTCCTCGAAATTCATATTCTTCTATACAGAAGTCTTCTGGTTGTGATGAAACAGAACTGTTTTTTGTTGTCAGGAAATGAATATGTCTAGCATCTGAATTAACTTTCTCAACGAAAAAATTACAAAAGGCATAAAATGATTCTTTGACACAAAAATACCTGTCCTGAAGGTATTGTATTAGAGAGCTGTCGTCTAATTGAAGGATTTGCTCATCGCAGCAAACGTAAAAACAATGCCGTCTAAGAAAACTCTTAATTATCTTTTTATCTTTCTTCTCTTTCAATGCTGCAACACACCACAGGAATTCAATCGTTATGGATAAAGAAATCATAGAGAGATATTCTAAGAATGTGTCATGGATTTTGATTGCGACAGAGGTAACTATTCCCTGGCCTACGATACTAGAATCGTTATCACGAACCATTAGTTCCATGGCATTATGCTCTTTATCCAAAAGGCCATAAAAAATTGAAATAACTGTGTGCAAAGGGATATTAGCCTCTTCTGCAAATTGGACAAATTTTCCACTCAACTGTATCGAAAGAGAAATAATCACACTGACAGTAAAGCCACGATCATATTCTCTGCCATTTTTGTCCTCTGCTGACCATCGCTCCCCAAATACATACGTTTCCCTTAAATAATTCAACTCGGCAAACGAATGCCCCTCTAACACCCATTGCTCTTCTTCGATCCGATCGTAAGTTGTTAAAAAAGAAAAGGCTGACAAATCGAAATAGTACTGGGTGAAATCCTGATCCGAAAGATCTCTCTTAACGGTTTTAAACTCAGTAGCACTCTCTCCTGAAAGCTCTACAGCACTGCGTAAATTTAGTTCGATCTGTTCGTAAATGAAATGCGCATAGCAACACGAGCCACTCATAAGCATTTGTCCGCTTTTCTGCAATTCAAGTGAAAGTTTCTTTCCGAGTTTGTAGTTCAGAGTGTTTTTGTTTTTTCGCATATACCTGCCATATTGGAATTGAAAAAACCTATTGATTTATTTTATCACAAACTGCCCACCATTGATACGTAGTTGTTTGTTGAAGGGTAAAAGGTGTCCGCTTAAGAAATCGATCATATAAGCCATTGATAGCCCTTAAGCTGATAATGCTATACCGATGATAAATAACATGTAACGGAGGTAGTGAAATGGCAGGACGTAGAAGATCCCTAATGAGGGAAATGAGTGCATTACAAGAGGATGTAAACAAAGAGAAAGAACTCAAGGAGGAAGAGTGTAAAACTCAGGAAGCTATAAAACAACTTGAAAATGATGCAGGAAATGCCTTGCGTAAGGCACTTATTCAGGCAGAATTGAGTGCTGAGGAGGCTGATTTGGTTAAAGGTAGGCTGAGTCGTATCTTATACCATTTTAAGTTGGATTTTGAACAAATATATGATTACGATCACGAGTCCAAAGCTTGGTTACGCTGGGATGTCGTTAAATATTCATTCGACAAACATTTTGAATTTGTAGAATTTCCTGAAGGCTTTTTGGATTCGATGGTAAGAGAGCTAATTCACCAGGAGTTTACGAATGTTTTTTGCTGTTCTTACTATGGTAGTCGGGTGAAATTATATAAAAATTTCGCACAACTATATAAATGGCTCAGTGAAGAGTATGTTGAATTCATTATTGAGCTGATTATTATTAATTTCTACTCGGGATATGAAGTCCCAAAGAATCCCCAAAACTATATTTTACACCCTGATCAGCAAGTTTGGTAGTGGAGGTGTATAATTATGAAAAATGTAAATACACGGTTGATGGGGTTTAAGGAGCTGCTCGAGCGCGTACCTTATACGCGTGCTTCTATTTATAGGTTGATGGGGGAAGGGAAATTCCCCAAATCTGTGAAGCTTGGTAGGTCAGTGGCCTGGGTGGAGTCAGAAGTGAGCGATTGGATAGAAGAAAAAATTCTGTCCAGGTCGACCTGAAGTGATATTCCACTTAAAGTTTAAATAAAATCAAACAGCCACTTAGCGAGCGTCGCAAGTGGCTGTTTTGCTTTGTCCAATCATAGAAAAAATAGCTAGTTGCAGTTGTCACACACCATTATCAAGGCTCTAATGTTTGTTTTACTGGTTACGGCAGATGTGGCACATAGTTGGCACATAGTACGAAAAAAGGGTTTAGCGCCAAAGCGCTAAACCCTTGATTTGTTTGGTGGAGCTACGGGGGATCGAACCCCGGACCTCATGACTGCCAGTCATGCGCTCTCCCAGCTGAGCTACAGCCCCACAAAATTATGTATTCATAAATATGTTGTGTTTCTTTACCAACCTTTTTGGGAGGTGTCAACTTTTTTCAAATGCTTTCTTCGAAGGCAGAAGGCCATATTTCTTGAAAAGAGAGGATACTTTTGGTAAGATTAAAAGTTTAGTATGTCAATTGTATCTGGGGCTTTTACTGGCTACTGTCTCAATGTCTGAATTAACACCTTCGTGGGTCCGGATTATCCGGTTATTAAGTTCGAATATTATTAGTAAAGTACCGATTGAGTGCTTTTATATAAAAGGAAACATTCATGTTCTCACCATTTAATTTTTTGTTTGGCTGGCTTTCCAATGATTTGGCAATTGACCTCGGAACCGCCAACACCGTTCTTTATGTCAAAGGCAAAGGGATTGTCTTGCGGGAACCCTCGGTGGTTGCTGTTCGTCAGGACGCAAGAGGATATAAGGTTCTTGCGGTTGGCCATGAAGCAAAACTGATGCTTGGTAAAACTCCCGGTACGATCAAAGCTATTCGTCCAATTAAAGATGGTGTTATCGCAGATTTTGAAGTGACCGAGGCCATGCTCCGTTATTTTATCAACAAGGTACATAATCGACGTACTTTAGTTCACCCTCGAATTATGATTTCTGTTCCATCAGGTATTACCCAGGTTGAAAAACGAGCTGTAAGAGAATCAGCAGAATCTGCAGGTGCACGTGAAGTGTATCTTATAGAAGAACCCATGGCTGCAGCTATAGGTGCCAATCTTCCAATAACTGAGCCCACTGCCAATATGATTATTGATATTGGTGGAGGTACCACTGAAGTTGCGGTTATATCTCTCGCTGGGATTGTTTATGCTAAATCCGTTCGTGTGGCAGGTGATAAGATGGATGAAGCCATTCTGCAGTATATTAAGCGAAAGCATAATCTCGCTATTGGTGAGCGTACCGCCGAAGCTATTAAGACCACCATCGGGAATGTGATGCCGGAGGAGCCCTATGAGACCATGGATATTAAAGGCCGCGATCTTGTCTCTGGTGTTCCCAAGACCTTGACCATCTCAGCAGATGAAATTCAGTCTGCTATTCAGGAACAGATCGATGTGATCATTGAGGCTGTTCGTGTGGCTCTTGAAGTTACCCCTCCCGAGCTCTCCGCAGATATTGTTGATCAGGGAATCGTGTTGACCGGGGGCGGAGCACTTTTGAAGAATCTGGACAGGTGTCTCAAGGAAGAAACCGGTATGCCGATTATTGTAGCTGACGATCCGCTTTCCTCTGTTGTTCTCGGTTCTGGGCAGGCCCTTGACAATCTCGATATTCTGCGAGAAGTTACCATCGAATAGTTGTAATAATGTTCTTGTGAAAGAGGGTTGTTTATTTGCCGTTTTTGTGTGGCAGTCGGCTATAGGGGATTGCTGAGAGTAGAATAGTGAAAAAGAAAACCAATGATAGAAAGAAGACATCCCGTTCCAGGGTTCCCCGTCTTTTTCTGCTCTTTGTTCTCTTTGTCGGTCTCCTTTTTACCCTTCTTACTTCTGCCACGGGGCGTCGGTTTGGTATTTTTCACCAGGCAACCTTAGAAGCCCTTGGCCCTCTGCAAAGTGTTTTCACCAACATTTCCCTCAGCACTGTTCGTCTAAAAGACAGGTATATAACGCTCTGGAATCTCCAGGAAGAAAATGATTCGCTGCGAAAAGAGCTGGATACTTACCATGCACTCCTTGATGAATACCGTGAAGCGTATTCCAGGAATCGATTTCTGGAAACAGAACTAGAATTCAAGAGACAGGAAACCTTTCCTGCCCTTATGGCACGGGTGGTTGGTAAGGATCCTTCGTTTTGGTTTCAAACTCTTATCGTCGATCGTGGAAAAAATGATGGCGTTGTTACCGGAATGGTGGCCAGAAACTCTCTTGGTGCTGTGGGTCAGGTGGTGCAGGTGTCTGATAATTATTCCAAGGTACTCCTGGCCAATGCACCATCAAGTGCCATTGATGCCATTGTTCAGAAAAACAGGGTGCGAGGTATTCTGAAGGGAGCAGGGGAACAGGGTTATGTTCTTCAGTATGTCCTGAAGAATGGGGATGTCAAGGAAGGCGATGTCATCGTTACTGCTGGGATAGGCGGGGTGTTTCCCTCCGGAATCACACTGGGAACTGTTTCCACGGTGCGCTCTAAGCGGCGAGGAATGTTCTTAGAAATTGAAGTTGAACCGGCGGTTGATTTTTCTCGACTGGAAGTTTTGTATATTAATTTGTCCGAAGAACAGCTGATTATTGACGAAATGAGCCATTCACTCTCTTCTCAGGGGGAGTGACAATGGTAATTCTAAGTTTTCTTCTACTTGGTTTTGTTCTTGTAGCAGTCCAGACTACTTTTTTTCACCAATTCCCGCATTGGCTTGGTCGGCCTGATCTTGTTTTTATCCTGCTTGTCTTTTCAGCCTACAGATTTAAATGGTTTGGCGGATTATTTCTTGCGGTGCTTCTCGGGTGGTTGATGGATGTTACATCCGGAGTCTACCTTGGGACATATTTGCTTCTGGTGTTGCTTGTCTTTTCCATGGTAAAGTTTCTCAGCCAGAATAGTTCCGTTAAGGAAACAGTTTTTCAGATCCCTCTTGTCGGGGTAAGCTATTTTTGCGTACAGTGTTTACTGTATCTCTTTTTTACATTAACCCAACCAGGGACTCTTCCACCATGGTCCTGGGCACGAGCGGTACAGGAAACACTGATTCTTCTGGTGGCATCCATCCCCTGTTTTGTCTTCTTTAACTGGCTCTATGAAAAATTAACTACTCGACGCCTTGCCTCAAGAAAATTGAAGCGTGGTGGCGGAAACAGGTTTCGGTGAATGAGAAGATGAAGTGGTCAGGGTATAAAAATCTTGAAGAATTAACGGAACATGATGATGCTGATCTTGATTTTCTGAAACGCAGAATCGTTTTTGCGGGTCTTATTATCATTTTTTTTGCTGCCATTATTTTTGCACGGCTCTGGTTTCTTCAAATTTACAAGGGAGAGGAGTATAGAGAAAGAGCTGATAATAATCGTGTTCGAATGCGGGAGGTCGCAGCACCACGGGGTAATGTTTTCGATATAAAGAATCGTAAAATGGTGACTAACCGACCATCATTTAACGTGGTTCTTGTTCGTGAAGACTCTAATGATATTGACCAGCTACTTAAGAAATTAGCTGCCGCCCTTGATCTGGATATTTCTAAGCTTTGGGAGAAACTGCGTGATGCCAGTGGTAAACCACGCCATATCCCTGTTCGTTTAATGGTTGATGTTGATTGGCAAACCCTTGCCTATGTGGAAAACCATAATCAGGAGTTTCCAGGCATTCGTATCGAGACCATTCCTGCCCGTGTCTATCATTATGAGAATCTTGCTGCCCATGTCATTGGTAATCTTGGAGAGATTTCTAAAAAGGAACTCGCAGAACGTGATAGTGCTATTTATACGGGAGGTGACCTTATTGGAAAAAGGGGTCTGGAGCGTATCCGTGAGATTGATCTGCGGGGTGAGAAGGGAAGCAGTTCATCGGAGGTAAACGCCAGGGGGTTTGAACAGCAGCTACTCAAAAACACCGAGCCTCTACCTGGCAATGATATCCAGCTTACAATCGATGCTGAATTGCAGAAGGTTGCAGAAGACTTGATGGATGCTGGTGATAAAGCCGGGGCGGTGGTGGCCATGGAAGTGAAAACCGGACGGATGCTGGTAGTGGCATCAAATCCGGTACTTCCTTTGAATCAGTTTGTTGGAGGGATTTCCCATAAAAATTGGAATGCCTTACTTGATAATGAAAAACATCCCCTGATTAATAAGGTGGTTCAGGCGATGTATCCTCCAGCATCAACATATAAAATGATTACCGCCATGGCGGGTCTCAGCACCGGGGTGATTGACAAGGATACGGTCTTTTATTGTCCGGGATATTATACCTTTGGAAAACGGCGCTATCATTGCTGGAAGCGCGGTGGCCATGGCGCCGTGAATCTCAAACGTGCAATTTCTGAATCCTGTGATGTCTATTTTTATCAGGTTGGCCTGCGGGTTGGTGTGAATAAGCTTGCTGAATTTGCTAATAAATTCGGGCTTGGTCATAAGTCCGGTATTGAAATGGAGCATGAAAAAAGTGGCCTTACACCGACTAAAGAGTGGAAGAAAAACAAATATGGAAAAAAATGGCAGGAAGGTGAAACCTTGTCCGTTGCAATTGGTCAGGGATTTAACCTGGTAACTCCGTTACAAATCTGTCTGATGACAGCAACCATAGCCAATGGAGGGAAACAATTTCTCCCACAAATAATTGAAAAAATCACTGATCCAGATGGGAAAACTCTGGAGCAGTTTAAACCCGTGGTGGTAAATGAGTTAAAAGGTGATGATCGATTTTTGCCACTGATTCAGGATGGCATGGAAGAGGTAATTCAGGGAAAACGTGGAACAGCACGAAACGTACGGATTAAAGGATTAACCATTGGTGGAAAAACGGGAACGGCTCAGGTAGTTCGTCTGAAGCAATATAAGCACTTGAAAGAGGAAGATATTCCTTATAAATTCCGTGATCATGCCTGGTTTACTTGCTATGCCCCTGCTGAAGATCCTGAGATTGCAGTCACTGTTCTTGTTGAGCATGGATTGCATGGTGGCTCCGGGGCTGGTCCTGTGGCCCGGGCCATACTTGAAGCATATTTTTCGGACTATTTACAGCTTGCTGCAGAAACAGAGAAAGAGAATGCAACGAATGAATAAGAAAGCTATGAACAGGTGTCGAGGAAGGCAATGTTTCGCATAGATAGACGGTTTTTTCAAAATTTTGACTGGATACTTCTGGCTCTGTTACTGGGGGTTGCCGGTATGGCTCTTCTGAATCTCTACAGTGCTTCCTATCCACCATCTCCCTGGGGAATTCCACCGTTTTTAAAACAAGGTTACCTTTTTCTTTTCGGGATGATGTGTGTTATTTTTATCCTCTTTTTTGATTACCGTGAGCTTCACTTCTGGAACTATCCTTTTTATGTTCTGATTATTATTTTACTTCTTCTGGTTCTTTTTGCTGGAAACAGTGCCGGTGGTGCACAGCGCTGGATTAATCTTGGTTTTTTCAAGTTGCAACCCTCTGAACTTGCTAAGTTAATGCTGGTTGTGACGCTTGCCAGTTATTATTCACGTAAGGAGCAGACAGAGGGTTATGGAATAAGAGATATGTTCACTCCCGTTCTTTTGACCCTGGTACCGTTCCTTTTGATTCTGAAACAACCGGACCTGGGTACGGCCCTAATGCTTGGTATTATTTTTGTATCCATGACGGTATTTGCCAAGGTACGCTGGCAAACATATGGACTTGGTGTGATGCTTGGTAGTGTGGCGGGTGTTTTTGCCTGGTTTTATCTACTCAGGGACTATCAGAAGCGCAGAATTGAGACGCTGCTTAATCCTGCAAAGGATCCAATGGGGCAGGGCTATCAAATTCTTCAATCCAAAATTGCAGTTGGCAGTGGTGGAGTGGGTGGTAAGGGATATCTGGAAGGGACTCAAGGGCATCTTCATTTTCTTCCAGAGCGTCATACGGATTTTGCCTTCTCAGTGTGGGGGGAAGAGTGGGGTTTTGCAGGGAGCCTGGTTTTCCTGGGAGTTTACTTTGCCATGCTTTTCTGGGGATTGTATGTTGCCATGACAGCCCGTGATCGTTTTGGGGTCTTTCTCTCTTTTGGAGTGGTCATGTTGATTTTCTGGCAGGCCGTGATAAACCTTCTGATGATTCTTGGTTTCCTCCCTGTAGTCGGGATTCCTCTGCCACTGGTGAGTTATGGTGGCTCTTCTTTATTAACGACTCTGTTTGCCCTGGGAATTCTGATGAACGTGAGAATGCGCCGTTTTCAAACAGGACAGAATGCAGATAAGGTGAAGTGAAAGCGTAGATTGCTCATATTTACTCTTTTCCACGCAGCAGCACCTCGTATGCTGCAGTGAGACGAACAAATTTTTCTTGATCGCCGCCCGTATCAGGATGCAGGGACTTTGCTTTTTGGCGGTAGAGTCGGGTGAGCTCTTTTTTGTCAGCCTTTCTCAGGGTTTCTTCTGATTCTTCAAAAATTGCCGAGATGTCATCTTTGCTGACCGTATGTTTTCTTTCCGGCCATGAAAACTCACGATGGTTATCCATAAACTCCCTGGCCTGTGCCTGCTCCCTGTTCTGGCGGGGAAAGCTGGAATCAAAAAAGAGAATAAGATAGCGAACTAAGTATTCGGGGAGGGTGGTATAGTTTGTTCGTTCCTGCCAGAAATTCCTGTTTTCGTTCAGAAGACAAAATTCTTTTATAAAGGCCTCATCTATTTTTTCAGGTGCCAGGGCCTGGGGGATGCTGCGGGCGTATGCTTCCGTGAAATGTTTCTGGAGGTTGAGTGCCGCATACAGATAGGACTTTAACTCATGTTCGCGAAGACGTGCTTCTTCCTCCAGAAAATACTGTTCCAGTTCATCCCGTGATCGGTTGAGTAATTTCGCTTCAAGCCTGGGTGGCATCTGAAAGACACGTCCCTGATCCGTTGAGCCAAAGCGGAGAAAGTGGAGTCTTCGTTTGTCAAAGGAGTGGGCGGGGTGCCCATCAAAAGAGAGAAGTTTTGTGCCACGTTTAAAGAGCCCGTTATGGCTGCCCCGTGAAAAGAAGTGCTCCATCTTTCGCTGTACGCTGGGGGCGACAAAGGGCCACAGGAGTTGTTCGAGTTCCGTTTCCATGTCGCGACCGCAGAGCTTTTCAATGCGGTATACAAAATCTGTATCCAGATGGAAGCAGGTGTCATTTGGGTAGTAAAGAAAATCTGCAGGTTCGTACCCCAGATCAATCAGCTCTGTGGTATGAAAACAGTTTTTCGCAGTATCCCAGAAAGAGAGGCGGAGACTGTAGCGGGTGGGGCTGCTGAGTATACTCCGGGACAGGTATATGGTCGGTTCAGGTTCACCGTGTTGTTTTAAGCTCTTATTTGTCACTGTTCAGAATAAGATTTTTTAACCCGTCAATAAAGGTAGGGTTGCAGTTGAGTGATTGAGAGGACTCAAGGTGCATCCCCAGATCTTTTGCCTGATCACGGTAGAGCATATCGATCTCATAGAGTGTTTCCACATGATCCGAGACAAAGCTGATAGGGACCATAAGAATGTTTTTACACCCCTTTTCTGCAAGCCTGTCGAGTGTGTCAGGCGTTGATGGCGCCAACCATTCAACGGGTCCTGATTTGCTCTGGAAACAGAGTTCTCCCGGAAGACCTGTTATCGTTTCAATCGCCTTTATAGTGGCCTTGATGTGGTCAACATAAGGGTCTCCTTCATCAATAAAGGAAACAGGCAGGCTGTGCGCACTGTAGACGACCTGTGGTTGATCAGGTGCAAATGTTTCTGCCATCTCAAGTATGTTGCGTGCCAGTGTTTCTATGTATTCGGGCTGGGTAGGCCAGGATTCTATCACTGTGAGAGTGAAGTCAATTTTGGACCGGTCTATGGCTCGTTTAAGCTCCTGCACAGACGAACCGGTGGTCGCGCATGAGTAGTGGGGGTACAAGGCAAGAGCGATGATTTTGGTGATGCCCTTATCAGCCAGTTTTTTTAAGGCGGAGTCGCTGTCGGGATACCAATAGCGCATGGCGCTCAGCACTGTGTAGTCACCGTGTTCCTGAAGTGTATTCTGCAGGGCCTTAGCCTGATCACGGGTTATGGCTGTGAGTGGTGACCCCCCGCCAATTTTCTCATAGGTTTTCATACTTTTGGGTGCTCGTCTTTTGGAGATAAGCCACGCCAGTGGTTTTTGCATGAAAAATGGTCCGAGACGAATGATATCCCGATCTGAAAAAAGATTGTAAAGAAAAGGGCGGACATCGGCGAGTTTTTCAGGGCCACCCATATTGAGGAGTAAAATTCCTGTTTTTTCTGTTGTCATGGCAGCTACCGTATATAATTTCTTCAGACTTGAAGTATTACTATAAAAACCTATTTACCTTTATATAACAGGTAGCATGGTCTCAGAGAAGAAAAATGATTGTGAGTTACTGATTGAAAATTCATAACATATCTTGATTATCTGCTGATAAAACATATAATAAAAGAGAAGGCATGCTTTTGCTGTCCAGGATGTATCGGAAGAGCCAGGCGTTTGTAGAGTGCTTTTTTTTTATCCGGTAGCAGGAGCCAGGCCTGGGAGCGTATTTACGGATACGTTTGGTGATGATGGCTTGTCGCAGATAAACCATCATTGTAGCTTGCACTGGCAAACGGTAGGTAAGGCCGCTATAAGAGTTTTGTTGCTGTTTGTTTAGTGACTGTATTTGCAATTATCTCATATTTTTCTGTTGTGGTGTTTATGAGATAAGGCGCTAAATGGAGGAACCGTATGGATCTAAAGGTTGAAACCCGGAATGTTGAGTTGCGAAAAGGCTGGCAGGAAAGGATTGATGAAGAAAAAGACAAGCTGATCCGACATTTTGCTAATTTCGTTCTCCATCTCCGTGTCTCCATCGAGGCAACGGCCCATCATAAAGAAGGTGGTTACGAGTTGAAACTTGTGGCCTCTGTTCCCAATGATACGGTCGTTGTGAGTAGAAAAGGGGAGAGTGTGAAGCCCCTGCTGGTTGAAGCATTTGATGTACTTACTTTACAGATGAAGGAGATTCAACGTAAGAAACGACAAGCTCAAACGGCTGCTGACGCATCGGTTGAAGTGAGTGCTCAGTATGGTGTTATTCGTAAGGTGTCTCCCTTTGAATCCTATGGTTTTATTGTGAGTCAGGATGCTCGGGAAATTTACTTTCATGAGAATGCCTTAAAGGATATCGCCATTGATGCACTTACAGAGGGTGATGCTGTGGTGTATGGTGAAAGCCATGGCGATAAGGGACCCCAGGCTTCATGGGTTCGTTTGAATAATTAATACCGGTGATAAGAGATAGGTCGCCATGGGTATCTAAACGAGATTCTTTTTTTTAAAAACATGAGATAAATGCAGACTTCAAAAGAATCTTCAGGATACTAATAATTTTTAACATCTTTGTTTTTACAGGCCCTGTACTGATCATTCAGTACAGGGTCTTTCTTTTTTAGGCGCGGAATGGTAAAAATAAATCCGTAACTATTCAGAAGCTCCCCATCTTCGTCCATTTTAGCCTGCTTACATATAACTTCATATGCGGCGCAGGCTAAAATTAACGAATATGAGGCACTTCTGAACAATTACAGTTCAGAAGTTACGGAAATATCGTGTCCTGCTGAATGGTTACATAGATTCTTTATTAACTTATGGAATAGCTGTTATTAGTTTTCGCTTAAGTTGTACGATTAAATAATGTTATTCCATGCGGTTAGGGTAAAGGCTAAAGGGCTGATAATATTTTTTCTTTCGTAACTATTCACCATGCTATTGAATGGCACAATATTTATCCGGAATCGGGGGACACGATCCCAATTCAAAAGACAAAGA
>CAZIDU010000094.1:0-16920 GCA_964538055.1 uncultured Desulfocapsa sp. | reverse complement strand
CAAAATTAGGAATTGCCGCTATTGGTGCAATTCAGGCTGGTTCGGGAACCGCTGTGTGCAGATTGATTTATACGATATTTTATCAGTAGGTACTCGATTGCTATATCTGTTCCTGGATACCCGGCAGCCATAAGACGGCTTGACAAATGATTGAGCATATAGCGTCTTTTATTTATGGGTAAGCAGACCTGAGGGCTTGGAACAGGATGGGGAAATCCAGGGTGAGGTGGCTTCGTCTTAAGTTTCAGAATAGCAGCTTTGTGCTTTTGCAGCACAGTGCGACTTTCCATATAGGAAGGGAAATTGGTACGTATACTTTCTTGTCCGATCATTCTCGTCTCCTCGTCTTTTGTTGAAAAAACAGGACATTAATGACCGAATTATAGCATGCTTTCGGTTTCTCTTTTGTTACGTATAATCAGGGAACATCTTAAATTGCAGCTTGTCTTAAATGGTTGAACTTACCAAAGTACATCTCCTAATTCTTTATATTTTGAAACTTTTAGCAGTGTTTCACTTCTGTTTTCAGTGTCCTTGTTCACTTATTGCCAGGTGTGCCAAGTTGTTCCCTTGACTCAAGGCTGACCAGCATCATATAACAAATATAGAGAAGCATTTATCTCTATTTGTAAAGTTAAAGCCAATCTCGTCATAAGGCGAGAGACGGAAAACCACGGGGCTTTATGAGAGAACCGGCTTGCCTACTTTAATAAGGTGGCCAGCTTTTTTTATGGAGAGACAATTCAGGATCGCCTGCAGTGATAACGTGACAAGGTACCACGTAAATGGTCCTTTTCATTCCCGGGGGAACATTAAGGTCCAGTCTCCCCCGCATCGACAGGATCTAATCGCTGCCGGTATGAAAGCTGCCTTCTCCATCTATCTTCCCGTACTGAAGGAGAAAGAGGATGTTTAACACATGATACAGTCTGTAAAAAAAAGAGTGGACATATCTATTCTTTACTGGTTGCTGATCGGTTTCGTTACTGCACTGATCTGTACCGGCTGTTCCGAAAACGAACCCGTGGTGCGGGTTGATCTTGCCAACCGTGTCGAGGTAACTTTGGAGCAACCGGCCCAGGCAGTCACCTATGCCTATCTTCCCCAGTACTCCCATTCCGTCTCCTTTGAACGGCACTGGCCGCTGGTGGAACGACTGACAGCAGCAACCGGTCTCCACATCCGTCAGGTTTTTCCAGACTCCTTTGACGCTCATATCAAAATGGTGGAACGCGGCGAAATAGACATCTCCTTTTCCAACCCTTTTATTTACATTAAACTTTCCGAAACCGGGGCCACGGCCTTTGCCCGGATCATCGAGGCCACCGGCAAACCGGACTTCATGGGCCAGATAATCTGCCGGCGTGACAATGAGCGGATCAACGATATAAAAGACTGCCTGGGAAAGCGCTGGATTGCGGTGGATCCCTTTTCCGCAGGCGGCTATCTGTTTGCCTTGGGGCATTTTATTGAACAAGGAATCAACCGGCAGGATTTTAGCGAAATTGCCTTTGCGCCCGGGTCCGGCGGCAAGCAGGAAAAAGTCGTGCTCGCCGTCTATGCCGGACAGTATGACATCGGCTCCATCCGCAACGGAACCCTGACCATCCTGAAAGACCGAATTGATCTGAGCCAGGTTAGGATACTGGCAGAGACCAGGCCTTATCCAGGCTGGGTGTATGCCGCCCGCAGGGACCTGGACCCCAAGATTATCGACAAGATAGCCCAGGCCATGTTTACCCTCACCATGGAAGATGAAAAGGACGTTGTTATCCTGGAGGCCGCCAAGATGCGAGGTATCATACCGGCAACGGACACTGATTACGATTCGGTACGCGATCTGGCTGCTAAAATGCAAATGAGATAACCATGAAATAGAATTCAGGAGTCAGTATGCAAAATAACTACATGATATCAAATGGTGCAGGGCTTCGAGCTCTAAATTAAAAAACCATGAATTTCTTTTTACGACTTAAATTCAGTACCAAGATTATCCTCGGCATTTCGGGGATTATGGTGTTTATGACTCTGGTGCTTACTCCATCGGTGAGCCGGATGGCTGCCTCTGCCCTTGTCAAAGAGAGCAAGAAGCGGGGGATCGCCCTAGCTGGTGGGCTGGCAATGCGGGCTGTCGACCCGATGCTGACCATGGATATTCTCCGCTTGAAAAACATCGTTGACGATGAAAAAAACATGGGCACCGACATTGTTTACGCCTTTATTCTTGACGCCAGAAAACAAGTGCTGGTTCATACCTTTCAAAAGGGGTTTCCCATTGACCTCGTCACCGCCAACAATATTGAGAATGCCAAAACGTCGCGGATACAGCTTCTTGACACCGGCACCGAACTTATTTACGATTTTGCCGCACCGGTTGTTATCGGTGAAAACCAGGTGGGAACTGGCCGCATAGGGCTTTCCAAAAATGTGATTCAACAGTCAGTCAATCAGCTCATTTTGACCATTGCCACACTCTCTGCCGGAACTTTCTTCCTGGCTATTCTTCTCGGTACCCTGTTTGGCCGCTGGGTGACCACCAGGCTGGGGCTTTTAAAAAAACATGTTGAAGAGATAGTTAAGGGCAATTTGGATCATCAGACCGGTCCGTTACTGAAGCATAACTGCTGGGAGATCATGAACTGTGACCTCAAAAAGTGTCCGGCATACGGGGATTCGAGACGGCGGTGCTGGTACGTGGCCGGTACCATGTGTGTCCAATGCGATCATGCCATGTACCCGGCAAAGCTGCAGTCATGTCAAACCTGTCCCATCTATAAGGAAAACGTCGGTGACGAGATTCAGGACCTGGCCGAGGCCTTTGATGTGATGGCGCTTAGCCTTAAAACCCACATCTCTGAAATAAAAAACTACCAGGAACAGCTCATCCAGGCTCAGAAGATGGACTCCATTGGCAAGATGGCTGGTGGCGTGGCCCATGAGATAAACACGCCGCTCGGCATCATCCTTGGCTATGCCCAGTTCCTGCAGGATGATGTTGACCCGGAAGACGAGATGATGGAGGGACTGCAGATAATCGAAAGACAGGCCAAAGCCTGCCGTAAAATCGTGGCCGATCTCCTGAAATTTTCGCGGCAAACCGAGACCGTCAAGAGCGATATGTCCATCAACAACTCCCTTCTTGAGACGATTGCCTTGGTTGAACACACCTTTAATTTGGACAAGGTTGTTATTCAAACGGATCTTGAAGAAGAAGAGAAATATATCATCGGCGACCCTGATAAGTTAAAACAGGTCTGGCTCAATCTTTTCAACAATTCAAAAGGCGCCATGCTGGACGGCGGACTGATCTTGGTGAGGTCCAGAATGGATGCTGAGAAGAACCTGGTTGTTATCTCGGTGGCGGACACAGGGCCTGGAATCAGTGAAGAAAATATGAAGAAGATATTTGATCCGTTTTTTACCACCAAGTCGGTCGACAAGGGCACTGGGCTGGGTCTTTCGGTGTCATTTGGAATTGTTGAGGACCATGATGGCAAGATCCGGGCTCAAAGTCCGCTGCCGATTGATCTGAAAATGGAGGACGTTACCGACAGCAGACAAAAGGGGCCTGGAACAGTATTTGTGGTGGAAATTCCGGTTGCACCCTTGGTCAGCGCCGATTAAATCCTACAGTCTTTGAATAGGGCGGTTCCTTAAGGTTGTCGGGCAAAATATAGGTTATGCCAGCTTGAGATTGCCATATTGAATATCTGATTTGCTCAAACTGACTCCGGTTTGATATTTCTACTGATGTTAGATTGGGCAGCACCTGACCAACTCAATTGTCAAGTTTGACTTGGACAATTACACATAATGGATGCTGCATACCAGTTTCATCAAGAGGAACTGCTCCTGTACTGAAACCCTTCAATCATACGGGTAATGCGAAAGGCGTTGGCAAACAGTGTTCTGATAACGGCCACCTCGTTATAGCGGGCTCGGGAAAGGTTAGTCACGGCATCGAGAAGATCCGACTCACGCTGCAGCCCTTCTTTATATTTGAGCTGGGTAATGCGCAGGTTTTCTTCAGCATGGTTGATGTCTTCTCTTGCCACATCCACATTGGCAAGACTCACACGGTAATCGATAAAGAGGTTAGCAAGGTCAGTGACCAAGGTGTTTTGCAGTTCAGTTTGGTCATACTGCATTTCTCGAACAGAGAGCCGTGCCTGGGAGATTGTAGATTCCCGGGAGAAGCCGTCAAAGATGTTCAAAGAGAGCACCACCTGGGCCCGCAGTTCCTCGTCTGTAAACTCTCCTTCACCATTGATGAAATCATCGTCGTAACGGGAATAACTGCCAACCATGTCAAGTCGTGGATAGTAAGCTCCCTGTTCAGCCTTGACCTGTACCGAAGCGGATTCTGTCAGGCCTTGCAGAGCCAGAAGCTCTGAGCGGCTGCCGAGCATTTTTTCTTTGCAGACCTTCTGATCCTCAAGTTGCGGGAGGAGGGCAAATTCATCAAAATTGAGTTCTTCAAGGCTGACGCTTCTGTTGATTGCACGACCCAAAAGCTGGATATCTTTATCCAGATCCGCCTGGTTTTTCTGGACTGTGATATTAGCGTTGTCCAGATCCACCTTGAATTTCAGCAACTCATTTTTACCAATCAGTCCGACATCCAGTCTTCTTTTGCCGTCCTGATAGATACGTTCCAGAGTTTTGGAAGCATCCCTTGCCACAGTAAGACTGGCCTGACTCTCATAGACACTGAGATAGCGAAGAGCCACGGCGAGCTGTATATCCTGCTCAACTCCCTGCAGGCGAAATCCTTCCACCTTCTGCATAATTTTCGCAGATTCAATGGTATATCGGTCACGGAAACCGGCGAAAAGGTTCATGCTTAGCGTGCTGTAGATAGAGCTGTTCTCCCGGTGTTCATATAGGCTTGATTCGTCAAGTTTGTCTGCCTGGTAGCCGATATTCAGAGAAGGATAATAGCCGCTTCGGACACGTTTCACTTCCTGAGCGCTTTTTTCCACCATAATCTGGTAGCGTTTGACAATTTCCCGATTTCTGGTGGCACTTTCCTGCATTTCGTCAAGCCCCAGAGCCTTAACAGGCGTGGATGACAATAGCAGGAACAGGACAACAAGATTAAAGAGTTTCATGTGAACGGCTCCTTTCAAATCTGATAACAAAGGCAAGCAGTGCCGGAATAACAAAGAGGGTTAAGACCGTGGAGAGCGCCAGACCACCAAGAAGGATGGAACCCAGTCCACGATAAAGCTCTGAGCCTGATCCCGTGGAAAGAACCATGGGCATCATGGCAAGTACAGAACTTGTGGCACTCATAAAGATGGGTCGAATCCTGGTACGCACAGCGTCAGAGATGGCTTCAATTCCCTGCAGACCGTTATAGCGGACATTGTTCAGAGACTGATGAACAATGAGAATGGCATTATTGACCACCGTTCCCACTAGAATAATAAAGCCGAGCATGGCCAGGATATCAAAGCCCTGGGGAGCGACAAAGATATTTACCGCTTTCAGGCCAAGGAATCCTCCGACTGCTGCCAGAGGAATTGAAAACATGATGATTAGCGGATAAAGGAAGTTTTCAAAAAGTGCTGCCATAAGAAGATAGGTGATGAGCAGGGCCAGAAGCAGATTCCACTGCAGGGCCCGGCCGGCCTCGGCAAGTTTGTCTGCGTTGCCGCCAATGGTGATTTCAACACCAGCCAGTTGGCCGCCTGCTTTTAAGGGGGCAACAACCTCATTTTCGATGATATTCATGGCATCCTGCAGGGCCACATCCTTTGGCGGTGTCACCTGCAGAGTGATAGTTCGCTTACGTTCCAAATGGTTAATCTGTGGCATTCCCTGACTATAGTCCAGGTCTGCCACATCTCCAACCCGGATAAGACTTCCCTGACCATTAACGATTGCGGCCTTGAGAATATTCTCAGGTGCAGAAAAGCTCGTCGTGCTGCCGGTAAGTACCAGGTCTGTTTGCTTACTGCCTTCCGGCCGGTAATCATCGATTTTACGTCCATCCATAAGGATATCAACATAGGTACCGAGATCTCTTCCTGTCATGCCGCTTGCAGCCAGCTTTTCCTTATTGGGAATCACCTGGATTTCCGGATAACTGGTCTCAAGGGATGGAACTGGACGCACCTGGGATGATGGGATTTTCGCACTGATGGTACCAAACAAGGTCCTGCCGGCCCCTACAATCTGATCGATATTGTCTCCGGCAATATTGACGTCCACCGTACGTCCCTTGCCGATTCCACTTTCAAATATTCCTGCCTGGATACTGACTCCGAACACACCCGGGATGGAACGCATAATACGGGTAAAAAGAGGCATCATTTCCGCACCTCGTGTCTCGTGAGTGGAGATCCCGCCAAAAAGGGTGAACCGGTCGGCCCCAACAAAGAACATATCTTTTATCTGGGGAATACCATCTTTTCCGTCTTCCTTAAAATACGGCTCCGATTCCTGATAAATATATTCTCCCAGTTCCTGCATCTTCTCTACTGAATATCCCGGAGGTGGAATCAGAATGTTGAGGATAAGGTTTCGATTACCCTGGGGCAGATATTCTGCACTGGGCAGCAGCAGAAAAATTAGTCCGACGGCAAAAGAGGTAAAAGAGATGACAGTAAGCAGCCGGGTAAAAACATTTTTCAGACAGAAATTGGAAAAGTGCATGATGATTCCGACCATGAAAGGGCCCACCACGCTCTTCTGCAATCGGTTCTTTGGTCCCGACTTTCTGTTCTTATAAAGCTGATAGGAAAGGGTGGGGATAACAGAGACAGAAACAAAAAGACTGATGAGGATGGAAAAGGTGATGGCAATGGCGATATCGCGAAAAAGCTGTCCGGCCTCTTCCTGCATGAAAATAATGGGGAGAAAAACGGCAACGGTGGTGGCAGTGGAGGCAAATACAGCCCCAAAGACTTCACGGGTTCCTTCCCATGCCGCATTGTAGGCAGTTTTTCCCATTTTACGATGACGGTCGATGTTTTCCAGTACCACGATGGAGTTGTCCACCAGCATCCCAACAGCAAAGGAGATACCAGCAAGGGACACCACGTTCAGGTTACGGCCGGTAATCCAGAGAAAGATAAAGGCGCCGATGGCTGAAATGGGAATTGCCACGGCAGTTGTCAGAGTGGAACGCACGCTGCGCAGAAAGAGAAGGAGGACACAAATGGCGAGCAGGCCGCCAATGGCCACATTCTTCTTCACCAGGTCAATGGCAGTATTAATGTACGGACGCTGGTCATAGACCCAATCGATATATAGACCCTGCTCTGCCAGCATACTTTTGTTAAGAGACTTGACTTGTCCTTCCAGTCGATCGGTCATGTCAAGGACATTGGTGCCGGGTTCCTTACGCACCCCGATGACGATCACCGGTTCACCGCTATGGAGAACGGCGATGTTTTCTTTGGCGTAGTCGTTGCTGACCTCGGCAATATCACCAAGATACACTCGTTGTACGCCATCATCAAAAACAACAACATCAAGGGCATCGGCAGGTGATTGAAACTGACCCATGGTCCGGATACGATAATTCTTGCGGCCTATGCCCAGAACGCCTGCCGAGCTGGTTTGATTGGCGTTACGGACAGCAGCCATGACCTGGTTGATGGAGACGTTATGACTGGCCATCTTGTCCATATCCAGAGTGATGTGAAGCTCGGAGAGGGTGCCGCCAAAGATAAAAAGCGATCCCACACCCTTGACCCGCTCCAGGTGCTGGCGGACATTGTCTTCAAAATAACTGCGATAGTGGTTAATGGATTCGGAGTTTTCTGCAAGCGGTTTGAGCATCATCCAGATAACTGGCGAGGCATTGGCTCCAGCCGATTCAATCACCGGACGGTTTACGTTTTCCGGGTAATTAGAGACCTCATTGATTTTGTTGGAGACTCTGAGCAGGGCCTCATCGAGTGCGGTTTTCAGTTCAAAGGAAAGTGTGATTTCACCATAGCCGTTATAGCTGGCACTCTCCATCTTGGTCAGCCCCTGCAGACCCTTGAGTACCTCTTCCTGCTGTTCGACAATCTCTTTTTCAATTTCGTAGGGAGTGGCTCCTCCCCAGGTGGTCTTTACCGTAATCTGTGGCGTTTCCACATCTGGAGTAAGCTGCACCGGGAGCTTATTGAGGCCGATGATACCAAACACCAGGATCAGGATAACCCCCACGGTAACCGACACCGGTTTTTGTAGAGAATATTTGATAAGATCCATTACTTCTCTCCAGTGATTCTAACAGCCTGGTCCGGGCGAAGGCGTTCATTTCCTTCAATTACAACTGGCATCCCGGCGACAATATGAGGACTGTCTACGCCAACTTGTTTACCCATAAAGGAGACAATATGGACGGGAATAATAGCAGCCTTGTTATCCTTGACACTGTAGATAAAATCCTTGCCCTGAAACTTGATCACTGCGGCGCGGGGAATAATGCTCAGTTCCTTTTCTGCGCTGGATGGGAGGTGAACCGTTGCCGACATATTGGCAGCAATAATTGGCTGGGCAGGGATCCTGATCTTCACAAATATGGTCTTGGTCTTGATATCTGCAACTGGATCAATGTCCTCAACCACACCTGCAACTTCGCGTTCAAAGGCGTTCAACGTCACCGACAGCTCCTGCCCCTTTTTCAGGTAGCGAAGCAGTGATTCTCCAATGGGAGCTCGAACAAAGAGATCATCACTGGATCCAAGAGACACCAGCTTTTTTCCTTGCTGCAGCCAGGCACCGGAGTCCACATCTTTGGTGAGAATAACACCATTAAAGGGGGCATAAATTACGGAACGTTCCTTTTTGATCAGCAGGTTGTTAAGCTCTTCCTGACGGGCCTGTTTTTCCAGTTTGGCGTCCTGAAAGGTGAATAAAGCATCGTCGTAATCCTTTTCACTGACTCCGGACTCTTTATAGAGAGTCTGCAGGCGTTTGAAGTTTTTCTCGGTGTTCTGCATGCGCAGATCATTTTGGGCAATGCGGGTCTTCTTTAAAGAGATGTCACTGTCCAGCAGTCTGGTGTCCAGACGAACGAGGACATCGCCCTCCTTGACATGGTCACCTTTTCGGACCAGAACCTCATGGACAAGACCTGTTACCTCGGTGGAGACATCACTGGTTCGATCATAAAAGAGAGTGCCGATCACGGATTGGGTCTCGGCAATGGTCTCACGAACGACTTTGCTAACCACCACAGAGGCAGGAGGCTGTTCCTGGGCCTGTAGGGGAGAGCTGATAAAGAGAAGAACACAAATTAGAATTAGGGATCGCATGGGATACCTCCTTGGAAAAGCTATTGTGTGGGATGTCATTTTGAGAGCCCGCTCAGGTTGTCCTGTATTGTATAGAGAAGACGGAAAAACAGTTGCTGCTCTTCCTGGGAAATGCCTCTGGTCATCTGCTCGGAAAAATTCTCTAGAAGAGTAGATACCTCTTCAACCAGGTCTCTTCCCCGGTCTGTCAAAAAGAGAAGAATGGAACGCCGGTCTTCAGGATTTTTTTCCCTTCTGACATAGGCTTTTCTTTCCAGACGATCAAGGATCCTGGTCACATTGGCCGCACTCTTCTGCACTATTGCACAGAGTTGCTGCTGGGAAAGTGAAGTGTCAGCATCCATGTTTTTCAGAAGCTGAAGCTGTTCGACAGTCAGATCGTAAGGTTTGAGGACTTTCTCTGCATGCTGGGTCATGGTCTGAGCTGTGACGTAGAGCAGTCGACCGATAGATTCTTCTTTGCATGTTTTCATTAGTTGTCTCCTTAATAATTAACCAGACAACTAATTCCACATAAAAAAGAGTCTGTCAATACCCTATCAGCATTTTACTTCTGAGACTCTGCACCCATTTTTTAGTCATGATAAAAAAAATCTGTAAGGTCTATACTGTATATGCGACTTAATTACTGTACCGGTGATGAACGGTAATCCGGCACTCTGTTCAGTATCACATTGGGGTGAAAGTACTTCAGGGAATTCTTTTCAAAAAAACATGAGATAAGCGTAACTTCGAAATAATTTCTAAGTTGCTGGCATAAATCCCGGTATTTCTAATTGAAAATCAGTACAGCGGCCCTCAGGTGGCTGCTTTCCATGGACAGCAGATTCTACGGAAAAATAAGGCTGGTATGTCATAAACTTACATAAAAAGGTTTTTTGGGGAGAAAGGTAACAATGAATCAAGAAAAAAAACGTCTTGAAGCACAGCGTCTTGGCACTGAAAATTGGCGTTTGTGGGGCCCCTATCTCAGTGAACGCGCCTGGGGAACAGTTCGGGAAGACTATAGTGAGGGTGGTGAGGCCTGGGAACATTTTGATCACGATCAGGCCCGGTCGCGAAGCTATCGTTGGAATGAAGACGGAATGGGCGGTATCTGTGACGTAGAGCAGCGTTTGTGTCTCGCCATAGGGCTCTGGAATGGGCGTGATTCCATGCTCAAAGAACGGATGTTTGGGCTGACCAGTAATCAGGGGAATCACGGAGAAGACGTGAAGGAGTTCTTTTTTTATCAAGATGCCACACCGAGTCACAGCTTTTTAAAATATCTCTATAAATATCCGCAGGCTGAATTTCCTTATGCCTTGCTCACTGAAGAGAACCAGCAGCGATCGCGTAAAGATCCACCCTTCAACCTGCTGGATACAGGAATTTTTGAGGAAAACCGATACTGGGATGTGGAAGTCACTTACGCCAAAGAAAACACTGAAGTCATCTTTGCCCGTATACGGATTGTCAACCGGGGGCCGGAAAAAGCCACCCTGCACCTTCTTCCCAACCTCTGGTTTCGCAACACCTGGTCCTGGGATAAACTGGATGAGCCAAAGCCGCTGCTGAAGGTTGCCAAATCCGGAAAGGCTGCCTGGGGTGTACAGGCTGAACATCCAAGCCTTGGCAGTTATTATCTTTATGGCAGACAGGAAGCGACAGGCCTGTTCACAGATAATGAAACCAATTTGCAGAGATTATTTAACACTGCCAACGCCAGTCCTTACGTCAAGGATGGGTTTCACCAACTGCTTATCAACGGGGAAAAACATGCTGTGAATCCGACTCAGGAAGAGACCAAATTTGCGGCCCATCACAGACTCACCTGCGAACCGAATGGTGAGGCCGTGATTGAACTCGTTCTCATGAATCATGCGGAAGAGGCCCCTTTTTCCCGTAGTAAAACCTGTTTTTCCACCCGCAAGCAGGAGGCAGATAGCTTTTATGGTGATTTGCTGCCTCAGGCAACGGAAGAAGACGCTTCGATTTTTCGGCAAGCCATGGCTGGTATGGTTTGGTGTAAACAGTTTTTCAATTATGATGTGGCACGCTGGCTGGATGGTGATCAACGCCCCTCGCCTGAAGAAAGACAAGACGGACGCAACCGAAACTGGCGTCATATGCAGGCAATGGACATCATCTCAATGCCTGACAGTTGGGAGTATCCATGGTTTGCAGCCTGGGATCTGGCCTATCATTGTATGGTTCTTGCTCAACTTGATGTCGATTTTGCCAAAGACCAGATTGAGCTGCTCTTGAGCCACCGCTACCTGCATCCCAAGGGGCAGATCCCTGCATATGAATGGAATTTTGATGATGTTAATCCGCCCGTGCATTCGGTGGCGGCACTGAAGGTTTTTCGTGCCGACCGTAAGCAGAAAGGCAAGGGAGACCTGCACTATCTCCGCCGAGTATTTAACAAACTGATCATGAATTATGGTTGGTGGTTGAATCAAAAGGACAGTGACGGCCTGAACGTCTTCGAGGGTGGATTTATGGGGCTGGATAATATTTCCGTCTATGACCGCTCCAAACCACTGCCTGATGGATATAGCTTGAAGCAGGCTGATGCCACCGGTTGGATGGCCATGTTTGCCCTGAATATGACAGCCATGGCCCTGGAATTGGCCCAGGAAGACCATGAATATGAGGACATGGCCATTCAGTGTTACCAGCAGTTTCTGGCCATTGCCAATTCTATCGATGGACACACGATAAATAAACTATCACTCTGGGATGCCCAGGAAGGCTTCTTCAAGGATCTTCTTGTCACCCCGGATGGCAAGTCGCATCACATCGATGTCTATTCCTATGTGGGGCTTATCCCTCTATTTGCCAGTGAGATCGTAACAGCAGAGATTCTTGAAAGCGTTCCGCGCTTTAAGGCCCTGCTTGATAGTCACATGGGTGGCATGTTTGATGGCCATACCATCTGTGCTTGTCCCTTTCATAGCAACGACCACGGCGAACGGCTGCTGTCTCTGGTGGATCACACCATGATCCCCCATATTCTCAAACGGCTGCTCAACGAGCACGAGTTTCTCTCGGATCATGGCATCCGTGGCCTGAGCAGAATCCATGCTGAACAGCGGGATCTTGGGACGCTGCCAGGGATAGGGGAGGCGCTTATAGAGTATGAACCGGGAGAGTCGCAGTCCTCTCTTTTTGGGGGCAATTCCAACTGGCGCGGTCCGGTGTGGATGCCGATCAATTACTCCATTATACAGGCCCTGACAAAATTCCACCGATTTCTTGGTCCTAACTTTACGGTGTACACGTCGGGAAAAGATTCCCGGGAAGTCAATTTAAGAGAAGTCTCTAATTTGATTGCCGAACGGTTAATCAATCTTTTTCGCCGCGATGAGAATGGTCGTGTCGCGTCTTTGCCAGAGGACAGTCCTTTTCAGCACGACTCCAACTGGCAGGACCTGCGACTGTACCACGAATATTTCCACGCAGAAACAGGTCTTGGGCTGGGGGCTACTCATCAGACTGGCTGGACGGGTCTGGTGGCAAACCTTATCAAGCGTCATTATGATTTACAGGTCGATGCAGGAACAGAGATCGAAAAAGTGAAGGGATAGCATTTCAGGAGGTTTGATATGGAAAACACGTTAGGTTATGCAAACACCACTGAGTCCTGCGAAATTGTGGCAGGCGGCCCCTGTGGATATGTGATCTTCGGTGCTTCAGGCGATCTTAGCCATCGCAAATTGATACCGGCGGTTTTTTCTCTGGTTAAGGCCAAAAAGGTCCCGGATGCATTTTTTGTTGTCGGCTTTGCCCGTTCCAAAATGGACGATGAGCTCTTCAGGCTAAAGATTATAGATTCGATCAAACAGGTGTATGGAGATACCCTGGAATCTGAATTCGAAGATTTTGCCAGACGCTGCTTCTATGTTGCAGGGAGTTATGATCAGGATGACGACTATTTGCAGCTTAAAAGCAGGCTGGAAGAGCTAGCCCATAGATTTGTCACGAACGGCAACCTTGTATATCATATTGCAACCCCACCAACACTCTATGCGAACATTGTCTCGTTCCTGGGAAAAAATGGCCTGGTGCACAGGGAACAGAATGCAGCACCTTTTCAACGAGTGATTGTTGAAAAACCATTTGGCCGAGATCTTGAGAGTGCGCTCCAATTAAATAAAACTATGCTGGAATATCTAACTGATGAACAGATATACCGGATAGATCATTACCTTGGTAAAGAGACTGTGCAGAATATACTGATGTTCAGATTTGCCAATCAGCTCTTTGAGCCAGCCTGGAACCGGGAATATATTGACCATGTACAAATTACAGTGGCTGAGGAACTCGGGGTCGGGCATCGGGCCGGATATTTTGAACAGGCTGGCCTGCTGCGTGATATGTTTCAAAATCACATACTGCAGCTGGCGGCGCTGGTGGGCATGGAGCAGCCGGTGGATCTCTCTGCTGACAGCGTGCGGGATGAAAAGGTCAAGTTCATGAAAGCAATTCGCCCCTTTGCTATGGAAACTCTGCAAGGACAACTGATTAGAGGGCAATATGGAAGCGGGAAGAGCGGTACGTCAGATCTGAAATCATACAGAGAAGAAAAGGGGGTGGCCGCAACTTCATCCACCGAAACATATTTTGCCATGAAGTTGTTGGTGGATAATCCACGCTGGAAAGATGTACCATTTTACGTGCAGGCTGGGAAGCGACTTGGAAAAAAGCTGACCCGAATTAGTGTGATCTTCAAAAAGGTTCCCCACAGTATGTTTTCCAAAAACTGGCAGGGATCAACACCTTCCCCCAATGTGCTTATTTTTGATCTGCAGCCGCAGCAGGGAACCTCTTTGCTCTTCCAGGCAAAGGTCCCGGGATCAAAAATGTGCCTGGCACCACTAAAGATGGAATTGGACTACAGAAAGACATTTGGTTCAAAAATGGATGAAGATTATTCCACGCTCATCCTGGATTGCATGCTTGGAGATCAGACGCTGTACTGGAGAAAAGATGGCATGGAAACATCCTGGAAGTTGCTCAATCCTGTTCTCAAACAATCGGAAAGAGGAAGCCAGCAAGAGAATGATAAACTGCTGGAAATATATAGTGCCGGCGGATGGGGGCCAGAAGCAGGCACTCGTTTTATCGAACAAGATGGTAGACAATGGATTATAGAATAACCCTATTCCCTGGTTCATAACAAATAACTATTCTAATCTTTTTTACAAAGGAGAAACAATCCATGAACGCACTTTTATCCGAACAAGATGCCACAGGTAAGGCGAAACATATTTATCAGGAGATAGAGGAGGCATTCGGCATGGTGCCGAATTTTTTCAAAGCTCAGGCAGCAGTCGATCCGGAGTGGCTTGAAATGAACTGGCAGCGCGAAAAAAAGATCATGATTGAGGAAGGCACACTAGATCGCAAGACCAAGGAGCTTATCGCCATGACCGTCTCTCTGGTGAATGGTTGCGAGTATTGCTCACTGGCCCATGAAGGTGTGGCCTTGATGAGCGGGGCCAGTCAAGAAGAAGTAAATGAAGTCAAAAAAGTGGTGGAGCTGTTCAGCAGTTTCAATTCCATTGCCGATTCACTGCGTATCCCCTGCGATATTATGCCGCCACAGGCTAAGTAATTACTGAAGTGATGCACAGCAGAGGAACCCTTTGTGGCAAAGGAAGATCTGGATATTTCAAATAAGGAGAGAAAAATGTCTGAAGCAGATATCGGCTTAATCGGCCTAGCTGTCATGGGACAGAACCTGGTACTGAATATCAACGATCACGACTACACCGTTGCCGTGTATAATCGCACGACATCAAAGGTTGATTATTTTATGGAGGGTCGTGCCAAGGGAACGAATATCATCGGCACCCATTCCATCGAGGAATTAGTGGGTACATTAAAAAAACCGCGTCGGGTGATGCTGATGGTCAAGGCCGGTTCGGTGGTTGATAATTTTATTGAGCAGTTGCTGCCCCATCTGGATACCGGTGACATCATCATTGATGGCGGAAACTCTCTTTATAGTGATACCGATCGTCGCACAAATTCTTTAGCTGAAAAAGGAATCCTCTATATTGGTACCGGTATTTCCGGCGGAGAAGAGGGCGCCCGTAAAGGGCCATCTATCATGCCGGGTGGAAATCTTAAGGCATGGCCTCACGTGAAAGATATTTTCCAGTCCATAGCCGCCAAGGTCGATGGCCAGCCATGCTGTGACTGGGTAGGTGAGGGAGGTGCCGGACACTTTGTGAAGATGGTGCATAACGGCATAGAATATGGCGATATGCAGCTCATCTGCGAGGCCTATGATTTCATGCGTCGCGGCCTTGGCATAAATGAGGATGATATGCAGGAGGTCTTTAGTCGTTGGAACAAGGGGTTACTGGACTCCTATCTAATAGAGATCACCTCAGATATCCTGGGCTTCAAAGATGAAGATGGTTTGCCCTTAACGGAAAAAATTCTTGATACTGCCGGTCAGAAAGGTACCGGTAAATGGACAGGGATCAATGCCCTTGATCTAGGAATCCCTCTGACACTGATCAGTGAAGCCGTGTTTGCCCGCTGTCTGTCCGCTATGAAAACGGAACGCGTGAAGGCAGCTACCATGCTTGAAGGACCGATTTCTGTTTATGATGGTGACACAAAAGAGTTGGTTGGTGATATGCATGACGCCCTGTACGCTGCCAAGATTATTTCCTACGCCCAAGGCTACATGCTGCTAAGGGAAGCTGCAAAAGAATATGGTTGGAACCTGCAGTATGGCAGTATCGCCCTTATGTGGAGGGGCGGCTGTATTATCCGCAGCGCCTTTCTTGCCAATATTAAACAGGCCTTTGACACCAATCCAGACTTGGAAAACCTGCTGCTTGACGATTTTTTCCGCTCTGCTATCCATGCCGCTCAGGCAGGATGGCGCAGGATTGCGGTAAAGGCCATTGAGCTCGGTATTCCGACACCAGCGATTTCCGCAGGACTTTCCTATTATGACGGCTATCGCAGTGCACGGCTTCCGGCTAACCTTCTTCAGGCCCAGCGGGACTATTTTGGGGCTCATACCTATGAACGAGTAGACAAACCACGTGGTGAGTTTTTTCATACTGATTGGATCGGTAGTGGCGGAAATGTCTCCTCAACGACGTATACTGTGTAGTTTAAACCTGTTTTTTCTAATGGAGAACAAAACATGCGTACATTCATTCTCAGCATTATTTCAATTTTTTTCTTTTCTTCGATGGCTGTTGCTGCTGATAACGGTCTTGTTAGCGCCAAAAGTAGTCACACTGTAAAGGAGACAGCGGATCGTCTGGAAAACATAGTGCAGCAAAAAGGGATGACCCTCTTTGCTAGAATTAATCATACCGCAGGAGCCGAGAAGGTTGGCAAAGAGCTTCGGCCAACAGAATTAATTATTTTTGGTAATCCTAAGGTGGGAACACCACTCATGCAATGCAGTCAAACCATGGCCATCGATCTTCCTCAAAAAGCTTTAATCTGGGAAGATGACGCGGGACAGGTCTGGTTTTCTTATAACGAACCTGAATATTTGGCGAAACGTCATAATACCAAAGGATGCCTCGAAGTTATAAAGAAAGTACAAAATGTACTCGCTAACTTTTCCAGTGCTGCAACTGGAGTGGTAGATTAAAAGTAGACACTAAAAGTGTGCGAATTATAGTCACCACAC
>CAZIDU010000093.1:0-17268 GCA_964538055.1 uncultured Desulfocapsa sp. | reverse complement strand
AGGCGTTAATGTCCAAAAAATAATGGGCTATGCACTTATCACTTGAATTCAGGTTCTTAAATCGCAACTTCGAAATCTTAAAAACATTTCTGAAGAAGTTTCTCTGCATTTAAATTCCCATCTCGAAGGAAAAGTAACAACTGCCACCACACTTTCCTCAGCTCCAACCATCAAAGATGCTCTATTAAAAAGCAATTATGAGTTTGCTTCATTGGATAAGGATGCTCGAAAAGAAAAAATTGATACGCTTAACCAGCAATGGATGCAATCAATTGACATCCAATCCCATTTTGTGAGCGCCTATATGACTAACCCTGTCGCAGAGTATCTCAAACACCAGCAAAGCCTCTTAGCAGGAGAGTATGGAGAAATATTTCTTACAAACCGTTATGGTGCCATGATTGCCACAACAGGCAAACTGACCACACTTGCTCATTCCCATAAATATTGGTGGAAGGCTGCCTTTGATGATGACAAAGGGAGAATTTTCCTGGATGATCGCGGCTTTGACACGAGCGTAAAAGGATATGTGTTAGGGGTGGTTATTCCAATTATGGATCAAAACAAGATAATTGGAATCTTAAAATGTAACATTAATATCGGAGGGGTCTTGAGTGATCTCATCCATAATTTTAACAGTCGCCATTTTGGAAAATTAAAAATTGTGCGCACGGGTGGTCTTATAGTGATCGAGCAAGGAGCCACACCTTTATCAACTGAGGTTAGCAGAAATCTCATTGAATTATTACAGCAAAAATCTATTGACGCCACAATCATTACGAAAAACAACGAAAACCATCTTACGGCTGTTGCTCCTATCCCAGTAACTATGGGCTCATCCTTATTTGGCTTTGGAGGCAGTAAAGAGTCAATTGATCACATTAAGGGGAATGCAGGTGAAGGATGGCATGCTGTCATTTTTCTCAACAAGGAAAGTGCCCTTGGGAGAGCCCACCAAATACTTATATTTATTGTTATTATTGGTATTATTAGCACATTTCTAACTACTGTTGTTGCTTTTTTCTTAGGCAAAAAAAAGGTCAAATCTATAACTGAACTTGCAATCACTGCTCAATCCATTGGCGAAGGAAGTCTTAATTCCAGGACCGAGGTTCTCTCAAATGACGAAATTGGTTTATTAGCAAAATCAATTAATACAATGGCCCAAAATATCCAAGAAACCATAACATCAAGAGATGCTTTACTTCTTGAACTTAAAGGTGCAATTAGACTGCGCGAAAAAGCTGAAGAAGAGATAAAAACACTCAGTGGCCTTATACCAATCTGTATGCATTGCAAAGAAATTAGAGACGACAAGGGTTCATGGAATCAACTTGAACAATATATCTCTGAACATTCCGAAGCTACATTCAGTCATGGCTGCTGTCCAAATTGTTTAACCAAATACTATCCTGAAATTGCCGAATTAAACAAAAAATAATCAATATACAATTATGCATGGAGAAGTCTGTGCCTAATCCCTAAACCATCCCTGCCAAACCCACATTACTGAGTCACATCCAAAAGTCGGATATCACCAAGCACAGTGAGAGAATTAAGACTATATATTTTGATCAGAGTACTCTTTCCCAATATTTAAAGTCACTGGCAATAGCAGCCTCCGATCTCTCCTACTGATTTCATTAGACATTCTCTAAAGGATCTGTATAATGATAATGCTTTTATATTTTCACAATTCAATTAATTTAAATTTCCTGAATTATCAATAAATGCGCATAACAATACGTACTCGCATTCTTTCTATATTTATTGCTGTAACCCTTATGCAAGCGTTACTTATGGGGGCGTTTTTCTTTTATCAGAATCATCAATCCAGAAAAAACCACGTAAACCTGCAACTGCAAACTGTATGCGAGAACATTAACGCTCAGATATCAATTTTCTTACACACCATTCTTCATGATCTTGAAATCGCAGGTCAGCAAATTGAAAGAATGGCTCAGAAGGATTATCAACGATATAATCTCCTTAAAACCCTTAAAAATAATACCTCAGCATTTTCAGCCATCGTCTTTTATGATATCAATGGGAATATTCAGAGTTCCGTTTCCACCATTGAAAAGCAAACAGTCCCTGAGTTTTTCACTGACAACAGTGAACTCTTTGAGGCCTCGTATTACTCCGGTGCCCCATTTGTTTCTGAGCTACGCATGGACGACGATGTTCCAGCATTGGCTATTTCCCAACCAGTTCAATTTCTCGACAACTCCTATAGTATCGGTGTCCTTTCAGCCCTCGTTCCCTACGACCCGTTCCAGCAGCTTGTTGCAGCAACGGTTCTTCCCAAGAATACAAGTGTTCTAGTACTGAATCAAGAAGGAACTGTTCTTGCCGAAACTCCACAGGGTGAGCCATCCTATACCTCTTTTCCAAAGGATCAGGAGTGGAACGGCACCGTTGTGATTAATAATAACCGATATATTTCCGTATCGTCCTCACTTTCTTTTCACGGCCAGAACTTTAGCATCATAGCAAAAATTGATTCCGCAAAATCAGGGAGTTCTGAATCACTCCCTATCATGCTGCTCGGCTTGTTTGTTCTGCTGCTCCTTCTTCTTTCAGTACTCATAGGCTGGACAACCAACAAGAAGATCATAGAACCTCTGCAGCTTCTTGCCAACGAGGCCGCCACCATGCTGCAGGGAAAAGCTGTCGACATATCTTCTCCCGCTGATGCTGAATTTCAGGATTTAGCAAGAGCAATGAACACAATGAATTTACACCTTCAGGAGGCCAACACCTCTCTTGAAAAGGAGGTCAAACTCCGGCGTCGTGAGGAAAAAAATGCCATTCAGGCAAAGATCGATGCTGAAAAAGCCAGTCAGGCCAAATCTATATTTCTAGCTAATATGAGTCATGAAATCAGAACGCCATTGCATGGTATGATTGGAATGCTTGAACTGCTTGGTAAAGGCTCTCTTGATGCAGAACAAAGACAGTTACTTTCAATGACTACAGCGTCAGGACAGCGTCTCCACACGGTTGTCGACTCAATCTTAGACCTCTCCCAGATTGAATGTGGAAAATTCAAATTGCATCATCTCTCCTTTTCCCTCTCTCAGCTAATAACCGAAGTAGTTGAAATGATGCAGATTCAGACTGACAATAAAGACATACTTATCAAATCCCAACTGGCAACTGATATTCCCGATGAACTTGTTGGGGATGGTGGTCGTATCAGACAAATACTGATCAATCTCATCAACAACAGCATTAAGTTCAGCAAACAGGGTATCATTGAGTTACAGGTAGATTTACAAGCAAGTCCCTCTGAAACAGAAGTAGAACTACTTTTTAGCGTGAAGGATAAGGGCAATGGTGTTTCCGATGATGCCAGGCAGACGATATTCGACGCATTTGATCGAGGCGATATCAAAAAAGATCGGATCATTGAAGGAACAGGCCTTGGCCTTGCCATAAGTGCCGAATTTGTTCAACATATGAATGGCAAGTTATGGCTTGCTGAAAGTGACAGGAAGGGCTCTACGTTTTGCTTCACCATAGTCTGTAATAAAGACACCAGTAAGACACCTGAATTAGCAGAACAGACTGACACACCACTTCAATTAAAAACACTCGATGGAATCCGGATTTTTCTAGCCGAAGATGAATTCATCAACCAGCGTATCATTTCTGCCTACCTTGAAGAACAGGGCTGCAGTGTTACAGTGTGTGCGAATGGACAGGAATTACTTGATGTGATGGAAAGAGAAGATGCAAATCTCATCCTTATGGATATCCGAATGCCTGTTATAAACGGGCTGGAAGCTACAAAAATTATCAGGCAGAAAGAAAAAGAATCAAAGCAAAGTCCAATCCCCATAGTTGCGCTCACGGCCCAGGCCACCACAGACTTTGAGGCTAAATGCAACGCGGCAGGAATGAACGACTACCTGACAAAACCCATTCCATTTATAAAGCTTGTCAGCATCATTCGTGAATTAGTGGGAAGATAGCCCTCCGGGAAGAGGCCTAATTATTCTGATTTTTTTCTGAACCTGACTCACATTCCGGATGAAATGCCAGCCAGGACAGGAGTATTAGCCCTTGGTGATTTTTTCCAGTGCTTCTTCGTAACGCGCCTTTGTTTTATCAATAATATCCTGAGGAACTTCAGGCGCTGGTGGATTCTTATCCCAATCAAGCGTTGATAAGTAGTCGCGCAGAAACTGTTTATCAAAACTCGGTTGACCTTTTCCAGGTGTGTACTGATCAAGTGGCCAGAATCGTGATGAATCCGGGGTCAAAACCTCATCAATCAGAATAAGCTTTTTCTCTTTACCGAGCAGTCCAAGTTCAAATTTGGTATCAGCTATAATGATTCCTTTAGATCTGGCAAAATCAGCAGCCCTGCTATAGAGCTCTATACTGATATCGGAAATCTTTTGCGTCTGTTCCTTGCCGAGCAGCTCTTCCATGGCACTCACGGAGATATTCTCATCGTGATCGCCAATATCAGCCTTCGTTGAAGGAGTGAAAAGCACCTCGGGCAGTTTATCAGATTCCTGCAAATTGTCAGGGAATGCGAAACCACAGACAGTGGTATTTTTTTGGTATGCCTTCCAGAAAGACCCGGAGATATATCCACGAACAATACATTCAACACTCAGGGGCTTTGTTTTGTGGACAAGCATTGACCGGCCATCAAGCTCCGAAGCATATGGTTGGCAGGCTTCAGGGTATTCGTTCACATCAGCTGTAATAAGATGGTTATCAACAACATCACCAAGCAGATCAAACCAGAAGAGTGACAGCTGAGTTAACACCTTCCCCTTGCCCGGGATTGCGTCGATTACCACATCAAAGGCGGAAATACGATCGGTGGCCACCATCAGCAGTTTATCATCATGTCCTGGGATGGCGTACATGTCACGTACTTTCCCGCGATGGACAAGCTCGAGACCTTCATAATTTGTTTCTAATACCGACTCGCTCATTTACATTCTCCTTAGGATAAAGAAAGGGGAGGGAAAACCTGTGGTTCTCTCTCCCCCATTAAAACATAACAGTAATGAATTACAGACCGAGTTTTTCTTTCACACCAGCGATCACAGCATCACTTGAAGTCGCAGGAACACTCAAAAGTAATCCGGCATCTTTGTAAAAACCGATGAGAGGTGAAGTCTTCTCATTATAGGTTGCAAGGCGGTGACTAATGGCCTCTTCGGTCTCATCTTCACGCTGGATTGCCTTTGCTCCACATTTGTCACAAATCCCTTCTACTTTCGGAGGATTGGATTTCACATTATAAATGGCCTGGCAATCGGGGTTTTCACAGGTGCGACGGGTACAGAGGCGATCAAGAATAATATCCTTGGGTACATCGATTTCAACGGCCATATCAAGTTTAATATCAAGTTTTTCAAGAAGTGCAGTAAGTTCTTCGGCCTGTGGAATGGTACGAGGAAAACCATCAAGTAAGAACCCCTTTGCACAATCAGGCTCCTGAAGACGGCTCTCCATGATTCCCATGATCAGTGAATCTGGAACAAGATCACCCCGGGTCATGTACCCTTGGGCCTCTTTACCAAGCTCAGTGCCAGCGGTGACCGCACCACGAAGAATATCTCCAGTGGAAATCTGAACGGACCCGTCAACGGCGGTGAGTAATTTTGCGACAGTACCTTTACCAGCGCCGGGAGCGCCTAAAAGAATCAGTTTCATGCTATTCTCCTAATGTATCATTTAATTTATGGTTTATCTTTAGTTTTGCTTCACAGATTGCGTGGCAGAATATAAACACTTTTGGGATATAATCAATATACAAAAGAGTACTGGAGAGAATTCAGTCGCCAAGTTCAAGATGTTGCTGGTTTACAGAGCTGTCTGCTTTCTTCATATGATACCTGCTCTGGTCCTTACAGTGTGGATTTGAATAGGAAACAAGTTCTGCAGTAAGTGATCCGATAAGGATTTTGGAATTCATACGAACGGGGATACGGCATTCATCATTAGTGAACCAGATAACGGTATCACCATCCTTGTCATAGAGTCCTTTGAATTTCATTATGGGAGCCACCGGGATCACATTGACATCCCCCAGGATTGTTTTTTTAATCCTGGTTTCAGCTCCTGTTCGTACCACTACCTCGTGTCGTTTTCCATCGGCAAATGTTGGGACAGTGGCAGGATGAGCAGCTTCAAGCTTCATAATACGGGTAAAAAAGAATGACGAAAACTCATTGTGTACTACTCCATCCACACTATAATTAACTGGAGTCTTTTCATTTTTGTGGTAGCGAATTTTTCCTGCTTGCTGATCATATTCAGTATGCCGTCTGGCTGTATAGTCTTTCCCCTCTTTCTGAATAACTTCATAGCTTACTGGCAAGCGTTTCTCTCCTTCCACTATGGTGCTGAAACTATCATTTACCGGATAGAACAAGTGAAACAGTCCTGAATCTTTAACCCGTGCTCTCAGTTCAAAAACATTTTCCTTATCGGCAACTTTTAGGACTTCAATTTGAAGCTCACCTATCTTGAGGCCACCGGTCCATGAAATTTTGTATTTTAATGCTTCACCACCCTGATATATAGCCTTTACGATATCATCGTCAACTTCGCCTTCCGGATATGTCGCAGCCCTGCTCTCTGTGCCCAAGCTAATGGTGAAACAGAAGAGGAAGCAGAAAGAGAAAAAAAAATTCATCCTACTTTTTCAATAATCAAAGAGAACCATGTTGCGATGAACAAAACCAAACTAATTATGCCATTCATGGAGAAAAAGGACCCTTTGATCTTCGAGAGGTCATCGGGGTTGACAAGCTTATGTTGATAAAAAAGAACTCCTGCGGCAACCAGAACTCCAATATAGTAGACAACATTCAAGCCAGCCTGTACTCCCGTATAGGCAAAGAGACAGAATGCAACTATATGAAAGATAAACGCAAGACGAAAGGCATTGCGTTGTCCAAGTTTTGAAGGCATGGAGTGGAGACCCGCTTTTTTATCGAAATCAGCATCGAGACAGGCATAAATAGTATCAAAACCGGCAACCCAGAAAAGTACTCCCAATGAAAGGGACCAGGGATAACTTGTTAAACTCCCCTGGACCGCGACCCAGCCTCCCAATGGTGAAAAGGCAAGAGCAACACCTAATATCAGGTGACAAAATGAAGTGAATCTTTTGGTGAGGGAATAGAAAAGTGTGAGACCGAGTGCAAATGGTGCAAGTTTGAGGGTTAAGGGATTAAGTGACCAGGCAGCATAAAAGAAGAGCACACCAGCAGCTATCACCATACTCCACGCTTCAAGACTACTTACAGCCCCAGATGGGATGGCACGTTCTGCGGTGCGGGGGTTAGCTTTATCGAACCTGGCATCGACGATGCGATTAAAGCCCATGGCACAAGTTCTCGCCCCCACCATGGCAAGCACCACCAACAAAAATGTACGGCCATTTGGTACGCCGCGTTCCGCCAAAAAGGCACCCATAAAGGCAAAGGGCATGGCAAAGATGGTCAATTTGAATTTGATCATCTCGAGGAGAACAGTGATTTTTTGAAACATTAGGCCTCATCTCCCCAGCGCTTTCTATTCTTCATACTGAGACCCAGCTGATCGCCAAGCCGCCATGAAAAAGTAAGGGCCGCCTCTTCTAAATTTTCAGGTTTTAGATAGAAACCGGGATGGGGCGGACAGATCACAGCTCCGGCATCATGGGCGGCCAGCATATTTTTTAAATGTGTCCGGTTTAATGGTGTTTCTCTGGTAACAAGAAGGAGTTTTTTCTTTTCTTTGAGCATAACATCGGCTGCGCGATGAACAAGGTTTCCTGTTATCCCGGAGGCTATTGAGGCAAGCGTTCCCATGGAACAAGGAATAATAACCATGGCATCGTATCCGGCTGACCCGGAGGCCGGAGCGGCCGCGAAATCTTGACAACTAAACCATTTACTCACGGCTGGAAGATTTTCCGGAGTAGAATCATGTTCAATTTCAAGAACTTTTTCACCGGACTCGGAACAGATTCCATGAACCACAACCTCCTCCTCCTGAAGCATTTCAAGAAAGGACTGTAGATAAAGCATTGCGGAAGCGCCGGTTATTGCCACTAGAATTTTTTTCATTTTACTTCACTGATTATCGAAAATATTGAGAGGGACAGAGAGAGCTGAAGCCTCTTTTCTATCAATCAAATAGGTGAAAAACTTTTCAAGAGCCACCTGCTTATTCTTTCCGAGATCGTACTCTATAGCTCGAAGATATACGTAACATTCATCGGGATGCATGGGAATACGTGGGGCCACTCTTTGGCAGATAGATTCAAGTTGCACTCTTCCCTCGCCTCTGCAGTATAAAAATTCACGATGAATTGCTGCAACAATATCGGGTGATTTTCTGCAAAACTCCTCTCGTGCTGCACAAACAGCAAAAACAAAGGGAAGGTTTGTAAATTGACACCAGACCTCGGCAAGATCAAGTTTAAATGGAAATTCATTTTCGGCTGATAATCGTAATGCCTCATCACCAATAGCCAGAATTGCACCTGCCCGTGAGGCCTTCTTTCCATTCACATCACCCACTTCATAGGCGGGCCTGACGTGAAAGAATTCCTCAAGAATAATTTTAACGAGACTGGTGGATGTTTCAGACTGTCCGCTGAGCAATACGGTATGGTCACCGAGTAAATCAGGTTTAACACGTGAGAAAAGAAAAACAGAGCCCACGGAACCATTAGCGCTGATGGAGAGATCCGAGAGGATGCGATATTTCTGGGGACGAACCCCATACTCATAGGAGGAGACGAAACCAAGATCAAGCTCACCTGCGGCAAGCATCCTGTTCAGGGTGGAAGGCGGTGCTTCAACGACCTTCCAGTCTGCAGGATGAGCACGGGTTTTCCAAGTTTCATAAATCGGAGCGGTGTTTATAAAATTCACCATTCCAATACGGACTCCACTCATAGTTCCATTATCCTCAAGATTCTTCAGGTACTTTTTACCTAGAAACAGATAGCCAGTCGATTGAATCTGGACGACCTCCAGATATTACAAGCTCAACGAGTTGCTGAGCATTTTCAGCCTTCTCATATTGAGGTGAACGCAGGTGAAGAATAGTCGATCTTCGTCCTTTTTCAAGGCTGCCAAAATCGCTGTCACGATGCATCGCCAAGGCACCACCAAGCGTTGCCATGGAGAGTATGGTTTCAGCGGGAACAGTGGGATAATACTCCCTCAACAGTGCCATTTCATGCCACAAATCAAGCCTGGGATTAGAAGTGATGGAATCTGTACCGATTGCCGGGAGCATATTGAGGTCTAAAAACTTCTCAAGCGGGGCACATCCAACCGACAGAAAGCTGTTACTTCCTGGACAGAGACAGACATGAGCCTGTGACTCTGCAAGAATCTTAATTTCCTCATCGCCTATATGAACACAATGGATACAGAGCGTTTTTTCATCGAAAATTCCTCTTTTATGTAAGTACCCCACCACGCCTGTGCTGTCAATTTCAAGAACCGGGAAAGTGTCACTGACGACTCCCCTTTCCTTTAAAAAATGTGAAAAACACCCTGTTCCATAAGTAAATAAAAGGGATTCATCTGGATTTTCAGCAAGATGCAGTGAGAAAATACCATTCTGCGCAGTACATCTTTTTTTTATATAGCTGAGGAGGTCAGGAGTTGTTGAGTAAGGGGCATGCCCAGTTACCATCCTGTCATCGGAAAGGTCAGAGATTGCAGTTATAGTAGTTTGCGCGGCCTCCTTTGAGGGGCCTAGCATTTCTAAAAGTGATATTATTTCCGCTGGGCAGGATTCAAATTTGCCAAGGTCGATGTTGCCAATATCAAGCATCAGGCCGACACCGGATTCGTACTGAGCCAGGGCGACTTTTTGAGCAGCAGAGCGTATTTCCTGATCAGAATAATTTGAGTTAAAACGTTTTTTAAGAAGGGCAGAAATCCAGTCACACATGGTACCTGCAGTGGGTTCCTGAGGCACCGGACCATAAACAGAAAGATCAAGATGAATATGCGCGTTTACGAGGGCTGGGAGAATAACCCCCGAACATTCAGTAACGGGGATATCGGGAAAGCGTTGACATAGATCAGAGTAGAGGCCAACTTCTACAATGGTGTCATGATTCATGACAACGGCACCGTCCGGAAGTACTGCAGAGGTGACGGGAACCACCCATGGAGCCCTGAAAAGGTGGAGAGCTAAATTGGATACAGAAGGAGACACAACAAATGCTCAACCAACGAGGCTGTAATCCATCAAACGCTGTCTGGGCGTGAATCCGGCATCAACGACCAGTTCTTTAATCTCTTTTTCCGACAGCCTGAAACTGATGCCGGCTGCTGCAACAACATTTTCTTCAATCATGGTGGAGCCGAAATCATTGGCCCCGAAGTAAAGGGATAGCTGGGCAATTTTAGGTCCTTGAGTTACCCATGAAGCCTGAACATTTTCGAAGTTATCGAGATAAATACGAGAAAGCGCGAGCATTCGTAAATATCCATACCCTGTGGTCTTTTCAATGGGGACCTGTGCCACAAGTGCTGTATGGTCCGGTTGAAAAGGCCAGGGGATAAAGGCTGTGAAGCCCTTGGTGCGATCCTGTAATTCCCGGAGACGACGGAGATGTTCAAGACGTTCGGAAACGGTCTCAACATGGCCAAACATCATGGTTGCCGTGGTACGAAGCCCCTGTTTATGAGCCTCTTCCATTACTTCAATCCAATTATCGGCAGTACCTTTTAGAGGAGCAGTGAAGTCACGGACCCTGTCAGAAAGAATTTCAGCACCACCGCCGGGAATGGAATCGAGTCCGGCTACAATCAAGCGGCTGATAACTTCAGCAATGGAGAGCTTTGAGACCTTGGCGAAATGATGAATTTCAGGAGGCGAGAAGCCATGGACATGAATCCCGGTCTCCTTCATAAAGCGGAGCATATCCTCATAGTATTCGATTTGCAGGTCGGGGTGAAGGCCACCTTGAAGAAGAATTTGAGTACCACCCAGATCCTGGGTTTCCCGGATTTTAAGGGCCAGTTCATCCTTCGTCAGGAGATAGCCATCTTTGTCTTCAGGAGCCTTGAAAAAAGCACAAAATTTACAGGCAGAGACACAGATATCTGTATAATTGATGTTACGATCAATTACATAGGTAACATTTTTTTCGGGATGGAGTTTTTCCCTGATAGCATTGGCGAGAAAACCAAGCTGATACAGATCGCCAGTCTCATGAAGTTCTATGAATTCATCATCGCTGAGCCTGCCACCCGCCAATATCCTCTCACTAATAGTATTGAAACTCTTTTCTTGCATGGCTATCACCTGATCTGCTTATTCGTGAACCCGGATAGTCTTATATAGGGTATCTCGTTCAATGGCTGTGCGACCGGCTTCTTGAATCAACTTCACCAGTGTGGTCGAACCTATTGCCTGTTCAGTTTCGGCACCTGCCATATGGGTAATAACTTCTTCCTTCACCGTACCATCCATATCATCGGCACCAAAAGAAAGAGCAATCTGGGCAACCTTGGGGCCAATCATAACCCAGTAGGCTTTAATATGAGGGAAATTATCAAGCATCAGCCTGGCAACAGCTATATTTTTCAGATCATCGATACCGGTGGTTTTGGAGATATTGGACATTTCGGTATTTTTGGGATGGAATGCCAGAGGGATAAAGGCAAGGAAGCCCTTGGTTTCATCCTGAGCGAGTCGCAACGCATCAAGGTGCTCAACACGTTCAGCCATGGTTTCAATATGACCGTACAACATGGTGGCATTGGTATGTAAACCATGCCTATGAGCAACCTTTGCGACCTCTATCCAATCTTTTCCGGGAAGTTTTTTCTCACAGGTGAGTTCCCGGATTCTTGGGGCAAATACCTCTGCTCCCCCTCCAGGAATAGAACCAAGTCCGGCATCTTTTAATAATTCGAGTGTTTCACCAACGGGTTTATCAGCAAGACCGGCAAGGTGGGCAATCTCGACACAGGTAAAGGCCTGAATATGAACATCGGGGCGAACTTCTTTAATCCCCTTTAATAAATCAGTATAATATGAAAATGGGAGATCGGGGTGAATGCCTCCAACCATATGAATTTCAGTAATGGGCTCGTCGAGGCGGTCGCGGACCTTCTGTTTTACCGTTTCAAGATCCATCTCATAGGCCTGTTCATGTCCCTTATCTTTACCAAAGGCACAGAACTTACAGAGATTAGTACATATATTGGAGTAGTTGATATGCTGATTATAGATATAATAGGTATCATCCCCATTCATTCTATTGCGAACCATATTGGCCATATAGCCGAGAGCCAGAATGTCATTGGAGTTATAAAGACGGACACCGTCATCACACGATAAGCGCTCACCAGCTTCTACTTTTTCGAGAATGTCACCAAAACCAGCATTTTCAATAAAATTTTTCATAGTCATAAAAAAAGGCCGGGAAGTTCTCCCGGCCAGTATCCTACTTATATTTATATAATTAGTCCAAAAAGAACTTTAATTTATCTCGCCGGCTTGAATGGCGTAGTCGATTGAGAGCTTTTTTCTCAATCTGACGAATACGCTCACGGGAGACATTAAACCGCTTCCCGATTTCTTCGAGGGTATATTCAGCCTTTTCACCAATACCGAAACGAAGACGTATAATTTTTTCTTCACGTTCACTCAATGTTGAGAGAATTTCTTCCACCCGACCGGAAAGTTCACGATTCTGAACAGCCTCGTAAGGTGATTGCGACTCTTGATTTTCAAGGAAGTCTCCAAGTGTGGAATCATCATCACCGACAGGAGTTTCAAGAGATATTGGTTCTCTGGAAGCCTCGAGGATGGCGAGAATCTTATCCATTGGGAGATCAGTATTTTTTGATATTTCCAGCGGTGTCGGCTCTCTGCCAAGCTCTTTATAGAGCGCATAAAAAGCTTTAAAAAACTGACTTCTGAGTTCAAGGAAATGAACTGGTAACCGAATAGTTCTGGTCTTATCAAGAATGGCGCGGGTAATGGCTTGGCGAATCCACCAGGAGGCATAGGTTGAAAACTTATTCCCCTTGGTATAGTCAAATCGAAAAACAGCACGCATAAGCCCCAGATTTCCTTCCTGAATAAGATCGGCAAGGGTGAGTCCCTGATGCATGTAGCGTTTTGCAATTGAAACCACCAGGCGAAGATTCGCACGGATCATGGAATCCTTGGCAATTTCGATTGAACGCGAATAGGCTTCAAGCTTAGTTTGTAATTCGATCAGGTCACGGCATTCAGAATGCTTTTTAGCAGCACTGATGACACTGTAACGCATAAAATTAAGCTGTTGCTTCTTGGGCTTGAGAGTTGGATCTCTTTTTTCCCAAAGGTCAATACGAGTGCGGAGTATATCAAGATCTTTAACACCGGACTGATCAATCCGGATGGCTTCAATAATTGAATCAAATCCCTGCCTGATCGTTTTCGAATACTTTGCCTCTTCATCAGGAGTCAGAAGATCAAAACGTCCCATCTCTCTTAGATAGGTTGTGGTGGTTTCTTCTCCATCATGGGCTTCATCGTCCGGTGAGGAAGAAGAGAGATCATCTGCAAGGTCTGTATCATCCGATGAATCGGGCACTTTCCAGACTTCCCCGGATAGAGTCCTTTTTTCCCCACCTTTCTCATCCTGAGTAACGATTTCAATACTATGAGCACCAAGAAAATTAAAGACTTTCTCAATGGCAGCGGGATCTTTTATTTCTTCGGGAAGGAGGTTATTCAGTTCCGTAAAACTGATACACCCATCATCTTTTCCTGCCTTAAGAAGATTTTCTTTAAGTTCGGCCTGCAATGGGAGGTCACTCCTTTACCTAACTATATAACTTTAAAAGTGTTAAAAAATTACAAAGTAACTCTTAACACAATAATTTATTGTCGATGCGAAAAAAGGATGTATATGTATGCTAATAAAAAATGGCAGCCAAAACGCTGCCTCACAAATCCCTCTTCCAACACTAAAAGATACAACACACAGTCATAGAATGCAATTAAATATCCATTTTCAGTACTGGAAATTTATTTACGGTTTTCCTGACTATTATCTTATTTGCCAAGAAATGCATCAGCATGCTACACTATTATATTTCATTTAACAGGGTATCAGTAAATACACACTATTATGATAACAACGATTAACAAACGCGCAAGTGGAATACTTGCCCATATCTCTTCCCTACCCTCTCCGCATGGAATTGGTGATATAGGTGTGTCTTCCTATAATTTTCTCACTTTCCTTCATGACTCAGGACAAACACTCTGGCAGTTTCTACCAACAGGACCAACGAATCCTGTTTTTGACAATTCCCCCTATATGAGCACCTCCGCTTTTGCCGGATCTCCCCTGCTTATTTCTCTCGACTTATTGGTTTCAGACGGTCTTCTACAGACAACTGACATAAATATTCCAGCATTTTCAGAGTACCAGACTGCCTTTAAGGACGTGGCCAGCTTTAAAAACGACCTCCTCTCTCTCGCCTTTAACAACTTTGATCGTGCGACTGACAAGTCAGAGTTCCTGCAATTCAAACATTCCACGGTATGGCTTGAAGACTACTGTCTCTTTATGACTTTTAAAGAGATATTTCATCAAAAAGGATGGTTTGAGTGGCCCAAGAGAATTGCCCAGCGTGACAGAGCCAGCATTCTGGAGATGGCTGAAAAACACACCGAACGCATTGACTATTTTGCATTTGAACAATTTATCTTTTTCAGTCAGTGGCAAAATCTTCGAAAACGAGCCGGGGAATTAGATATTCAGCTTATTGGTGACATTCCAATTTATGTTGGATGGGACAGTGTTGATGTGTGGGCCAATCAATCCATATTTGCTCTCAACCCAGAAAACCACAGGCCGACAGAGGTTGCAGGAGTCCCTCCCGATTATTTCTCAAAAACAGGTCAACGCTGGGGAAATCCTCTTTACCGTTGGAACAGCACAAACAAACAGGTCAAAAAACAACTCAACTCCTGGTGGACGGAACGATTTCGTGCAATTTTCACGATGGTAGACATTGCCAGGGTTGATCATTTCCGTGGATTTGAATCCTACTGGGCCATTCCTGCAGAAAACAAGACTGCCATGAATGGCAAATGGGTCAAGGGACCGGGTATTCATTTCTTTGAAGAAATCTATAAAACGCTGGGGCCTCTACAGATTATAGCTGAAGATCTTGGAGAGATCACCCCTGAAGTCATTGCCCTTCGTGATGCTCTTGATTTTCCCGGAATGAAAATTCTTCAGTTTGCTTTTGACGGCAATAGAGAAAACAGTTTCCTCCCCTTTAATTTTGACACTCAAAATTGCGTAATATACAGCGGAACCCACGACAATGACACCACCGTCGGTTGGTTCCTGAGTGATAAACTTACAGAATTAGGACGTAATGAACTTCGTTCCTTTTGTAACCATACTCAAAACAATGACTCCACCATACACAGAGACCTTATTTATCTGGCACTCTCATCGATCAGTCGTTATGCCATTTTCCCCCTTCAAGATATTCTTGGCTTTGGGAATGACTGTAAAATGAACAGCCCTGGAACGAAAGAGGGTAATTGGGCCTGGCGTTGTGCCCCACGTTTTCTCACCCAGGATATCGCCAAGTGGCTCCATGGACAATGTGAACTCTTCGGACGGTGCACCAAGCACAATGACAATAAAACAGAAGGAACTCAGTAACAGTGACGAACAATCTTTTTATTCTTGGCAGCCCACGTAAAGACGGCAATTCCGAGACCATGGCAAAAGCTGTGGCTGAGGGTTTACTCAAAACCAAAAATAACAGTGTGGAATTCATTCATTTACATGGTCTCCACATCAGCCCCTGCCTTGGCTGCGGTGGATGCTCGAAAACTGGAGAATGCATAATCAAAGACGACATGACCGAGCTCTATGATAAAAGTGATCTCGCAAATCGTATCTTCTTTGTCAGTCCTGTTTATTTTTATGCAATGAGTGCCCAGATCAAAGCCTATATCGATCGTTGCCAGGCAAGATGGTCCCGGAAATATCTTCTTGGCATCCAATATCGGCCAGAATCTCAGCGTACTGGACACCTCCTCTCCTGTGCTGCGACCAGCGGTGAAAAAGTTTTTGAGGGCTCAGTTCTAACAGTTAAATGCCTGACCGACACGCTTGATCTCAGCTATGGCCTCCCTCTACTCATCAAAAAAGTGGATAGCAAGAATGCGCTCAAAAACAATCCGGAAAAAATAACTGCATGCAGAGAATTTGGGGAAAAGATCGCATCAGGATTCTAACTGATCCAGTTTTGCATCCAAAAATAATTCCCTTTGTACTTGAACAAATCCTTGACAAGCTCGCAGCTGTCAGGTAAAAAAGACTCGCAATAATGGCCCCATCGTCTAGCGGTTAGGACGCTGGCCTCTCACGCCGGAAACCGGGGTTCGATTCCCCGTGGGGTCACCATATTAGCTCGTGTTATTGGAAGGTAACTTCCTTTAATACTAAGCATTCTTTCTCCTTTTCCATTCTTTGGCCCTACTAAGATTTCATCAATCAGCGCATTTACAGTGGCTTTAACAATGTTTGAATCAGCGTTTTTAAGCTCATCTGAGAGATGCGCAATCACGTTGAGGATATCTTTTTCAGGAACATCAACAGTACTCTGCCTGGTCTTTAACGCCTCCAAATGAGAGCTTACAAGCTTTTTTTGCTCGTTTAATGGGGCAACCCTTACTCCAAAAACATTCTTATCAATCAAACCTTCTTGATACAAATCCAGAAGTTTATGAAACTCAGCATCCAGCTTTGCTAAACGTTCCGATATTAGTCCAATCTCAGAATTACCTCCTGTTAATTTCTTCCTACTTTTCTCAATTATAGCAAAGACACAATTAGACGACAAAACTTCCTGCTGTAAAAAGCTAAAAACGGGATCTTCAACCTTATTACAAGAGATTCCATTGTTAGCACAACCACTACCAGCCTTAGTCTGGGCATTACAACGATATGTCGTTCTATCGCCGACATAACTATACCCACAATCAGCACACTTCAACAGACCAGACAAAAGATACACCCTCTTTTTATTATATCTACTTGCCCTGATGCCTTTTTTCTTTAAAGCTTCAATGGCCTCCCCTACTTCTTCTGTTATCAAGGGTGGATGTGTGTTTTTCGTAATTAGCCATTCGGATTTCTTCTTAAATTTTTTACCACCCTTGAATCCGATAACTTTTCCAGCAATTCCCGAAGCAAGTCTCATTATAGTCTGAAAACGGGTATATAGGCCA
>CAZIDU010000092.1:0-17726 GCA_964538055.1 uncultured Desulfocapsa sp. | reverse complement strand
AGTTTTTTTCTTAGCCATTTCAAAAATGATATTTTTCACGAGCTTATCAAAAGTTTACAAGGAGTTATCCTATGCCAGGTTTTGAAGTCTTTGGAGATGAGGAAAAAAAGGAAATCAATGAGGTTTTAGACACTGGTGTCCTTTTTAGATACGAATTTGGTCCACAACGAAAGGATGTCTATAAAGTTCTGCAGTTTGAAAAGAATTTTGCAAGCTATTGCGGGGCTGGCTTTGCTCAGGCCGTTACCTCTGGGACAGCAGCTTTAAAGGTAGCTCTCGCTGCTTTAGGAGTGGGGCCGGGGGACGAAGTAATTACTCAGGGCTTTACCTTTGTGGCAACATGGGAGGCAATTCTTGATATTGGAGCCATTCCTGTTTTTACCGAGGTAGATGAAACCTTAAATATGGATCCTGAAGATCTTAAAACGAAGATCACCGATAAAACCCGCTGTATTATTCCGGTTCATATGCTGGGCGCGATGGCCCGTATTGAAGAAATTGTGTCAATTGCAGCTGAACACAATATTCCGGTACTTGAGGATACCGCCCAGGCAGTAGGCGGGACGATTAATGGGCAACATCTTGGAACCTTCGGACACTGCGGCACATTTTCCTTCGACTCAGTAAAGACCATGACCACCGGAGAAGGTGGAATGATTATCACCAATGATGAACAGATGTGGCGAACCATGTCCGAATACCACGATCATGGTCATGACCATGTGGTTAATCCAGGTGGACGTGGTGGGGAAGGGCGCAGGTTCATCGGTTTTAATTACAGAATGATGGAACTTCAGGGAGCCATGGGGATTGCCCAGTTGGCCAAGCTGGATTCAATGATTGCTGCACAAAGAAGTCATAAGGCACAACTTCGGCAGGCTGCTTCTGCAATACCCGGAGTGAAATTCAGAACTCTTGTCGATGAAAGCGGTGATACTGCAACTTTCTTTGCCTTTATACTGGAGAGTCGTGAGCAGTGTGAAAAAGTAAATAGTATTCTTGCCGATAACGGGGTTGGGGCTATAAATTTCAGTAAGAACAGCTGGCATTTTTATCCCAGTTGGGAACATCTTCTGGAGGGTTCAACCGTTTCTACATCGGGATGGCCATTTACAGAACCCGGAGGGAAACGACGAATTGTCTATGATCCAGAACTCTTACCTCGGTCAGCAGATATTATGTCAAGGACACTTGTGTATCCAGTGTCTATCAAAATGAGTGATGAACAACTGCGGAAGATGTGCGATGCCCTTGGGCAAGCAGCAGCTGGTGTCTGAAGGGTATAAGATAAAAAAAGGGGTGATGGAAAATTCCATCACCCCTTTTTAGGCTTTGCTTATCTTTACGGCTATTGCTTATAGAACTTGTGGCTTCCGTACTGATCTACGAAGGTATACTTTGACGCCCAATAGGGTTCAATGTTGTCGAGGTGATAGTAGGTGGCTCCAGCAGTGAAATCTGCAGAGTTTAAAGCAATATAGACCGATTTCATACATTGAAAAAATACCTGTGGGTCTTCCGGGATATATGAATTTTTCTGATTTGTCCAGCTGAACTGATAGGGCTGCCTGACAACATTCATGATACTGAGTTCTCTTTGGGCCGCACGGTTAAGCGTGACGTGAGCCACCGCTACCTGCCCGATTTCAGGCTCAGAACGTGCTTCATGATACACGTTCAACGTCAACCAGAGTAATCCTTCAAGAAATGTCATAATGTTTGTCCTGCTTCCAGTAAAATTTCCCTTTGTAGAAACAAGGGCTATCTTCAAATTTAGAGATGATAATCTTTGGAAGTATGGTCTTTATTGACATGATAATCATTTCTAGTCAATGAAAAACTTAATAACTTTTTAAAGTAATTTGCTGGAAACTTGTAACTATAGAGTATAGTAGGAATTACTGTTAAAAGGAATTTTATTATGATGTTAAATCAATACTTTAGCGTAAGCAACATATGGTAATACCAGCAAACATTGAAACAATTCAAGGTGTTGTTGAGCGAGTCACTTTCCATAACGAAAGCAATGGTTGGAGTGTTCTCAGGGTGAAATGTTACAATGATTTTAATGCCTCCACGGTGATTGTTCATCAGACTAAAGTTTTTGCCGGGGCAACCATGAAGTTTATGGGGTACTGGTCAAATCATCCTAAATTCGGTCGTCAGTTTACTGCAACAGATGCAGAGGAACGTAAACCTGCATCTGCTGCTGCCCTGGAAAAATATCTAGGATCTGGACTTATTAAAGGTGTCGGACCAAAGACAGCCAAACGGATCGTTACTCATTTCGGGACAAAAACCCTGGAAATATTTGAAGAATCCATTGATGATCTTTTGTTGGTCCCAGGTATTGCTCACAAAAGGCTTAAGGGCATCAGTGCGGCGTGGATTGAACATCGGGCAATTCGTGATGTCATGCTTTTCCTCCAGGGGCATGGTATTTCAACTCTTTTTGCCGTACGTATTTTTAAAAAATATGGCCAAAAGGCGATTGAGATTGTCACCGCCAATCCGTATCAACTAGCCAATGACTTCTATGGGATAGGATTTTTTTCAGCAGATAAAGTAGCACTGTCCTTTGGTATAGAAAAGGACGCTCCTATTCGTATTACTGCTGCCATTAGACATATTCTTGCTGCGTCGAGGGAACAGGGACACTGTTACCTCAAGTCTGATCAAATTATCGAGAGTATAAGAAAGCTTCTTGATCTTGATCTCAGTGCACAGATTGGGCAGTATCTTCAGAGTATGCAAAGTTCGGGTCTGCTTAAAACACGAAATTTACCCCAATTCAATGGGACAACGATCGCATGCTATTACTCAAAAACACTCTACTTTGATGAAAAAAACTGTGCAGAAGATCTCTCATCACTATGCAGGAGACTCGACACCGATAAAAACCGAATTGAGAAATGGCTGTCTGAATATGGAAATAGTCGTGACTTTTCACTGAGTCAGGATCAGGAAAATGCCATTAAATGTATTGTCGGATATGGTTGTTCTGTCCTCACTGGTGGACCGGGTTGTGGAAAAACCACCACCACCCAAACCCTTGTCAGGTTGTTTCTTGCCATGGATAAGGTCGTTCTTCTTGCAGCTCCAACTGGAAGAGCTGCACAGCGCATGGAAGAAGTCGTTGGGCTAGAGGCAAAAACTCTCCATCGCCTTCTTGAATATCAAAATGGATCCTTCAAGAAATGTCGCGAAAACACTCTCTGTTGTGATGTCCTTGTGGTTGATGAATGCTCCATGCTTGACATCAGTTTGAGTGCTGCTCTCTTTGCAGCAATTCCCAAAGGTGCCCAGCTCGTTCTCGTAGGAGACGCTGATCAATTGCCCTCTGTCGGTCCCGGAAATGTCCTTGGAGATATATTAGCATCTGAAACTGTACCAGTTTTCCACTTGAAAGCCATTTTTCGACAGGCAGGTGATTCAAAGATAATTTCATTTGCCCATGATATTAATAATGGCAGAATTCCGAGAATTCCATCACCATTTAAAGAGCCGGGTTTATGGCATGACAGATGTGACTGTCTTTTTATTGATTCAAACGAGGCAACCCAGAAACAACTGCAAACTATAAAAAAAGCAAAAAAACTGCTTCAATTCAATTCTCTTGAGGAGGAGTATGGTGAGGAGAATCTATATTTTCATTTACAGAAGCAGACCGACGGAGTACACAGCCACACCATAGAAAAATCGCCACAGCACCAAATCGAAAATGTTGATTTTGGCCTTCTCCAGACTGCTGAAAACAATGCCGATGAGTTGCGGGCAGTCCTTAAAAAAGTGCATCCCTGGTCTTCGCTTTATTATGGGCTAACGGCCGGCCAGGTACTGTTGCGGCTTTATACCGAATGGATACCAAAATATTTTGGTTCAGACTGTGAGATTCAGATACTCTCTCCCATGACTCGCGGCAGTCTTGGAACCATAAAGATAAATGAAACCATTCAACAGACTGTTAATCCAGAACAAAATGGAAAGGGACAGATCGTTCTCGGTCAAAGAATTTTTCGTACCGGTGACAGAGTAATACACCGTAAAAACAATTATGATCTTGGTGTGTTTAATGGAGATATTGGGCAAGTAACAGATATAAATTCCATCGAGATGACATGCCTTGTCAGATTTTTTTCGGACAGGCGTATTGTAGAATATCAGAAGGACCAGATAAGTGAACTTGAGCTGGCGTATGGTATTACAATACACAAATCACAGGGGAGTGAATTCGATTGTGTTATAATTCCACTTGTTTCGCAACACTTCAATATGCTCTTTCGCAATCTCATTTATACTGGGCTTACCAGGGCAAAGAAACTGGCAGTATTTGTGGGAACACGGCAAGCCATGGCCATGGCTATAAGCAATATTGATACTGCAAAGCGTCAAACGGCCCTTTCGATACTGCTGCAAAAATGAGTATTATTCGTAACTATTCACCGAAATTGAGTTTGAGTCGGAATTGCATAATAAATACACTGGTAGGAAACTCGGGACATGACCCAATTCGTCTTTGTCTTGTGAATTGGGATCGTGTCCCCCAATTCCGATAAATACTGTGCCGTTCAATAGCATGGTGAATAGTTACTATTATGTTATCATTCTAGAGGAATAAAAAGATATGGATTACAGATGTGGATCAATTGCCAGGGTGCTCACTATACGGTTTGATCATGGAGATGACTTCCTGGAAGGTTTAAAAGAAATTGTTGCAAAAGAAAAGATACGATCAGGATGGTTCCAGATTCTTGGTGCGGTTCGTCATGCAGATGTTGTTATCGGCCCTGAAGAACCTGTAATGCCACCCATCGCAATCTGGACGAGTGTTGATGAGGCCAGGGAGGCAATTGGCATCGGGTCTGTGTATATGGATGGAAAGGAGCCAATTATTCATCTTCATGCTGCGCTCGGTTATCACGGTGAGACTCTCACGGCCTGTGTCAGGAAAAATTCTGAAGTCTATCTTATTCTGGAAGTGCTATTATTTGAAATTACCGGTATTGATGCAAGCAGACCCTGGTGGGAAGAAGGCGGTTTTAATCGATTGACCTTTGCCTGAGCTTGTGCTGCTCTTTATAACATTTATTATTGTATATGGTGTGACCTATGTCAGAATTTATTAGCAGATCAGAGATGAAACGAATCTATAAACAGGTTGGAGAGCTTGCAAAAGAGGTGGCAGATCTTTCAGACAAGGACTTGAAGAGCTTTCCCGGTGGTACTGTGATTCATGAAGAAATACTTGCAACTCGCGGCCTCAGCGGGGGGGCAAAAAACCGTCAAGTAAAGTATTTAGCAAAAGTAATGCGACAGGGGCCACTTGAAGAGATTTATGTCTATATCACAAAACGCAAAGGCTCAAAGCTGCATGCCAAGAAACAATCCCACACGGCCGAGCGTTTGCGGGACACTCTTATCAATGAGGCTATGGAACTTAACCAGGAATGTCTAGGTTTGCAGATTCCCTTCGAACCGGACTGGGAAAGTCCTTTTGTTAATGAGGTTATTACAGAATATCCAAGTGTTAAAGAAAAAGAGCTGCGGCAGGTCGTGTATCAATATGTGAAAACGCACGACAAAGATCAATATCGGGAGCTCTTCCGAATGATGAAGGCAGCTGTTGATTTAAAAGAACGCTCTGAAAAAAAAACCTGAATTCCTGATCCTTTGTAACTATTCATCGAAATTGAGTTTGAGCCGCAATTGCATAACGAATACGCTGACAGGAAACTGGGGACATGACCCAATTCGTCTTTGTCTTTTGAATTTGGATCGTGTCCCTCAATTCTGGATAAAATGTGTGCCGTTTAATAGCATGGTGAATAGTTACGATCCTTTTATCTCTCGGAGCGTTCCATCTGCCAAAAAAACTTATTTTCATTCCGTAAGAGAAGACAATTGGCTGAGAAGAAATGGTACTCTCGGACAACCTCCTAGAAACCATACAGTTTGGGGAAGACTACAATGGAAACAAGTACTGCAACCTGAATAGCAATAAAAGGCATTACCCCTTTGTAAATATCTGTGGTCCGGACTTCAGGCGGACAAACCCCTTTAAGATAAAACAGAGAAAAACCAAAAGGTGGCGTTAAAAAGGACGTCTGCAGATTCATGGCGATAAGAATTGCAAACCACATGGGATTGAGTCCGATTGAATCGGCTATTGGTAGGAGAATAGGTACAACAATATAAGATATTTCAATAAAATCAATAAAGAAGCCAAGTATCATAATGGCTATCATGGAGAGAATCAAAAAGCCCCATTTCTCACCTGGAAGTCCCATCATAAATGTTTCGACAATATAATCGGCTCCGGTGTAAACAAACACCATGGAAAAAGCTGTAGCACCAATAAGTATGGCAAAGACCATGGCGGTAATCTTGACGGTTTCAAAGCATGAATCCTGTACAACCTTCCATGTTAACTTCTTATACAATGCTGCAAGTATCATGGAACCTAATGCACCAACCGAGGCCGATTCAGTCGGGGTTGCAATACCGGCAAATATAGAGCCCAGAACCATAACAATCAGGGTCAGTGGAGGGATAATCGCAAAAAGAGCCTTTCCCAGTGAGCCTTTTTTATCTTCATCGGCAATTGCGATAGCCGGGGCCACCTCTGGGTGTAAAAAAGAAATGACCAGAATATATAAAATGTAGCATCCTATCAGTACCAATCCTGGTGCCAGAGCAGCCTTAAAAAGATCTCCCACGGGGAGTTGAAACACATCTCCTAAAATAATAAGGATAATGGATGGAGGGATGATCTGCCCAAGTGTTCCAGCGGCACAGATGGTTCCAGTGGCAAGTTTCTTTGAGTAGCCGTACTTCAGCATCACCGGAAGGGAAATAACTCCCATGGCAACAACCGAAGCACCAACAACACCGGTGGAAGCGGCAAGGAGCGATCCAACGAGAACAGTGCTAATAGCAACGCCACCCCGTACTTTCCCAAACAAGACCCCCATGGATTCAAGAAGTCGTTCAGCAAGATCTGACTTTTGCAAAACAATTCCCATAAGAATAAAAAGAGGAACTGCCATAAGAATGGTGTTTGTCATGATGGAATAGATACGGAAGGGCATCATGGAAAACATAAGAAAGAACTCTTCGCCAACTGCGGCAAGGCTTGGATCTGGCATAAGTTCTATAAAGGCAGCAATAGCTGCAAAAAACATAGCTACGGCGCCAAAGGTAAAGGCAACCGGATACCCAACGACAAGCAGCAGCAGGGCTGCAAAAAACATTACTATACCGGTCATTATTCAGCCTCCCGGTACAGACGAATATTCTGTAAAATATATCCAATAGCACTCAGTAACAGAAAGCCGAAGGAAAGGGGGATCATTCCTTTGATTAGCCACCTATACGGCAGACCACCGGGGTCTTCAGAGATTTCCTGGGTCTCAAAAGCGTCATAAACAAACTCCAATGAACCGCTTAAAATAAGCAGGGTCACAGGCATCAAAAGTAAGACGGTACCTAGTATATTTATCAGTGCCTTTTTTCGTGAAGAATAGGTGTCAAAGAGAAAGTCAACCCTGACGTGTGCCTCATCTTTTAAGGCGATTGAAATACCAAAGAGGAATATGACAGCAAAGAGATGCCATTCCATTTCCTGCATTCCAACAGAAGAATTGCGAAAAACATAGCGCATCATCACATCAAAAGAAACATTGAGAACCAGAAGCAGAAGAAGAAAAGATACTACTTTTCCTGCAATATCAACTAATTTTGTAATAAATTGCTCTACTATTAGCATTACTTTCCAAAAAAATAATTCATATAAAAAAATACCGCCTTACTGGATTGTCCCGGTAAGGCGGTATTCATATTTTACAAAGAGGTGTCAGCCCCGTACAAACAAAGACAAAAATTATTAGTAACTATTCACCATGCTATTGAGCGGCACAATATTTATCCGGAATCTGGGAACACGATCCCAATTCAAAAGACAAAGACGAATTGGGTCATGTCCCCAGTTTCCTACCAGCGTATTCGCTAGCAATTCAGACTCAAATTCAAATTTGGTGAATAGTTACAATTATTATTCAACTTCCATGGTGGTCTTTATGTAGTTGTAATCGGAAATTACAGACCATGCTCTGGCTTTTTTCATGAATACTCGCTGAGAATCAAGAATCTCTTTAAACTGGGCATCTTTTGCAGCATAGCTATTAAGAACTTCATCGGTTGTAGCTTTCATCGCCTTTAGTACTGGCAGTGGAAATGTTTTTACTTTAATATTTGGGAATTCAGTTTTCATCTGTTCCCAGGCATTTGCTGAGGCAGCAAAGTTCTCGTAATACATATCAGCACTTGCTGCTTTCATAGCGGTTATGAGAATTGCCTTGTGTTCAGGAGAGAGTTTCCCAAAAGCACGCTTGTTGATAAGAAACTGCATTTCAGAGGCTGGTTCATGCCAACCTGTGTAGTAGAAAGGAGCAACTTTATGGAAACCCATCTTGATATCCATACCGGGGCCAACCCACTCAAGAGCATCGATGGTGCCGCGGTCAAGAGAGGTGTATAATTCGCCAGCAGGGATATTTGTTACATTCACACCGAGTTTTGCAAATACTTCACCAGCAAGGCCGGGGATACGCATTTTTAATCCTTTGAGATCGTCAAGTGAATTGATTTCTTTTTTAAACCATCCACCCATCTGAACGCCAGTGTTTCCACCAGGGAAATTGAGGACGTCAAAACGATCATATACCTGCTGCATATATTTCATGCCATCATCATAGTAAAACCAGGCATATTGCTCTGCGGTGGTCATACCAAAGGGGATGGTTGTGAAAAAGATAGTGGAGATATCCTTTCCTTTCCAGTAATAGGATCCACTATGACCCATCTGGTACTGACCGCCCTTAACCATATCAAGAATTCCAAGAGGTGCCTTATGCTTCTCTTTGCCTTCAATATGAATGATGAAGCTACCACCACTCATCTCTTCTACCATTTTAGCGATTACTGCTGGCGGTGAGGCTAGTGGAGTGAGGGTTGATGGCCATGTCATGGCCAGTTTCCATTTTACAGTTTTCTCAGCTAAAGCCGGAGTCGCGAGTAAAGCAAGAGCTGCGACAGTCATGATAATTTTTGAGACAAACTTCATGGGTTCTCCTTTGAATCTACGGTTAGGTTTGCAGGTGATGAACTACCACCTGGTAATAATGTTTCCTATCAGTCTAATAATACTTTGAGTAGTTTTTACAAGCTTTTTTCAGGGCAAGATGAGTGAATAAATGGCCATCATCAGGGATTATCTCAGATGTTGTAGAGATATGAAAAGAAAAATTTTAAAGGAGGGAACGTAATCGACTTTGAAAAGAGAGTTTGTATGGTTTAGCTGATTGATTTGGAGGACAGAAAAACAGCAGAAATAAAGTGCATTGTACTTGGTGGTTTAACGGATTTCGTTGGAATCAACATAGGCGTATGCACTATGCTTATGAATGGATTCAAAACTCTCCACACTTGCAGAAAACCAGGTTATCTTGGGATCGTCAAGCGCAGAAACAGCGACCTTGCGAACCACATCTTCAACAAACATTGGATTCTCATATGCCCGTTCTGTAACATATTTTTCATCGGGGCGTTTCAGCAGTGCCCACAGTTCGCAGGATGCCGATTTTTCCACCATGGTGATAAGATCTTCCACCCAGATAAACTTCTTGAATTTTACGTTTAATGTTACTTCTGCTCGTTGATTATGGGCCCCGGCATCACTGATTTCCTTGGAGCAGGGACAGAGTGTCGTGATAGGGACTCGCACCGATAGGATAAAATCGTCATCCGTACCAACTTCTCCGGTAAAGCTGCATTCATATTCCATAAGGCTTCTGGTTTCTGAAACCGGAGCCTTTTTTTCTATGAAATAGGGAAAAGACATCTCAACACGGGCACTTTCAGCACACAATCCCTCCTTTACTTCGGAGAGAAGGTCGGGGAAGTTTGTGACACTCAACTCATCCATATATTTATTGAGTACGGTGGTAAAGGTATGGACGCAGCTTTCTCTGTACTCTCCAGGGAGACTGGCCTGGAGAGAAATCATGGCAACACTGTCTTGCAATCCGCCGTTTTTTTCACGGATGCGCACTGGCAGCTGAATATCTTTGATACCGACGGATTGAATTTTCATTTTGAAGCTACCGAAGTTGGGTGGAGTCACGCACACCTAAGGAATTGTAAATTTCCTGGGTAGCCTGAGAGGAGTTAAGGGTGAAAAATTGGACTCCTCGAACGTCATTATCTAAAAGGTCACGAATCTGCTCAGTAGCCCAGTGGATTCCAACCTTTTCAACAAATTCGTCATTTTCAGCACGATAAACCGCCTTGAGAAGTCTTGCCGGAATGCGGGCACCACCTGCAAGTTCTGCCGTCCTGATCAAACCACTCTTTGTACTGACCGGCATGATGCCTGCGATATTAGGAACATGGATTCCAGCAAGTTCACAGCGTTCACAGTAGTCATAAAAATCGCGATTTTCAAAAAAGAGTTGGGTTACTATGTAATCAGCACCTGCATCAACTTTTTCTTTTAAATAGTCTATTTCCTGAAGACGATTAGGGGTGGTAGGATGTCCTTCTGGAAAACCGGCAACGCCTACACACATACCGGGAAAATGTTTTTTGATGTAACTGACAAGTTCAGCAGCATAGGCAAAACCATCGGCTGGTTCAACGAAGTCTTTCTGATCTTTTGGCGGATCGCCGTGAAGAGCCAGAATGTTTTCAATGCCTGCATCTTGATATTTTTCCAAAATGCCATGGATTTCAGAACGGGTACTCCCCACACAGGTGAGATGGGATACCACCGTTATGTCGGTTTGTTCTTTGATTCGGACAACCAGATCGTGAGTTCTGTCGCGTGTTGTACCACCGGCACCATAGGTGACACTTACATAGGAGGGGCCCAGAGGCATAAGGTTTGATATGGTCCGCAATAAACGATCTGCAGCGGCATCTTCCTTTGGGGGGAAAAATTCAAAACTAAATGTGGTTTTATGGCTTTTAAGAAGGTCTTTAACAAGCATATATTGTCCTATGGTAAGTATACTGTTCAGGTTGAAATTTTTAGTTTGTTTTCTTTACTCTTTTTTCGTCTGTTCGACAAGTTGCAAATGGGGATGAATCCCGGCGGAAGGCAATGGAGGCAAACATTTAGCATCTTTTAGTGTGATATTTCTCTCATTTCAGTGTAAAATGACGAACTCGTTAATTAGATTATTCAGGTCATGAACAGGTCGCAGGATATGGTTGACAAACAGGTGGCAGTACGGGTGGATAAGTGGCTGTGGGCTGCCAGGTTTTTTAAAACTCGAGGCCTTTCCAGTAAAGCTGCATCCGGTGGAAAGATATTTCTCAATGGGCAGCGTTGTAAACCCTCTAAAACCGTGGAGGCAGGAAACACACTCTGCATTCACAAGGACCAGGTTGAGTATTCAATTGTTATCTTAGAGCTTTCCGGTCGCAGAGGGCCTGCGAAAATTGCCCAGACCCTTTATAAGGAAACGGAGCAATCAATAATAAGCAGGGAAGAGCAGCGCAAAGAACGCTCTCTGTTCTATGCCGGACAGACCATGCCAGACAAGAGACCCGGAAAACGTGACCGACGTAAGATTAAGGCGTTTATTCGTAAAGGCGAATAGCACAACACACTAAGGAAATAGTATGATCAAAGTAGAAAGAGCATTAATCAGTCTGACTGACAAATCAGGTATTGAAGGTTTTGCCAAAGAACTTGCTGAGCTTGGCATCGAAATTCTATCCACGGGTGGAACAGCTGCTAAAATCAGGGAAGCTGGAATTGATGTAATGGATGTCTCCGAGTTTACAGGATTTCCAGAAATGCTTGATGGTCGTGTAAAAACCCTGCACCCAAAGGTTCATGGCGGAATATTGAACCAGAGAGCCAATGCAGAGCATCAGAAGCAGTGTGCCGAATATGGTCTTAAAAATATTGATCTGATCGCAGTCAATCTCTATGCCTTTGAAAAAACCGTTGCTGATCCCAATTGTACTCTTGGTGATGCCATTGAAAACATTGATATCGGTGGCCCAACTATGCTGCGGGCATCTGCTAAGAACTTTAATGATGTTACAGTGATTGTTGACCCTGCAGACTATCCACAGGTTTTGAAAGAGATCAAAGAGACTGGAAATACGACGCTGAAAACACGTTTTCGTCTCGCCGCCAAAGTTTTCAAACTTACCTCTGTATATGACACAACCATTTCCGCATGGCTTGAAAAAGTAGATGTTGATGCAGATGATTTTTTCAAATAAAGGATAGGCTGAAATGTTGAAAATGGCCGTGCTGCTCTCGGGAAGTGGACGAACACTTGATAATTTCCATGAGCGAATTGAAAAGGGAAGTCTCCAGGCACAGATACAGGTGGTTATATCTAATGTCGAAGGAGTACTCGGCTTACAAAAGGCTGATAATTACGGTTATCCAGCATTCTATGCGCAGGATAATGATGCCATCAATTCCATTTTAAAAGACTACGATGTGGATATTATCGCACTTGCAGGGTATCTCAAGTTATACTCACCGCCACCTTCTTTAAAAAAATCGGTGATCAATATCCACCCATCCCTTATTCCTGCATTTTGTGGCGATGGTTTTTATGGCTCGCGGGTTCATAGGGCAGTTCTCAAACGTGGTTGTCTGGTAAGTGGCTGCACTGTCCATTTAGCCAATGAGGTTTATGATGAGGGACCGATCATCTACCAGCAGACAGTAACGCTCGACTATGATGACACACCCGACACCATAGCCACCAAGGTTTTTGATGCGGAATGTGAGGCCTTTCCTGAAGCAATCAACAGGGTTGATGACAGGGGTATAGATTTTTTCTGGAATCGTACTCAGGGTTGATTATGAAAAACAGTATACTTTTAAATAGTGACGAGATTACTCTTGCTGTAAACCGAATCAGCCTTCAGGTGCTGGAGAAAAACCACAGCCCCGACAATCTTGCCATTGTCGGTATCCATACCTGTGGTGTTTTCCTGGCAGAGCGGATCCGGCAATTTATAGAACAGCAGACTGCGCAAGCAGTTCCTTACGGAAGCCTTGATATTAACCTCTATCGTGATGACTGGAGTCTTATTACTCAAAACCCAGTGGTTAAGACAACGGATATCAGCTTTGCAGTGGAAGGAAAAGACGTTATTCTTGTAGATGATGTGCTGTTTACCGGGAGAACCATACGGGCGGCACTTGATGCCTTAATGGATTATGGACGTCCCCGCAGTGTTCAACTGGCAATTCTTATTGACAGGGGAGGCCGGGAACTCCCTATACAGGCAGATTACGTTGGTCTTAGTACCACCGTCCGAGTCGATGAGAGAATTCAAGTTATGCTTACTGAAAATGGCGGACAGGATGAAGTTATTCTCCAAAACCAGAATGGATAAGAAACGGAGTCTTAATTATTTGACCACATTGATCTCTTGGAAACGGGACTTCAGTCCCGCCGATTACGCTTTTGGGCAGGGCTAAAGCCCCACTTCCGGAGGGAATTGTAAATCAGGTTTTTCCTGAAACACTGTTCAAGTTATTTATCTCCCGTTTCTGCTCTTTCCAAAAACCAGATTTTCTTATTTTTTGATTCCCAACACCCTTTACTAAAAATATATTATGGAACTCCTTGCACCTGCTGGTAATAGAGAAAATTTTCTTGCAGCAATGGATGCAGGAGCCGACGCTGTATATGTCGGTGCACCTGCATTGAATGCCAGAAATTTGGCTCGTGATCTCCGCCTTGAAGAAATCTTTTCCATGGTTCAGTACTGCCATACGAACGGGAAAAAGATATATCTTGCTGCCAACAGTCTTGTTCGAGAACAGGATCTTCCTCAGGCAATTGAGACTCTGGCGATGCTTGAAGCCATGGATACGGATGGTCTCATCGTGCAGGACATAGGACTTGTCCGCTTGATCCGTGAATACTTTCCTAATATTTCACTCCATGCCTCCACTCTGCTCTCAGCCAACAACTCACAGTCACTTACCGGTTTCAAGACCATGGGTTTTGAAAGGGTTGTCCTTGCAAGAGAGCTGACACTGAAAGAAATAGAACTTCTGTGTCAAAAAAGTGATATCGAAATCGAGGTTTTTGTCCATGGGGCTATGTGCTTTTCCTACTCAGGGCTCTGTCTGTTTTCATCCTTTTTGGGTGGAAAAAGTGGACTGCGTGGTAAGTGCGTTCAACCCTGTCGTCGTCACTACAGTTGGAGTGCTCAACGTGGAGGGCAGTCTTCCTCCAGGTCCAAAAAGAAACAAAGGCCTCAACAACAGTCAGGTAAACAACAATCAGGCAGTAAGGGGCAGTATCTCTTTTCCATGAATGACCTTTCGGCTCTTGAAGCTGTTCCAGATCTTCAGAAAGCTGGAGTCGCCTCCCTGAAAATTGAAGGACGTTTGCGCTCTGCACATTACGTTTCCCATATTGTTCGCGCCTATAGACTTGTGATGGACGCAAGCGAAGACAATTTTCCAGCTGCCCTGGAAGAGGCAAATCATCTCAGCAATCGTGCCATGGGAAGAAAGACCTCCTCCGGTTATTTCTTTTCTCCTCAACCCGCCGATGCCATTACTCCATATATTTCCGGGAGTATGGGCGATTATCTGGGCAGGCTCGGTAATGTGAAACCCTATGAGGACAGATTGTATGGGAAGTTGACTCTTAAGGAAGAGCTTGCCTCAGGTGATCGTCTCCGGCTTCATGTGGAGCCCTCGGGAGAGCGATTTGCCTTCAGTCTGAAGGAGTTGCGCCTTGGAAATGAAAGTGTTGAAAAAGCAGGGGCTGGTAACAAGGTACAGTTACTGCTTCCCGAATGGGACTATTATGAGAAATCCAGTAGGATTGATGTATACAGGGTAGATGTCAAGAAAGATACCCGTGTTAATAGTGTGTTACCGGACATCAAACGTTGTGCGGCAGACCTTACCAGTATTTTCGAAGAAAGGAAGGGAAGGGTCCGTGAAATCATAAGAGAAGTCGCCGCTCCTCTTGAAGAGGATGAAATTCCTGAAATAGTGACTCCTCGGAACTATGTTGGTAAAAAAGGCAAAAGACAACCCGGAAAAATCAAACAGCCCCTTGATATATGGTTGCGGGTTGATGATGCAAAAACACTATTTAAACCATTGCCCTTTGTTCCGGATCGCTATCTTCTCCCCATTACAAAAAGCAACCTGAGTCAGTCGGGTCAGCTTAAGCGCTATCTGGGAAGACGAATCCGTGATCTCACCTGGTGTTTGCCTCCAGTGCTCTTTGAAGGTGAACAGCAGCGCTTTGAAAAGCATATACAGCTCCTTATTCGTTCGGGTTTCAGGGGGTTCCAGCTCGGTCATATTACCCAGTTCACCTTTTTTCAGAATGAAGAAAGGGTTTATCTTTCCTCGGATTTCACGGTGAGCCTGTTGAACAGTCAGGCTGTAACACTTGTGGAAGAGGGGGGATTGGAAGCAGCACAGCTTTCCATTGAAAGTGACCAGAAGATTCTTATTGAACTGATTGCAAGATATAGAAGGTATCACAGTGAGCTTAAATTGGGTCTCACCGTCTATGGTGCCCCGGCATTGTTTACGTCACGATTGGATCCGGATCATTTCCAGTATAATAAAACACTGAACAGTCCCAAAAATGAAGAATTTCTTCTGATCAAAAAAGAAAACGTTACTGCCACCGTTCCGGTGCGGCCCTTCTCTCTGCTTCCTTATCTTTTTGAGCTGAAGTCAGCTGGTCTTGATTACGCTGTTGTTGATCTGAGCAATATGCAACCTGGCAAAAAAGAGATGGAAGAACTGGAAGAACGATTAAAAGTGACCGGGAAGTATTCAAAACTCCCTACCTTTAATTATCTTGGAACACTGGAATAGAACTCTATTAAGAGGTGTTCTCTTGGGGGGGGACCCTCTACCGAAACACCTCCATTTTTTTGTCTCCATTTTCTCTTTCTAATTTCCCATAAAAATATATTTGTTCCCATGAGAGTGGTGATTAAAGTGGACCCCTGAGTCAAGACAAAAAAACACTGAGTTTAAGCTAGACATTCGACTTCAATTATAACTGGGACGCATTGCCCAGTTGTTGCTTTACAGGCACTTCTGATCCTTCAATGCGCGTGGAAATTTATCTGTAATCTCAGCCCCACCGCCCATCGCTGTTCGATATACAACATCGGGTGTTTTCTGCACTAACGACTGGTGTGGGCGCTCACTATTATAAAAAGCGAAATACTCAGTTAAGCCGAGTTGCAATTCGCTCATTGACGCGTAGTCTTTCAAGTACACATCTTCGTATTTGACACTACGCCAGAGCCGTTCAACGAAAATGTTGTCAAAGGCTCGACCTCGTCCATCAATACTAATGAAGATACCTTCTCGTTTCAGCACACTGGTGAAGGAGTCGCTTGTAAACTGTGAGCCCTGATCGCTGTTGAAAAATTCCGGCTTGTCGTGTGTACGTAAAGCCTCTTCCAGGCAATCCACACAAAATACCGCTTCCATGCTATTACTGATCCGCCAGCTCAGTACCCGGTGTGAATACCAGTCGATGATTGCTACCAAATAGGCGAAACCACGTGCCAGTCGGATATAGGTGATGTCCGTGCTCCAGACCTGGTCTGATAACTGAAACACCACGGAGCAAGTAGGGATATACCTTGTGCTCAGGATGTGGACGGCTGGTGTTAGGCCCTGGAGCCATACCAACCAGCCCCATTTGTCTCATCAACCCTTGTACCCGCTTGCGATTGACATTATGCCCTGCTGCCTTGAGAAACGCCACCATTCTCCGACTTCCGTAGAATGGGTGTCGTGTGTATTCCTCGTCGATCAGGAGACTGAATAGTAAATCGCTTGTATCGACCATCTTGGGCTTTTGCTTCGCATAGATCGTCGCTCGTGAGACTCCCGCTAAAACGCATTGCCGGGATATCGATACCGTATCTCCTGTATCGACCCAGGTTTGCCGTATCATGACTGGCTGATCTCGGACTTTTTTTCAACCAGTCCAGTTCCACTTTTAGCTTACCAATTTAACTGAACAAAAGTTCCGGTTCCTGGTGTGCGGTAATTGGTTTAGGGCCGCGCTTACCTTCAAACAGAGATTTCGCATGCTCTTGAATTTCTTTCTTCCACTTCCCAACTGTAATAGGGTGAACACTGTATTCCTGCCCAATTTCATTAATCGTTTTTACCCCTCGCAACGCCTCCAGGCCTACCTTCGCCTTGAACTAAGGAGTGTGGAACTTTCTCTTCTTTGCTTCGCTCATCGCTTCTCGTTCCTTGTGATTGCGCATAGCTTAAACTACTGTCTTAAAACTGGGGTCCACTATAGATGTCCAGTCAAAAACCTTAAGTGATATGGACTGCTTGGCGTGAAAGGAATCTGGATTACACGTAACGTAACGCAAAAAAACTGTAAAAAATGTGGTATAGATGTTTTTTAAATGACTGCTTTATATAGTTAAAATATGTTTACAAATAATTGGATGAGTGCTATGAGTATGTTCGTTAGAAGCGTGCGAGTTACATACATGGATAGTTTTGTAATTCGAATGTAATTTAAGGAATATACTTACGGATCAAAATTATGACTTCAAAACATTATTGTCCAAACTGCAACTGTTTTAAAATCAATAGGCCTGAATTCAAGTGATAAGTGCATAGCCCATTATTTTTTGGACATTAACGCCTG
>CAZIDU010000091.1:0-18053 GCA_964538055.1 uncultured Desulfocapsa sp. | reverse complement strand
TGCTACTGCCAAGCTTTATTTGAATTTACAGAAAGAATGGTACACTAACTAAATTTAGAAGTGACCCCAATAATTTGAACAAGCCTATAAGTGGATAATCTGCTACGTTTAATAGTCCCCAAGGGACTAATTTATGAAGCAGAGGATGACAAAAAGATCGAGACGAACACATTCACCGTTATTCAAATCTAAAGTGGCATTGGCAGCAATGGCCAAAGACAAGACGGTTGCTGTGTTAGCACAACAGTTTGAAGTGCATCCCAACCAGATTGCAACTTGGAAGAAACAACTCAGTGAGGGGACTGCAGATGTGTTTGGTAAGGATACGGTAACGGAACCGCCTGTTGATTTAAAAGTATTACACGCCAAGATTGGTCAACTGACGCTTGAGAATGATTTTTTAGAAGGGGCGCTCACCAAAGTGGGATTGCTGAACGCAAGTAGGCGAGGCACGAGACTTCGAGAAGATGATTGACCGCATCACGCCTTATCATCCATCAGTCGCCAAACTCAACTGGTCGATATAAGTAGGGGCAGTGTTTATTATCAACCTAAACCAGTCAACACTGTTGACCTAGAGGTCATGCGTCATATTGATGAACTACATCTTGAACACCCGTTCATGGGTGCTCGTATGCTGCGTGACCAACTTAATCGAAAAAGGTTCAATGTTGGTCGCAAACATATCTGTACATTGATGAAACGTATGGGTGTTGAGGCGCTCTATAAAAAGCCAAACACCAGTAAGAAACACCCTGGTCACAAAACTTACCCTTACTTGCTGAGAAATATTGCTATTGAAGAGGCCAATCAGTTTTGGGCACTGGACACAACTTACATTCCAATGGCTAAAGGATTTGTCTATCTTACAGCCGTTGTGGATTTGGCTAGTCGTAAAGTGTTAGCTTCCAAGGTAGCGATTACTCTGGAATCCTGTCGTACTGTGGATGTGCTGCAAAAGGCGTTTACTCACCATGGATATCCGGAGATTGTGAATACCGATCAAGGAAGTCAGTTCACAGCAGATGAGTTTGTACAAGCCGTGAAAAACAACGGATGTAAACTCAGTATGGATGGACGCGGAGCTTGGCGGGACAATGTTATCGTTGAGCGTCTCTGGGAGTCAGTGAAACATGAACGGGTATATTTATATGCCTATGATTCAGTTGTCGAAGCAAGAAAATCCATTATGGAATATATGGATTGGTATAATAAATCCAGGCCGCATTCAAGTTTGGGGAGAAAAAACCCTGAAGAGGTTTATATCGAAATGTTGCCAGTGAGTGAAATGGCCACATAGAAAACAGTAGAGATTCCACTTAAAAAGTGGAAAATACTGTTCAAACAAAGGGAACCACTTTTCCTCCAGACTGGATTTTTTATATAAAATTCCTTATAGTCGTTCTGCAGACAATGTGTCTGTCCGATATCTCAGGATATTTAGAGAATACATTAAATACATCCAGATTCAACTTATTTCTACTTTTATTGTTCTTATACTCATATGGAAAACTATTCTAAACTCGACCAGCCCGACCTTCTCTCTGCCATATTTCACCCGCGATGCTGTGCGGTCAGCCCTCTTCCAAAGGGTGGCATTGATGTAAATATCGAAACGGAACCCGGCGTAATCATAGGATGCAGATTTTATATCCACGACCCGGCCAGTCCCAATATAATCTTCTTTCATGGCAACGGTGAGATTGTTGCCGACTATGATGACATTGGTCCCCTCTACAACCATGCAGGAATGAATTTACTGGTTACTGATTTTCGCGGATACGGCTGGAGTACTGGCAGCCCTACTGTTTCATCAATGCTCCTCGATGCCGAAATCCTCTTTACCGAAATCCAGAACTGGCTCGCATTTAATAACTACAGCGGCAAACTTTTTCTTATGGGACGCTCCCTAGGGTCTGTGCCGGCAATTGACCTTGCCACCAGACATGAGGAAGAGATCAAAGGATTGATCATCGAAAGTGGAATTGCAGATACCATCCCCCTGGCCAAATCCCTAGGCATGAACACCGACGGAATCAACTTCAGCGAAGACGATGGCTTTCGAAATATTCAAAAAATTGAAACCGTCAAAACAGCTACGTTTATATTTCACGGGGCGAGGGATGAGATAATCGCAGCCGATGAGGCAGAAAAATTGCAATCATTCAGTGGTGCACGCACCAAGGAATTTATAGTCATCCCCGGTGCCACCCATAACACCATGATTGTAACCGGTGGCAAGCTCTACTTTGAAACCATAAAGACTTTTATCGACAAAGTCACAGGCATGACAAATTGGCGCCGGCGTAGAAAAACCACTAATACCTATTCAACGGAGTAAACGTGTTACACATTCAATATTTCAGAAAACTTCTTTCTCCTCCGTCCCTCCTTGTCGCAATGCTTAGCCTGCTTCTCTCTTCCTGCGTAGCAACTGACAATGGGCCCCGAACAGTACACATTGCTGCTGATCCAACTATTTTACGAGTTGGGGTCTCCGCCAATGCGCCTCCACTTATCTATTCCAAGAACAATAAAATCACTGGCCTTGAAGCTGAACTTGCTCAGAAACTTGGAAGATTCACCAAAAGGAAAGTCAAATTTGTAGCGTTGAAATGGGAAGATCAGATACCAGCTCTTGAAAATAACCAAATTGATATCATTATGTCAGGGATGTCTATTACCCAGGCGAGAGAATACCGAATCGCTTTTTCAAACCCGTATCTGCGTTCCGGCCAGATCCTTCTGGTACGTCTCAATGAAAAATCCAAATTTTCCACCGGAATATACAGCCTGATGAATTCAAGCTACACCATTGGTGTTGTCAAAAACACCACTGGAGATCTTTTTATCACCAAGACCATTAATGGCGTCGAAGTTAAATCATTTTCCAAATCAACCGATGCTGTGCAGGCTCTTATTAACAAAGATATTGATGCCTTTGTCTATGATGCTCCCATGGTCTGCCACTACGCTGCAGTAAATGAAAACAATAAGCTCGCTCCAATTTTGACACTTGCCACGGAAGAATATATTGCCTGGGGAATACGTAAAGAAGACGGCAAACTCCGGGATCAGGCCAATGCATTTCTTAACGAACTAAAAGAACAGCAGGAATTACCCCGCATGATACGTAACTGGATTCCTTATATGTGATCTACTCACGTAAGGACTCACGTTTCAGAACTACTGTAACATATTGAGAGTGCAGTATTTGTACGCCCAAGTAAACTTCATCAAAGGCAGTTAGGTTGAAGGCAAAGGCTAAAGGATTAATAATACTTTTTCTTTTCCTTCAGTCTTCAGCCTTTACGACTTCAGCCTGACAACCAGAGCTATCCACATGACACAAAAAACCACAAAGCGTAAAGACTATCTTAGTTGGGATGAATATTTCATGGCCGTGGCACTTCTTTCGGCCCAGCGCAGTAAGGATCCTTCAACTCAGGTGGGTGCCTGTGTAGCAAACGAAAGCAACAAGATTGTCGGGGTTGGCTATAACGGTTTCCCTTGGGGATGTCCCGATGATGAACTCCCATGGGCACGTGAAGGGGACTATCTTGACACAAAATATCCTTTTGTGTGCCATGCGGAGCTGAATGCAGTGCTTAACTCCACAGCCCCAAATCTAAAAGAGTGTAGAATTTATGTTGGACTCTTCCCCTGTAACGAATGTACCAAGGTAATCATTCAATCCGGCATCCGGGAAATTATCTATCTGTCCGATAAATATGCTGACTCTGATTCAGTGAAAGCATCCAAACTCATGTTGGATAAATCTGGAACCCTGTACAGGAAATTTGAAGGTCACGACAAGGAAATATGCCTCAGACTCTTTAGTGATATCTGAATGACATCGCTATATTCAATGTTCATAGCCCTGATATGAAATATCCTCAATTGTACCGTTCTCTCTTTCCAGGAAAACACCCTTCCCGGAACGGATAGCGCCAACCCTCACAACCCCCTGAATACATTCCATAAAGTCTTCCTCCTTTCCCTGTTTTACGGTAAAGACCAGTTGATAATCTTCACCGGAACGCAGAAGCAGATCTTCAACTTCAGCCTTCAAAACAGTGGCCGCTTCGGGAAGTTCCGGTAAAAAAGGGAGCTGTTCAGCTTGAATATATGCAGAAACGTTCGATGCCTTACAGATATGTGCCAGATCGGTGGCAAGCCCATCGGAAATATCCTGCATGGCCGTCACCATACCACTTCCAGCCAATTTTTGGCCAAGTTCTATCTCCGGCTTGGGATCCAGATGGGCATTGATCAAAGTGCCAAATGAATCAAGTCCTATAACGCCTGGTTGCTGTTGTTCATGGCTCAGAAGCATCAAGCCACAGCCTGCAGAGCCTAAAGGACCGGAGACCCATACCGAATCCCCTTCTTTTGCAGTATTTCGATAAATAGCACCAGTGTTAACGGGTTCCCCAAGAACGGTGACGGTTACCACCAGCTCTTTTGCCTTTACAGTATCACCACCTATTAAAACACATTCAAACTCTTCAAGGATTTCCAGAACCCCATCAAGCCAGGAGGTAATCCACTCCCATTCGAGATCAACGGGTAAACACAGAGACAACAGAATAAATCGAGGTTTTCCGCCCATTGCTGCGATATCGCTTAGATTCACAGCAATGGATTTCCTACCAAGTAGGTGTGGAGGATGAAAAAGACGATCAAAATGGATTCCATCAACCAGACTATCAGTGGAGATAAGAAAGGAGCCGTGACTGATTACTTCACAACAATCATCACCGATAGATTTCAACAGACCTTTATCTGAGCTCTCACTGGCTTGGCGAATTCTTTCTATAAGTCTTCGTTCTGACCAGGCTGCCACTATTTAACCCTTTTCAAGAAAGGTGTCTGTCTCTTTGCAGTACTCGTTTCTTTTTCCGGGGGAGGGTCAACTGGAGATTTTGCTACCGATGGAGTAAAACTGACAGCTTTTACAAAACGCTCTTCGCCACCCATGGTAAAGATCTCCAATCCAGTCATCTGGGCTGTTCGTAATGTCCATTTCGTTTCCTGGGGAGGAACTGTCAAGAATGTTAAACTCAAATGCCACCATTCATCCTTACGGGTTACATCACGTTCTATATCAGTAACTAAAGCATAGACAAGCATCTGAGGTTCTTTGGCCACAATAAGTACCAGATCACCTATATCTGTACTCTCTTTAAAAGGGACGATCTGCTTTAATTCGGCGACAAGATTTTCCATATTCTATTCCTTCCAGGATATATCGGTTACTGTACAATGGTGGTGGTTGACTCCAGTACAATACTGTCTTTGGTGATAACTGACCGGGAAGCCAACTGAGTATACATTGCAACGCCATCGAGTAATGGCAAGACAAGCTGATTAACCATAACTTCAGCACTTCTCGCTATTTCAGGGCCCTGAATAACTGCCATACTGCCACCCCAGACGGCAAGATCCTTCATAGCATCGGCTAGTTTTGCAATATGAATATAGGTTGCTGAGTTATTATCCTTCACCAAATCCATCCCCACCTCTTTCATTGCCATACTGTTAACAAGGCTTTTGGTATTATCAGTCTGAAGTACAATAATATTTTTAATAAGATCAATGGAATTAGAAATTAACAGATAATTGTCTATCAACGCAAAAGCTGGCTGCAAGCCACTCTGCGGTGCAGCTCCCCAATAGGAAATTTCCTGTTCCTTATAGTGTTCGATGCTCACTGGAATATCAGCATTCTGTAGCAAAACAATAAATACTTTGATAAATTTAGCAGGTTCTTTCAACTGGATCATCACAGTGGCACGGGGTAAAGGAATACCCTCACGATCTACATCTTCAATGACCATGGCAAACTCATTGTCTACCATGGCAAGAAGTTCTTCAAGTTCCACTCCGGCACTGTCGCGCAGTTCATGTCGCAGTATATCCAGTGCTTCAGGTTGCTTCCTGGTTGCACGCGAGGAATACAATTCCCAGAGAAGTGGCAGATTCAGGGTATTGGTCCAGTAATAAAAAAGCGGATCGGCCGGAACCAGCTGAATCGTCTTGTTTTCACCAGGTTTAACCTCGCACAAACGGGCTATTCTGCTATCGAGTTTGCTCTGGTTAAAAAGAATTTCTGCCCTGTCTTTTACCTGGCCTTTTTCACGCCAGGCACCATAGGCTGCAGCGCCCCAACCTTCCCATTCGTCTAGAAGTGCGAAAAATTCATCCCTCTCCTCTTGAGAAAGACTTTCTCCCATCATTCGTCCCTGTTGAGACAGTGCAGGGAGCGAAACATAGCTGAAAAGTTTGGCTCCTGTAAAGCTATTCCGTAATCGTATAAAATCCTGATTACCACCGAGAGTATCTTTTTTAGTGTCATAGTGATCAAGACTTTTACGAACCAGGCGTTCTTCAAGCCCTACTATGACCAAGTCCATAACAGACACCATTGACAGGGTGTTAACCTCATCAATCTTATATCTCGTTATGGTATGGGTTCCATATTGAACAGTACTTTGCTCGATATTCTTACTGAAAATGGGGGCGAGTAGCTGTAATATTTTCACATTATGGCGAGGTCTGGCAATAAGCAGTAGACGCTCCTCAATAGCCCTGGCAGGATTATCAGTCGAAAAAGATTTCGCAGGAAAGACAGCTATTGAGAATTCCTTCCCGAGGAGTTCTTTAAAGCCTGGATCATCAAGCACTGCACTTACCTTCAGCCAAGATTCTTCAATTGTAAGGATGGCATCACCGGGTTCACCGAGATCCCGGGCAATGCCCTTGTAGTCGATATGAGCCAGAGTCCGGCCCAGGCGACTTTCAAGAAATTCCTCATATATTCCGGTAAAATTCAGTTGTTCTTCGTAAAAGAGAACATCAGCTGGAAGGCAATCTGCAGCTTCGAGTCTTTTTTCCTGCTTTTTCCCTAAAAAGAAAAACAGTCCAAGGCAGCAGACAATCAGTAATATGATAATTCCAGTTTTTTTCATAATTTTTACTCTCTTGGAGGTAGCGCTTGATGGTAAACAAACCAGTACATTTAAGTTTCCTACTTATACTCATAAAAACTTCTATCGAATACCAGAAAGTTGCTTAAGTCTGGACAAATTCAGACGATGTTGACATGGTTATGTGCATTCTTTTGAACAATGGCTGCTCTGCCCATTGGAGGTTTTGTGTATTGCGTAACCTCTTTCAAAGGACGGCCAGACAAGACACATTACCAGAAACCATTTTGATTCATAGCGAATTACTGTAACGACTATTCCATTCTCTGATACCGTTCCTTAATGGTTAGCCAAACGCTTTCCTGACGTAAAAACGAGTCAACGACATCGGGATCAAGATGTGCCCCCCTTTCCTGAGTGATAATGTTTTTCACTTTTTCATGGGAAAAAGCTTCCTTATAACACCGCTCACTGGTCATTGCATCGTAGATATCAGCAAGGGCCATTATTCTTGCGCTAAGCGGTATTGCATCACCCTTTAAGCCTATGGGATAGCCGGTTCCATTAAATTTTTCATGGTGATACATTGCTATATCACTGGCTGTTTTCAAATAATGGGATCCTGATTTAGCAAAAATATCGAGAAGCATTCTTCCGCCAATAACAGCATGTTCTTTCATAGTTTCGAACTCTTCACTGGTGAGTTTTCCCGGTTTATGAAGAATATTATCTGGAATTGCGACTTTGCCAATATCATGAAGCGGAGTTACCTGAGCAATTTCTTCAACAAAAGAAGGGGTTAAATTTAACTTCGGACAATTATCGAGAAGGTCATGGGCCAGTAACGATTTGTAATGCTGTACTTTCTCAAGATGGTAACCGGTTTCCTCACTTCTGTACTCAGAAAGCCGGGCCATGGAAAAAATCAGTTCATCCTGACTTTCAAGGCGAAGGAGACGAATACCACTCTTTATCCGTAATTGCAGTTCTTCATTGAAAGCCGGTTTCGTGAGAAAATCATCAGCTCCATCATTCAGAGCAGCGACTACTGAATGCTGGGCTTCATGGGAAGTAAGAACAATTAGGTAGGTATACTTTGTCTGTTCCTGGCGAATTCTTCGGATCAATTCAAAACCATCCATAAGTGGCATGTCAAGATCTGTAACCACCAACCTAATATCAGGGTTTTCCCTGAACAATTCCAGAGCATCCACACCATTACATGCCGTAACCACATCGTAGCCCTGCTGTTCCACCAGCATTCTGACCAGCATCAACTGAGCCGAATCATCATCCACAATCAAAATAGAAAGCTTCTGAGGCTGTAGTAAGCTCATATCAGTTACCATGGCCATCCTCGTTAAGCAGTGATTCAAGAGAGCGTGTTAACTTACGAAAAACAAATGTATACACCTTGATATCATTTTGCTTCGCAGAAGAATGAAGACTTCTTGCCAGTTCGATCTGTGTTTCAAGTCCTAATCCCATCAGCGTTCCCTTCATTTTGTGGGCAATCGACTCCAGAGTATCGAGATGATTTAACTCAAGCGCTCGGGATGCCCTTTTAATAGATTGTTTTAACGATATTACTGATTCTTCGAGCAGCTCAGCGAGCTGTTCCGCCTCTAAAGGATATACAGACTGAAGGTGAAGTTCAGCAATTCTGCGAAGCCCCTCTTCCTTAACATTGTTATCGACGGAAGGGAATCCTGCAACCAAAGCTTCATTGGAAAGATCATTAGTAACCGAGGAACTTGAAAAGTGTTGTATAATTCTGCTTACGGCCTCAAGAGTAAATGGCTTGGCAAGAAAATCATCCATACCTGCCTCTTGACATTGCCTGCGGGATTCATCATCGAGATTTCCAGTCAGGGCAATAACTGGAATGTGCCCTCCCTGCAAAGTGTTCGTTTTTTTCCCCGCCCATTGCTCGAAAATTTTTGATTGTAGACCATTCTTTTCACAGTCACGTAGAATTGTAGTGGCCTGCAGGCCATCAAGAATTGGCATCTGCATATCCATAAAGATAATATCAATTTTTTGTTCTCCAAGTTTTTGCAGAGCTATTTGACCATTATCAGCTACGGTTATTGTATGTCCATGGTGCTCCAATAATAAAGAAACTATCTTTTGATTAAAAATGTCGTCATCCACCAACAGAACATCAAGTTTTCCCCTTTCTGGGGTATCAAAAATTTGACGAATAGTACTGAGTAGTGCCCGTGACTCTATAGGCTTTAGAAGGTACGCTGCAAATCCATCCTCCATGCTTTTTTTACTGCTCATGGTACCGCTAAAACCTGTACACATAATAACAGGAATATCTGGCCGAATAGTCATGATTTTTTTACCAAGAAACTCCCCGGACAAATTAGGCATGGTCATGTCCGTTATTACAAGGTCAAATTGGTTTGGATCTCGTCGAAAATATTGCAAGGCTTCTAAACTATCTTTAAAAGACGTGACCGTATAGCCATGCAGTCTCAGCAACTCTGACATGACGTCCAGAATCTCCTGTTCATCATCCGCGAGCAAGATTCTTTCGATACCCCCTTGAATTTCAGGAAGGTCAGCTAGAGGAGTTGTATCTATATCCTGATCTGCAAGCAGTGGAAAGAAAAGCTTAAAGGTGGTTCCCTGCCCTGGCAAACTTTCTACCCTGATATGACCACCGTGCCCCTGAACAATCCCATGAACAACGGCAAGCCCAAGTCCGGTACCCTCACCACTCTTCTTTGTTGTGAAGTATGGTTCAAAAATCATTTCTTGTGTAGCCTTACCCATACCGCAACCGGTATCACTGATCTCAACGCATATATATTGTCCTGCAGGAGGATCAGCGGATGCCTGATGATCAATGTCCGAAAGGCTTGTTTCTTTAAGTGAAATATTCAAGCGCCCGCCAGTCTCCTGCATTGCATGATAGCCATTGGTACACAGGTTAAGAACAACCTGATGAATTTGGGTTGCGTCGGCGAGAATCAACCGCTCACACTCAATATCCTGAGTAATATCTATTGTGGTGGGGATTGTTGCACGTAACAATTTTATGACCTCTTTGACAATCGTTGCAACCTGCAGTGGCACTTTTTTCTGCTGCCCCCGACGACCAATGGAAAGGATCTGCTCCACAAGATCTCTGGCTCTAAAGGAGGCACCTAATCCCGATGAGAGGTATTTTTTTAATTTCTCAGGACGTAAATATGCGGTCTGTGCTAACTCGAAGTTCCCTATAATTGCGGTTAGAATGTTATTAAAGTCATGGGCGATACCACCAGCAAGGGTTCCGATAGCTTCCATTTTTTGGGACTCTCGCAGAGCATCTTCATGCTTTTTCCTCTCAGTGATGTCGGTACTTATCCCGATAAGATATTTTTTTCCCTCATGCTTAAACAAACTTCCATTCATCAAATAGGGAATACGGCCCAGGTTCTGAGAAAACATCTCAGCCTCTATACTCACAGGTTGTTGAGTAGCAAACACATATTGAATGGCCTCTCTAAGTTTTTCTCTATCTTCGGGCACTATGCGCCCCATGAAACGATAGTCACTGACGTTTTCCTTTGGAATTCCAAGCTCTTTCCAATACATATCGTTAAAGAGTATGGCCTGTAACTCTTCATTATAGACAACAAAAAGACCAGGAATACTGTTAATAATGGCATCGGAGAACACCTTTTCACGCAGGAGTTGCTGTTCAGTCTGATGTTGAACGAATACCCCGTTCTTCAGGCGCCTCCGCATTTCATTCAAAGAAGAAACAATTCGATCAAGTTCATCTTGATAGCCAGGTGCTGATTTTGGCCTATCCAAATGCAGTTCATTATCAAGAGTACTAATTTCAAGACTTTCTGCAAACATTGCTATTTTGTTGATATGACGATTAAATTTAACCAAAAACAACCCTACTATAAACGTTCCCATTAGGAACAGAGCCATCAGTTCTGAAACAAGGCTCAAAGGAATGTGTTGCCGTAATCGATCCTGAAGACGAACAGAGGTGGCATAAATTGTAACGGTCCCCAGTGGAACCGACCTGTCCTTAAATTGTTTGGAAAGACTGAAGCTGTTAATAATCGGATCGTCGGTAACCTTTGGAATATCTCCTGATTGAAACGTATCACCATAACTATTTATGAGTGCCACAGCTGTGACATCAGGATATTGCAGAATACTTTTGAGTTGAATGTCTATACCTTCCTGGTCCATATTCCAAAGATTCTTTGTAAGAGAATCTTCGTGACTTCCCTGTAATTTCACCAGATTCTGACGAATAGTATCAAGTTCCTCAACATGGACGAACCACAGGCGCGCTGCGGAAAGAAGAATAGCAATTACAAGTGAAAACCCAAGGACATAGGTAACAAGACGAAAAAGAAGAGGATACCGTTTAAAAATACGTACAGGCATATGTATTATGTCACAGAATCTATTGTGGGAAACGTTATGAGCGGTTATCGCAGATTAAGTAGTAGAATTTCGATTATTTTTTTAAAATGGATGTCAGATCAAAAAAAACACATTTTGGTAATTGCCCAACAAAAGAAATCCGTGAAACCATTAATAGTATAGTTACTATTTAATCATTTGAGGAAAGGCAAAGTCAAATTTATTTTCGCTATCCTGTACAGATAACAGTGTGACTTGATATCCTGCTAAGACCTATTTTTCAGTGGTCAAAGAAAGACCACGTTCCTCTTTTTAATATTCATTAAGATATACCCGGTTAGGAGAAAAAAATAAATTCACTGCAACTTTTAGCACATGGAAATAATTCAATCGAAAGACAAGTAGCTTGTACTGACCAACGGAGCGCTCGATATCTGGTCTAAAAATACACTCCTCCCCGATATGACAGAGCAAAATTATAAAGCCATGATCAATGTGGACGCCTATTCTTCTTCAATGGCCTAAAACCACTGTATGCATGGTCACTTCAAAGAATTTCTGCTGCTACAATAATCCCCCATCACCTCACTTCGGCAGGAAGGTGCAGGAAAATGCATATTGTTGACGCGTTTGTTTTCGATTTTATTTATAAGTAATTAGTCACCGGTAAAACCGGTGGTTTCAAAGGTTCCTTTTTCTTGTAGAAAGATCAAAACCGTGTTCTCAGAGATGACCACACGGCATTAAGATACAAAATGTCGTTCCATGATGTTCCCTGCTTTCTACCGTTATAGAGCAACTCATCTCAGCGAGCATTTTTTTGACAATCGACAGTCCCAGGCCGGTTCCATCTGGCTTGGTGGTGTAAAAAGGTTTAAAAAGCATCTCCTGATCTTTCTCGGAAATTCCGCAACCACTGTCTTCAAAAGAAAGGCACACCAATTCTTCAGACTCCTGACTGACTTGGATCCGGATCTTTGGTTCCGGCCTCCCCTCCAGTCCGTGTACTGCATTGGTCATCAAATTCAATAGAACCTGATGCAGAGCGCGCTTATCTGCATGAACCGCATCCACATCAGATGCGATTTCAAGTTGGATTTTTATTCGCTCTCTTTCAAGATCCTTCTCATGCAGGAATACGAATTTTTCTAAAAAAGATCGTATGGCTACAGATTCAACAACTGGCTGTTCAAACATGGAGAAGCTGCGCAGAGATTTTAGGAGGTACTCGATACGACTGATTTCATGCTGAGAACGATCAAGGAAATCATGTATTGTCTCAGAAGAAAATTCTTCAAGTTTTTTACTGAGGACACTCAGTGTCATTTTCAGAGAGTTCACCGGGTTTCCAAGTTCATGCCGAATCCCTGAGAAGGCGAAGCCAACATTATCCATCAAATTGACTGACTGGGCTATGGATTGCAAACGCCGTTGTTCAGTGATGTCTTTTTTCATCACCACATGACTGGTGGTTTTGCCATTCCCGTCTCGCAATGGCAATATTACTGTCTCCTCCAAATATAGACTTCCGTCCTTTTTTCGGTTGTGCCGACTGCCGTGCCATTCTTTTCCAGCCTGAATCAAACCCAAGACTTCACTACAATTGGCATTTCCTGGTTCCACATGCTGGAGAGCACTTAACTGTTTACCCACAAGTTCTACCGGATGGTAACCGCTGTTTTTTTCACAGGCTTGATTTGCATAGACAATACTTCCTTGTCTATCAACGATTAACACCGAATCACTAAATTGTTTAATCACTGCATCCAAACGGTCTCGTTCGGCTATTTCACGATGAAGTTGTTCATTTCGTTCTGTCAGTTGCTTCCGATTCTGCACCATAGCAAGAATATTCGCTACCCTGGCCAAGAGAATAGCAGAACGGATCGGCTTCTGAATATAATCAACCCCTAGTCCAATATTTATACTTTCCTTAAACACAAACTCATCATCAAGGGATGTAATAAAAATAACCGGGATACAACTACTTTCCTTTCTTTCCTTTATGGCCTGACACACCTCATACCCATTGATATCTGGAAGCATGATATCTAAAAGCACCAGGTCCGGGTCAAAATTTCGCACATATTTCAAGGCAGAAACACCGTCTTCTACAGTAACCACATGATAGCCAGACTGATCCAAAATAGTTCGTAACATTTCACGAACCAGAAATTCGTCATCTACCACCAGAATACTTGCTTTATGACCATCCATATCTTGTTTTTTTCCTTATCTCTTTCACTTGTTGTATCAGCTACTCTACAAACTAACTGTTAGGAATATGTGCTGGGTTCACTCTACTCCCACACTTCCGGCCAAGTCAAGACACTCAACTTCTAATGCTTCTTTTAATTATGTAACACATCACCGACACAACGGACAAAGATTGTCACTATAATCTGCAACTTATTGTGGGAGTATGGATCTTTCCATGCTTCCATAAACATGTGTCACTTTGCAACACCTGTTGCAAAATAGTAGGTCACAATAGGACAGCCAGCGCAGAACTTCTTAAAAAAATTGTAAAGAATGAAACGACCCGACGCCTAAAACCGTACATTCCCTCACAAAAACAGCTGATTATTAAAAATGTGCAAACATTTTAATTTAATGGAACACCTTTTGCTTATCCTCAACCGATGAATAAAGCGAAACACTTTGCCGTTATAGCACAAAAATCAGCACCGAGAAATTGCTAAGCACATAAGCAAAGAGGAAGAAAAGCCATAATGATTGCACAGGAAAAACTGATATGAGACATGTTTTAATTGTAGATGACGAACCATCTCTCCGTCTCAGTATAGAATCTGGATTTGAAAACCAACAGGGGCGTTTTAAAGTCGTTACCGCCAGTAATGGTAAAACTGCACTCGAGGTTCTTAGAAAACAAAAGATAGACTTGGTAATCACGGATCTCCAAATGCCGGTAATGGATGGTTTCGAACTCCTCACAACCATGAGTTCGGAATTTCCGGATATACCCAATGTGGTGATGAGTGCCTTCGGCACCCCAAAAATTGAGGACCAACTCAAGGCCTTGGGTACGTCACGATTTCTCGACAAACCAGTTGATTTCGACTCACTTGAGAAATGTATCACCACAGTTCTGGATGCTCTAGATGAACAAAAAGGAAGCCTTTCTGGAATCACTCTTGGGAATTTCCTCCAACTCATAGATGCCGAACAGAAGACCTGCACGATCACTGTTTTCAGTAACACTTACCGCAAGGGCACACTTCACTTTGATTCAGGCAGAATACTGGATGCAAGCACCGATGAACTCACTGGTGATGCTGCTGTTATTGAAATGATAACCTGGAATAATGTCAAAATTGCTCTACACGAACTGTCCATTGATCCATCAGGCGATGCCAGCATAACCACTAACCTTATGCTGTTACTCATGGAAGGCGCAAGATTAAAAGATGAAACCGAAGCCGAAGCCACAATCTCTTCTTTTGATGAGATAACGAAGGGCTTTGACAACCTGGAGTCCAAATCAAATAACGACTCTCAGACAAACACAACAGGAGGATATATGGCTGGTTTAAAAGAAATTTTAAAGGAAATGGCAGATGAAATGGATGGTGTTATGGCTATTCAGGTGACAGGTATGGATGGAATTACCATAGCAGTTCATAATCCTACCGGAGCAGATGTTGATGCCTTTTCCGCAAAATTTGCCATGGTAATGAAACTCGTCGAGAGATCAATTGAGAACCTGAAAAATCTTGGCGACTTTGAAGAAAATCTTGTCCAGTCGCAAAATGCCTGGGTTTTGACCAGATTTGTCGGCGACCAGTACTACGTCGGCATTGTCGTGAGCAGAGACGGCACTCTGGGAAATGTAAGATTGGTTGCAGGGAAATACCAGGAAAGACTACGTAAGGCACTGTAAACATACTGTTTACAGAGTCAAGCGATCTACCAAAGAGGATTGTTTATTCCTCACAGTAATATTATGATCTGTATCATCACTATTTAATATTGGAGAACCATATGGCAACGGAAGAACAAAAGAAGAAAAACATGATGCGACTCATGACCCTTATGATCGCCGGTATGGCAAAGGCCCTTTACGATCTCTTTGGAGAGACTGCTTTTGCCATCATGAGCGAAGTTGGAAAAACCACTCTGGAAATCATGGAGCAAGAGATGGGTTTGGAAATTGATGGCGAGACCCCACAGGATGTTCTCACTGAAATTGGCAGGATCTTTGCCGACGAGATGGGCTTTATCGAGTCATTTACCACCAGCCAGGAAAATAATGTTCTTACCCTGAAAGTTAGCCGTTGCCAGGGGTGGGATCTGACTCAGAGCATCCTGAAAACCGGTGTTGAGATTCCTTTCACATGTCCAATCATGAACGTTTGTCAGGCAGCACTGACCCGTATGGGTCATCCAGCCCAAAAAGCTATTACATCTATTCCTGACGTCCGTGGTTCTGCAATCACTTTCACATTAATCGACAAGTAAAAAAGCTAAAACAGTAAAAGAAATCTATTTTTTCAGATGAAAGACACCCCTCATTTTCAGAAAAGGCAGGATTGCCTGAGCGTTTCGGAAGCAAGTTACTACCAGGATCTCCTTTACCGGACTGTGAAAATAGGAACAGAGCTGGAGTTTGCTTTTCCCAAGGGAATCTTACGTGAAGAGTTCCAACCCAAGATCGAACAATTCATGGAACCGTCCCAGGACATGAATCGCTTGGGACGGTTGGGAGTATTTAACGTTATTAAGGAACATTGCGGCATCGAGCTCCAGATCATTGGCCGCCATCCACACTGGGAATCACTGGTAGAACAATACAGCCAAATCGTATTACCGCTCCTTGACCAACACATTCGTATGCGACCTACCTGCGGTTTTCATTTTCACATCCTGCAGGTAGGGTCTTCCGAAGATATCCCAGAGATCATTCTGGCCAATCTCTGGAATATGTTTCGAATATTTGCTCCAGGTCTTAAATTTCTCACAAGTGGCGGCGCCACCCGAGAAGGCCTTTGTCGCAGACGTCAGCACAACGCGCACCAGGAAATGATCAAATTATGCCCCACAAAGTTGCACATGAAAGAAATTCAACAAAAACTTGTCACAAGTTTTGATGTCCCGGAGCATCAGAATTTTTTCAACCTGGAACATATTACATTTGCTGACACCGGCAATGTCAATCCCCTGCATATAGAGTTGCGATTTCCAGACGGTGACCTCTGTCCGGTTTCCATTACAGCTAAGACCTTCCTCTTTCTTACCATGTTGCTTAAAGCTGTTGAAATTTCAAAGTTTGGCCTCTTAGATGTGGAAAACGACTCAAGCTGGGCCAGAAATGGTGAGCTTCTCGACCTGATTTCAAACAATGACGGCAAACTGGCATCAAGTGACACGTCTAAGATAACGGACACTATACTTAACGAATACCAAAGCAATGGTGCGGCACTTCTCCGTTTTCTCCAATCCATTTTTCTAATTCTTGATAACCCCAGTGAAACAATACTCAAAGATCTTGTGCAGACTCCCATATCTCTGCGCAGAATTTCTGGAAAAAGCTGGATTGAGATCAACGATGAACTCGTCTCTCTTATAGCCCCCTTACACCCCCTAGATGCTACCGACCATGAACTAATAAAAATCATAGAACTGGGGTTAGTCACTGAGCATCCAGAGGAAAAAAGCTGGTACAAATACGTTGCAAAACAGCAGAAGATTAGTGCAAAAGCTGTCAAACAGCGCTTACAGTTTTTAAACAATCGGGATCCTGTATGGAACTGTGAAACCGGTTCCATAGTCTTCCTCAGGTAACGAACCATGTGTGGAATTGCAGGCACCCTTCTCGCCCCATCAGAATCACGAAACATCAAAGAGGTATGCGACCTCTTCACGGCAAATCTCATAGCAAATGAATCTCGCGGGAAAGAAGCTACAGGAGCACTTATTGTCCAAGAAGACTCCACCTGGCTCCTGGAAAAAGCCGCTTTACCTGCTTCTGAGTTTGTCAAAACTCCTGCTTACCGCAAGCTCATTGCCACAGTCAACAAAAACACTCTCCTGCTTTTAGGGCACACAAGAAAACCCACCAAGGGCAGTCCTGAGAACAATAACAATAATCATCCAATTGTCAGGGGGAGCACGATTGGTGTGCATAACGGTACCTTGGCAAACGACGATGACATCTTCCTGAAACACCTCCGTGCAGGTGCAGAAAGTCGTATTGGAGCAGTGGACAGTGAAGCCATCTTTGCCCTTATTGACGAACTTCCACACGAACCTTCCCTACCAAAACACTGTAACTCTCTATCGCATCTGTCCAAATTATTTCTTGGTTCTTATACAACCCTCTATCTTCATCCTAAAGACCCTTTTCGACTCTATCTCCTCAAATACAACAACCCCATGTCGGTTCACCATTCTCCGCAATATAAAGGGCTTTTTTTTTCCTCACGCTATATTTTCCTCCGCAAGGCATTCGGTCGATCTGTCATTACTGAAGCCCTCCCCTCTCGCAGCGGATATATATTTGACTCAAGACTAATTGCCCGTCGCGGGAAGACTCCACTCTTAACCTTCCCATTGGCTGGGCAAGATGCTATAGTCCAGCATGTATCACTGCTGGATGTAAATGGAAACTTAAAATAGAATAGGGGTTACTCAGCCCACCCCCTTTCCAGCAACGTTTTTTTCTACTAAAGGGTGTTGAAAAGTATCTTCCAGGAACCATTTTACATGTAGCCAGGG
>CAZIDU010000090.1:0-18325 GCA_964538055.1 uncultured Desulfocapsa sp. | reverse complement strand
GCCCTGGCTACATGTAAAATGGTTCCTGGAAGATACTTTTCAACACCCTTTATTATTCTCGGTTTTTTTAATGACTTGATAATGATACTAGCATTTATAGAGAGTTTCAGCCCTATTTTGTGTCCTACTACTTTTTTAGTCGGTGGTATTTAGAGGGTATAGGTAGATTTTCTAATTTTTGGAGAAGACAATTCATTTTGGATTAAATAAAAAATTGTTTGTTGTAACCGTTGCCTTTGGTTTTGCTATGGCAATTCCAGCTACTGGTATTGCTGGGGACACCATTAAAATTGGTGTTGCCGGTGCTCATAGTGGAGATCTTGCTTATTACGGCCTGCCAACTATTAATACTGCAGAGTTGGTTGTTGCTCAGTATAATGCTAAAGGAGGCATCAACGGTAAAAAAGTTGAATTGCTGATTGAAGATGATTTTTGTAATCCCGAGATGGCCATCAACACTGCAACTAAACTTGTTACCGATGGCGTTGATGTTGTACTTGGCCATATCTGTTCAGGTCCTACCAAGGCTGCTCTTCCTATCTATAAAGAAGCTGGTGTTATTGTTATGTCGCCTTCTGCTACCAATGTAGATTTGACCAAATCCGGTAACTATTCAAATTTTTTCAGAACAATTTTCCCAGATGATGCTGAGGCAAAGGCCATGGTTGACTTTACGCTTGCTACTCTAGGCGCTAAGAGAATTGCTGTTGTTTATGACAAAGGTGATTACGGAAAAAATCGTGCCGAGTTTGCAAAGGAACTTATTGAGGCATCCGGTAAAGCTGAAGTTGTTTTTTATGAAGAGGGGGCCCCTCATCCTGTTGATTACACCGCAATCGTGCAGGAAATCAAACGTAAACGTGCAGATGCTGTAATCTTTGGCGGTTATCATCCTGAAGCCTCCAAAATTGTTTCCATGATGAAAAAGAAACGCATTGATATACCTTTTGTTTCTGATAGTGGCGTAAAAGATGATACCTTTATTAAAGTAGCTGGCATAAATTCTGAAGGTGTATACGCATCAGGTCCTCAAGATAACGCGGCAAATCCTATTGCTATTGCCGCTATTGAAGATCACAAAAAAGCCTACAACTCTGATCCAGGCCCCTTTTATGAGAAGGCCTATTCAGCTGCTCTTGCTCTTTTGAATGCTATCGAAAAAGCTGGGTCAACCGATAGTGATGCTATTGTGATGGCGCTTCAGACAGAGATTGTGGAGACTCCCGTTGGAAACATTCATTTTAATGCCAAGGGGGACGCTGTTGGAGTTGGATTCGTAATGTATGTGGTAAAAGACGGAAAGTATGTAGTAGTAAAATAAAAAGGAATACTTTTTTGTTTCTGGTTGTTGATTCACGCCTGGAGCAGAGTTTTTTTCTGTGGTCTGAACAAATGAATGCCAGTAAGCACTAGCATACCGGAAAGACTGGCTGCCAGAAAACAGGGTTCATCACCAGCCGCTTTGGCATCCATAAATATTTCATTGCCATCGGATACCACATTTATCTTTTTGTCGGCAGCACCACCATATCCTCTGGGAATAATAGCTGGTTTAAAAACTTCTTTCTAAAAGGAGTGAGGTAAGCATTGTCACCATAGGTGTTTTGTTAGTTTCCCCCATGGTGAGGTTACCGACTGATATAATGGGTACATCGAGTTTGTAGCGTCTCTTAATTCCCTTGAGATAAAGAGCCTCTTTTGTTTTCATTATTGCGCTGTATAGAGTGTTTAAAGGACGACCTAAAAAATAAAGACTGGAAAATTTCTTTGACATAAAGTGTAGAAAACGAACGATTTGATACAAATTCTTATGAGAGGAAGTCAAAAAAAACGTGACTTTTTAATGATTGCTATTATTCTTGATTTCTTTTTTTTGACTAAATGACCTGATAATGATACTAACATTTATAGAGAGTTTCAGCCCTATTTTGTGTCCTACTGCTCTTTTTTGTTAGCAACATTCAAAGGGTAAAGATAAATTTATTTAATTTTTGGAGAAGACAATGCATTTTGGATTAAAGAAAAAATTATTTGTTGCAACCGTTGCCCTGGGTTTTGCCATGGCAGTACCAGTGTCTGGTATTGCTGGAGACACCATTAAACTTGGTGTTGCTGGTGCCCATAGTGGTGACCTAGCATCTTACGGCTTGCCAACTATTAATGCTGCAGAGTTGGTTGTTGCTCAGTATAATGCCAAAGGAGGCATCAACGGCAAAAAAGTTGAACTGCTGATTGAAGATGATGTTTGTAAGCCCGAGGTGGCCACCAATACTGCAACTAAACTGGTAACCGATGGGGTGTTTGCGGTTATCGGCCATATCTGTTCTGGTGCAACCAAAGCTGCTATGCCGATTTATAAATCAGCTGGTGTACTTGTCATGTCCCCTTCAGCTACATCCGATGAGCTGACTGACTATCCCAACTTTTTCAGAACTATTGCCCCCAATGCTGCCCAGTCTCCTGCCATGGCAGATTTTGCCATGAATACTCTTGGTTTCACTAAAATTGCCATCCTTCATGACAAGGGCGACTATGGAAAACCACTTGCAGAAGGTGCTAAAAAAAGGGTTGAAGAGAGCGGCAAAGCTGAAGTTGTCTTATTCGAAGGAATCACTCCCGGTGGCATGGATTACTCAGCTATTGTTCAGAAGGTAAAACGCTCCGGCGCGGAAGTTGTTATATTTGGTGGCTATCATCCCGAGGCCTCAAAAATTGTTACCATCATGAAGAAAAAACGTCTCAACGTGAAATTCGTCTCTGATGATGGTGTTAAGGATGATACTTTTATCAAAGTTGCGGGTGCTGCAGCAGAAGGAGTATACGCCGCTGGTCCTCAGGATAACTCATCCAACGCTATTGCCTCTGCTGCAACAGCGGAGCATAAAAAAGTGTATAACAGCGATCCGGGAGCCTTCTTTGATGGTGCCTATTCTGCTGCCATTGCACTTCTAAATGCCATTGAAAAGGCTGGATCTACTGAGATGGATGCCGTAGTAAAGGCTCTTCATTCTGAAAAAGTAGACACTCCTATCGGTACAATTCACTTTGATGAAAAAGGTGATGCCGTTGGTGCTCGCTATTCCATGTACGTTGTAAAAGATGGGAAGTTTGCAGTCGTTCAATAAATCCCTAAAGATTAACTTATGGTTTCTGGAGCAGTCGGCGCCTAGGCGTTTGGCTGCTCCCGTTTTTTAATGCTATGGATTATTTTATCGAACTTTTGTTCAGTGGTTTAACGAAGGGCTCTATCTACGGTCTTATTGCCCTTGGGTATACCATGGTTTACGGTATTATTGGGTTGATCAACTTTGCCCATGGTGAGATTTACATGATTGGTGCTTTTACCTCGTTTATTGTAGCCACTGTACTGTCAATCTATGGATTTCCGCTGTTGGCTATTGTGGTTATTGCCGGTGTTGCTGCGGCCGTTTGGTCCAGTGCCTATGGCTATACTATTGAGAAAGTAGCCTATCGTCCCCTGCGTCATGCACCGAGGTTGTCGCCTCTTATCAGTGCAATAGGTATGTCTATTTTCTTGCAGAACTATGTGCTTCTTGCCCAGACCTCTGATTTTCTTCCCTTCCCAGAACTGATCCCGGAATTTGCCTTTATGGAGCCTGTGGCGCATATCGTTGGTTCTTCAGATCTGGTGATTCTTGTGACCACTGCCATTGTGATGTTTGCGCTCACCATCCTTATTAAGTTCACCAGGATCGGTAAGGCTATGCGGGCTACAGCCCAGGATAGGACTATGGCTGTACTTGTTGGGATAAATGTGGATAGGGTGATATCTGCCACATTTATCATTGGCTCTGCCCTGGCAGCCATTGGTGGCCTGCTTGTTGCGGCCCACATTGGACAGATCAATTTTTATATTGGTTTTCTTGCTGGAATTAAGGCTTTTACTGCTGCGGTTCTAGGTGGAATTGGTTCTATTCCGGGAGCGGTACTTGGTAGTATGATTCTAGGACTGACAGAAGCCTTTGCAACGGGCTATGTTTCTTCGGATTATGAGGATGTTTTTGCTTTTTCGCTTCTGGTCCTTATCCTTATATTTAAACCTTCGGGACTGCTCGGAAAGGCAGAAACTAAGAAAGTATAACTTTGGTATTACTATGTTTCCTTTAAAAGAACTTAAACGGTCATTATTGATTGCGCTCTGGTTTGCCTTTCTTACCTTCCCCATCATGGTGATCAAGGTTGACCCTATTGAACGCACTGTAGACTGGCGCTGGGATAATATGGCTTTTGTGGCCATTGGAAGTTTTATTCTCTCTCTTCTTGTCAAAGTCTGGTTTCTTCGTCAGGAACGACGCAGTGGACGAAAAAAGGCAAACAAAGTCCTTACTGAACCCTTTTCACAGCGTATACTGAGGGAACCCAGATTTCTCTATCCGCTGTGTCTTGGTGTGCTGACTTTCGCCCTCCTTTTTCCTTCACTTTTTTCCACTTACCAGACGAATATTATGATCACCGCTCTGATGTATGTTGTTCTAGGGCTGGGGTTGAATATAGTGGTGGGAGTGGCCGGGTTGCTTGATCTTGGATATGTGGCATTTTATGCCGTTGGGGCCTATACCTATGCCCTTTTGAATATGCATTTTAGTTTGGGATTCTGGGTGGTTCTACCCCTAGGCGGGCTTCTTGCTGCTCTTTTCGGGATAATCCTTGGATTTCCTGTGCTGCGGCTTCGCGGAGATTACTTGGCCATAGTAACTCTCGGTTTTGGTGAGATAATTCGTCTTGTTTTGGAGAACTGGAGTGAGTTTTCCAACGGTCCCAGTGGGATATCCAATATTCCCCGGCCATCGTTCTTTGGAATGGAAATGTCTTTTGACGCACAAATCAACTATATTTATTACCTTGCCGTCGGTATGGTAGTTTTCACCATTTTTGTGGTCAACAGGTTGCAAAACTCCCGGCTGGGAAGAGCCTGGCTAGCACTGAGGGAGGATGAAATTGCCTGTCAGGCCATGGGAATAGACAAGACCAAAACCAAGCTTATTGCTTTCAGCCTCGGCGCATTTTGGGCAGGCCTTGTGGGAGTTATTTTTGCTACTAAAACTACTTTTGTTAGCCCAGCAAGTTTCACTTTTCTGGAGTCCGCTATTATCCTCTCCATAGTTGTCCTTGGTGGTATGGGGTCAATTGTAGGAGTTATTTTTGGTGCTATGATTCTTATTTTGATGCCTGAATATCTACGTGCCCTTTCCGAATACCGAATGCTTGCCTTTGGTGGAATCTTGGTTGCCATGATGATTTTTAAACCTAAGGGCATTATTTCCAATGTCAGGCGCAGTTATCAAATTAAAAAACATTCCACCACAACCGAGTGAGTCAGCCATGAGTGAAGCAATATTAAAAGTAACTGGCCTGACCAAAAACTTTGGTGGAATTAAGGCCATAGATAACGTTGATCTTGACATCCATCCAGGCGAAATTGTTGCACTTATCGGGCCAAATGGTGCTGGTAAAACAACCTTCTTTAACTGTTTAACCGGTATCTATACCCCAAGTTCAGGTGATATTCATTTGCGTAATCCTGAAAGTGGAAAAGAGACTAAATTAAACGGGATGAAGCCCAATAAAATTACAAAGATGGGGATGGCCAGAACCTTTCAGAATATCCGTCTCTTCCCGACCATGAGTGTCCTTGAAAATGTGATGATCGGCAGGCATTGTCGAACGAAGGCATTAATCTTAGGCGCAATATTCAGGAATCAAGCGACCATGCGTGAAGAAGAGGAAATCATAGAGATGAGCTATGGCCTTCTTAAAAAAGTTGGTTTACATCGTCAGGTCAATGAAGAGGCAAGGAATCTGTCGTACGGTGCCCAGCGTCGTCTTGAGATTGGACGGGCGTTGGCCACAGAACCATTCCTTCTGTTGCTCGACGAACCTGCAGCTGGTATGAATCCTCAGGAGACCGAGGTTCTGGTAACATTGATTAGGAAAATCTGTAAGGAAGGGCATTCCATTCTTCTTATTGAACATGATATGAAACTGGTGATGACTTTATCTGATAGAATTTTTGTTATGGATTATGGAAAAAAGATTGCACAGGGCACCCCGGAAGAGGTACGTGCCAACCCGGCTGTGATTAAAGCCTATCTCGGGGAGGAAGTTGATGCTTGAGTTACGGAATGTAAGTGCTGCCTATGGCAATATCCAGGTGTTACATGATATTGATATTGTAATAAATCGTGGTGAGATTATTACCCTGATCGGAGCCAATGGTGCTGGGAAGTCAACCACACTTATGGCAATCTCAGGAATTGTTCCGGTTCGTTCCGGTAAAATCATGTTTGAAGATGAGCCAATTCATAAGCTTTCTCCTGAAAAACTTGTTGCAAAAGGAATATGTCAGGTACCTGAAGGGCGCCGTATTTTTCCCCAACTCACCGTTCAGGAAAATCTGGATATGGGAGCTTTTTTACGTGATGACGCTGACGGGATCAAAGATGACATTGACTATGTGTTTTCTCTTTTTCCGATCCTGGCCGATAGAAGGGGGCAGGACGGTGGTACTTTAAGCGGTGGTGAACAGCAGATGCTTGCCATGTCACGAGCCCTTATGGCCCGTCCTAAGTTACTACTGCTCGATGAACCATCAATGGGACTGGCACCGCTGTTTATTAAACAAATTTTTGATATTGTTAAAAAAATAAATAAAGAACATAATACGACTATTTTTCTAGTGGAGCAGAATGCAAATATGGCTCTGCATGTTGCTGATAGGGGCTATGTTATCGAAAATGGTGTGATTACCATCAGTGACAGCGCTGAAAACCTACTGGGAAATCAGGATATACAGAAAGCCTATCTTGGTATCTGAATTGTAATTCTCTTGGGTTGTGAAGTAAATAAAGGATAAATGAATATGAAAGTAGGTGTTATTGGTGTTGGCTATCTAGGCAAGTACCACGCTCAAAAGTATAAAGCCATGGAGGATGTCGAGCTGGTTGGAGTTGCTGATGTCGATCCTGTAGCTGCAGATGCTATTGCGAAAGAGAATGATTGCCTTGCTTTCACCGATTATCGTGAATTGCTGAAGCAGGTTGATGCTGTATCCGTTGTTGTTCCTACAAGTTATCATTATGCCGTTGCTCTCGATTGTATTGAGGCGGGCGTGGATATGCTGATGGAAAAACCAATCACCACAACGGTTGCTGAAGCCGATGAGATTATCCAGAAAGCTGCGGATAAAGATCTTATCCTGCAGGTTGGGCATCTTGAACGCTTTAATCCTGCAGTGGAGGCGATGATACCCTGCCTCACTGTTCCTGTCTTTATAGAATCCCAACGTATTTCTACCTTTAAGAATCGTGGGGTGGATGTGGATGTTGTCCTCGATCTTATGATTCATGATATTGATATTATATTAAATATAATTAAGTCGCCTCTGGAAACCATCCATACCGTCGGGGCTCCGGTTGTCACTGATTTCACTGACATTGCTAATGCCAGACTCATCTTTGAAAATGGTGCCACAGCAAATGTTACAGTGTCGCGGATTTCCAGAAATAGTACCCGTCGTATGCGTATTTTTCAGCCTGGTTCGTTTATTAACGTGGACTTTGCGAATCGTAAGGTTGTGACCATGCACCTGAAAAAGAACGAATTTTATGAAAATGGTATGCCAAAACAGGATATTGTAGTGAGTTCCTTTCCAGAAGGGGATGCCTTGAATTCAGAGCTCTTGCATTTTGTTAATAATGTCCGTAATCGTACCGTTCCTCTGGTTTCAGGCAACGAAGGTCGGAGGGCATTGGATGTTGCTCTTCAGGTGATTGAACAGATTAAGGATCATCAAAAACTTGGTGTGTATGCAGAAGATATGTCCGGAAGGTAGATGAACAACAAGATAATGATCATTGCCGGAGAAGCGTCTGGTGATCTCCATGGCTCAAATTTGGTCAGGGCCATGCTCGCAGTGCGCCCGGAACTTTCGTTTTCTGGAATGGGTGGCAAAGAGCTGACTGCCGCCGGGGTTAAACTCCTCTTTGATTCAAAAAAAATTGCTGTGGTTGGGCTTGCCGAGGTTTTCTCGCACCTTCCTGATATTCTTGCAGCAAGAAAAATACTCCGAACGGCCCTTAAAGAAGAACGTCCTGCTCTTCTTATTCTGATCGATTTCCCAGATTTCAACCTTATGCTTGCCAAGTTTGCCAAAAAACTTGGTATCCCAGTTTTTTATTATATCAGTCCCCAGGTCTGGGCCTGGCGATCGGGCCGGGTAAAAACCATAGCTGCTCGAGTTGACAGAATTGGGGTCATTCTTCCCTTTGAAGAAGAATTTTTCCGTAATCACGGTCTTGATGCAGAATATGTAGGGCATCCCCTGCTTGATACTGTGAAGAGTTCTGTCGGTCGAGATGAATTTTGCAAAAATCAAAATATAGAGACAGGGAATCTCTGTATTGGCCTGTTACCTGGCAGCAGACAGAAGGAAATAACAACTCTTCTTCCCATTTTGATGCGGACTGCGCAACGATTGCAAAAACAAAATAAACTGCCAAAGAAGATGGTTTTCCTTATTCCACTGGCTTCTACCATCAGTGAAGCTGAAATACGGGAAAATGGATTGGATGAATATGGTCAGGGCCTCGATGTACGACTGATCAAAGAAGATCGTTATGATATGATGGCGGCCTGTGATGCGGCAGTGGTGGTTTCCGGAACAGTGACTCTGGAACTGGCCCTGCTCGATACCCCAATGGTGGTAATCTACAAACTATCCAATGGCACCTATCGGGTCGGACGGCTTCTCCTGAATAAGGATTTGAAGTTCTTTTCTCTTGTAAATCTTATTGGCGGTAAAGAGATTGTCCCGGAATTAGTTCAGGATGAGGTGACCCCTGATCGTATTGAGGAGGAGCTTTCGGCAATACTCTTTGACACTGAAAAGCGAAAAGAAATGCTACAGGGCCTGGAACTGGTGCGCCACAGGCTGGGAGGGGCAGGAGCCTCCGAGAAGGCCGCATCACTGGCAATAAGTCTCATCCCCCCGGTGGCTTCCTGACGATTCTATTTGGATAACTATCCAGCGGAGCACGATATTTCCAAAACTTCTGAGCTGTAACTATCCAGAAGTGTTTATATCGGCAAGAAAAGCTGGTCTCATTTCCAGAGGCGCTTGATATGTTGTAATCTCTTGGGTGAAAGGAGAGAGGAAACTGATTTTCCAGGCACAAAGATGCAGTTCATAATAGCCTCTCTGAGGCTCTCCATATTTGGGATCACCTATAACCGGATATCCAAAATCAGCGAGATGTCTTCGTATCTGATGTAATCTTCCACTGTGCAGACGAATATCCAGGATAGTATTTGCCGATGTCTTACCAGGGTATGTTCGAAGAATTTCTGTACATGCTGATTTCTCATCGAGTTCCGAGGTGAGCAACAGACCCTTTTCAGGTATCTCTAAGTGTCCCGCTACTTCAGCAAAGTATCTCTTCTCTATCTTGTCTTCCTGAAACAGTTTTGACAGCAGCATTGCCGCGTTACGATTATGAGCAAGCACCATCAGGCCCGAGGCTTCCCGGTCAAGGCGGTGAATCAATTTGAAATCGATATCTTTATTGCTCTTCTGGGCGAGGCGAAGCAGGGAGCAATGGTCTCCGTAACGGGATCCCTGACTGAGAAGCCACGGAGGTTTGAACCAGACACTGTAGTCTTCATGCTCTGCAAACAATGTCGGTTCCGGAGGTGTCTGGGAAAGGACGTCGGCATCATAAAAGAGCTGGATAAAATCGTCGGCCTTAAGTTTAAATTTCGCTTTACGCAGTCTTCGTTCCTTGGTTCCCGCTCGTTTAAGCCATACGGCACCCTTCACCATGGCATGTTTGATACGTTCCTTCGGCAAACCACTGGCGTCAGCAAGGAGCTGGCTGGCGACTGCCGGGGCCTTTACGGTGATATTGCAGTGTATTGGTTCCTGTTTGTTTTGCTGTGGTGTCATATTTTTTCTATTTCCTTAACCATTCAACCAATACCTGTTAATTGGCATAAAACTGCACTGTAACTGCTGAACAGTTACCTATTTTCCAAAATTACAGACCGGATACTGGCATTTTTTGCAGTAGCGACAGAGTCCACCGTGGCCCATTCGTGCAAATTCTTCCCGGCCAACGGATTCACCGATGAGGACTCGTGGTAAAATCAGGTCAAAAACGGTGATATTGTGAAACATACCGCAGGCTGGCAGCCCAAGTACGGGAATATCTCCAATACGACCGCTCAAAAACATGGCCCCAGGCAAAACCGGGGTACCGTAAAAACAGTCAGTGGCCCCGGCATGTTCGATGCCCATCCGGGTGACATCATCCGGGTCAACGGACATACCACCTGAGGTGATTATTATATCTGCTCCACCGGCTATTGCATCTGTGATCGCCTTCCCGATTATCTCGATATCATCGGGAGCAAAGGTTACAGAGACCACTTCGGAGCCGATTTTGGCCAGCTTATCCCGCAGTACCTGCTCAAACTTATCTTTAATCCGGCCATGAAAGACTTCATTACCGGTAATGATCAGTCCTGCCTTTGCTTTGCGTAGTTCTTTTACTTCAATGATTGGATGAGCGTCCCTTGCGATGGCTGCGGCCTGCTCAACAATAGCACGTTCTGAGACAAGCGGAATAAGGCGGGTGCCAGCAATAGTTTCTCCTTTTTTTACCGGGGTATTGGTCTGCAAAGTGGAGCACATAACAACGCCAAGGAGATTAAACTGATACAGTGCTTCTTCATTAATCTTCAGCAAACCGTCACATTTAGCATGAATGGCGATTTTTCCTTCAACGGGTTCGGCGGAAAGCGTGGAACCGGGTCCTGAAAGAGCTTTAGCAAGTATTTCAGCAGCTTCATTTTCATGAATCTCATCGGGGCCAAGTTTTAAAACGAAAATATGTTCTTTACCCAAACGTTTCAGGTGTTCCACATCTTCGCTACGGATGATATGACCTTTTTTGAAGGCTCTTCCTTTAAATTTGTCCTTCACGATTTCTGTAACATCATGAGGGAGAACCATTCCAATGGCATCGTCAACAGAAACTGTTTTTTTCATTATTTTTATGAGTCCTTAAGCTGAAATTGCAATCTTAGTTTTTATACACCACGACTTATGTCGGGCCAGAGTATGGTGTGAAGCTGAATTTGCAGTCGAACATTTATTCCATCTTCCATGATCCAGTCGGCGAGATCCTGCGCTGCCACTCCTGTTTGTACTGGAGAGAAAAGAATGGGGAGTAAACCGCCGAGCTGGTGTTGCTCTATAAAGTTCTTTGCCCAGATGTAGTCATTTTTTGTCGATAATACAAACTTGAGTTCAGCTGAGCCGGGATTTGCAGAGATGCGCTTTCGTATTAATGCAACGTTATCTGGGTGGAAAGTGTTTTTAGAGCCGCTGTCAGGGCATTTAACATCAAGGATGGCAATGACTTCATCGGGAAGAGTGTTGATAGCGATGGATCCGTTGCTTTCAAGAAGTACTCTCTTACCCTGTGCTACAAGTTTTGCAAGCAGTTCAGTACAGTTTTGCTGCAAAAGTGGTTCTCCACCCGTCACTTCCACAAGATCACAGGGGTAGGAGAGAACCTTAGCAAGAATCGAGGCAATATTCCATGGATCGCCTTCTACCCAGGTATAGTCTGCATCGCAATAGTTGCAGCGCAGATTGCAGCCACTTAATCGAACAAAGATACAGGGGAGACCGGCATAAGTTGATTCCCCCTGTATGGAGTAGAAGATTTCTGAAATCTTGATTTTATTTGGCATCGGGACCATAGTAAATCAGTCCGGATGTATCAGTTTCCCATACTTCAACACAGTGAAGCGAGTATCTGTGATGCTCCAGGCTCGGCTGCAGAGTATCATAGAGAAAGGCGGCAATATGCTCGGATGATGGGTTGCGATCCTGAAAAGCAGGGTGTTTGTTCAAATCGCGGTGGTCTAGTTCATCAACTGCAGTATTAACAATCTTCTTCAATACCTTAAAATCAATTCCCATACCCAGCTTGTCAACTTCTGTAGCACGGACAGTGACTTTAATTTTCCAGTTGTGACCATGGGGGTTTTCACAGTTACCAGGGTAGTTTCTTAGGTGATGGGCACCGGCAAAATGGGTGTTAATAAAAATATCGTACATGGTGTATGCTCCTTTGCGCTGTTTTTCTGTCAGAAATGTGGAGAAAAACAGTTGCAAGCCTTGAAAGTATATTCAGTTAAGTGTTATTAATTTAAATTAATCTCGAATTAGCACCATAATAATAAATCATATATTTTTGTATTTATAAATATCTTTTGTAGCAAAAAAGGAGTTGTCAGACATGGCCTTTATCGCACCCTTTAAGGGCGTATCTTTTAATGTTGAGAAAGTAGGCAGTCTGGATGATGTCGTTACCCCTCCCTATGACGTAATCAGTGAAAATGCTGTGGAATCCTATACAGCTAAAAACTCTTATTCCATGATCCATCTTGATATTACAAAAAATCCCGGTGGTGCTGTCGGGCCCGATGCCAGATACCAGGATGTTGCTGCTCTTTTTCAGCAATGGCTGGATCAGGATGTATTAAGACGTGACTCACAGTCTGCTTTATATTTATACACCGTGAAGTATAAGCATCCTTCCGGGAAAATGCTCACCAGAAAAGGTGTCGTTGCCCTTGTCGGGCTTTCCGAGTTTGGAGAAGGGGTGGTGAAACCACATGAAGAGACTTTTGAATCTGTCATCAGCGACCGACTGTGCCTACTCGACACCACAAAGGCTCAGTTTAGCCAGATTTTTTCCTTGTACAGTGACGCAGAAAACAGGGTTCTGAATTTACTCGATGCAGCAAAGGAAAATGAACCCATGGGGAGCATTACTGACGGTGATGGTTGTATCCATTCCCTGTACCGTGTAACCGATGGCGCAGTTATAATGCAGGTGCAGGATTTCTTTATGGATAAGGCACTGTATATTGCCGACGGGCATCATCGATATCGCACAGCCCTCTCCTACAGAAGACTTGAAAGAGATCGAAATCCTGACCTCTCAGACAAAGATCCTGCCAATCATATCATGATGTACCTTTGTCCCATGGAAGATCCCGGCCTTTCTGTTCTTCCCACACATCGTCTTTTACACTGGCCTGGAACGCTTTCCGTCGACGAATTAAAAACCCGCTTATCACGTTTCTTTAAGCTTGAGGAAATTATTGGTGGTACCCGGGAAGTGTTACTCTGTGAAGTCTTTTCCAGAATGGAAGAAGAGGAACAGAAAACCACGGACAAGCATACAACTTTCGGAGTGTATCATCCCGGAGAAGATCGTTGTTTTTTACTTATTACAAAACCTGAAGCCTATGCATCACTGAAGGATAAGCCTGTTCAATTACGGGAACTTGATGTGGTAGTACTCTCAGATGTTATTATTCAGGGCGCTCTTGAGCTCGATCATCATCGCTGTGAAGAGGAAAACCTGATTCATTATTTTAGCGATCCTGACGAGGCCATGGATGAGGCAGTAAAGAAATGTACCACCGAAGAGAATAAAACTCATCTGCTCTTTGTTATGAATCCCACACGGGTAAGGCAGGTGCAGCAGGTTGCCGATGAAAATCTGATTATGCCCCATAAATCCACCTATTTTTACCCAAAAGTCATGACAGGATTACTCTTTAATCAACAAATCCCAGGCGAAGAAGTAGATCGACTTGTTTGAAGAGGAGAGGACCAGTGACACCCTTTTTGACGGGGCACTGCGTTGCCTGCAGCATCGTAATGGGTATCGATTCTCAATAGATCCCATACTCCTTGCCCATTTTGTCCGTCTGACTAAAGATGAAAAAATTCTTGATCTTGGTGCCGGTTGTGGTGTGATCGGATTAATACTCCTCTATCGCGCCAGAAAAATTATACAGTCTCTTACAGCCTTTGAATTGCAGGTCGGGCTTGCTCAGTTGATCAGGGAAAATATATCTCTCAATCAGTTTGACGAAGTGATGCAGGTTGTTGAAGGCGATCTGCGTAAACTACCACACTATTTTGCTCCGGAATATTTTTCAAGCGTAGTCTGTAATCCACCTTTTTATCCCGCCGGCAGTGGCAGAGTGTCGAGGCAGAAAGAATCAGAAATCGCAAGACATCAGGTGGCCTGTAGCCTGACAGAAATTATCAGTGCTGCGGCAACGGCAGTTGAAAACAGGGGGAAGGTCTACCTGGTGTATCCTGCCGAAGGTCTGGGGCGCTTACTTGAACTCCTGCCAAAGCAACAACTGATAGTAAAAAGGGTGCAGTTGGTGTATTCTTACCCTGACCATTTAATGGCACCACAACTGCTGTTGTTGGAAGCTGTCAAAAATGGAGGTGAAGGTGTTGACATTCGTCCACCTTTCTATATTTATGACCACAAGAATGGTGAATACAGTGAAGCCATGCAGCAATTCTATAAAGCAAACTAAGAGTATTCAAGTGCACCGGATGGACCACTGATGCTGGCAAAAGTCCATAGTGGTGCAGTTCTTGGTGTCGATGGCTTGTCGGTGATTGTTGAAGTTGATTTAGCTCTCGGGCTTCCCATGTTTACAACCGTCGGGCTTCCCGATGGATCCGTACGAGAAAGTAAGGAGCGCGTCAAGGCCGCCATTAAAAATTGCGGATATGATTTCCCTCCTAAACGCATTACGGTAAATCTTGCTCCTGCTGACATTAAAAAGGGCGGTGCCGGGTTTGACCTTCCCATGGCTCTTGGTATTCTGGCCGCAACCGAACTCTTCAAACCTGATCTTTTAAGTGAATATGCAGTGTTGGGTGAACTTTCACTCGATGGATTGGTACGCTCTGTGCCGGGAGTACTGCCTATAACGCTGAATGCAAGAGAAGAAGGACTAAAAGGTATTCTGGTCCCTGAAGCTAATAAACTTGAGGCTGCAGTTGTCAAAGGGATAAATGTTATAGCAGTAGAAAGTCTTCATCAAGCTGTTGAATTTCTCGCAGGAGAAAAATCAATTGAACCAACTATCCTTGATCAGTGTGACTTTCTTGGGGCGCTGAATACGTGTGATGTCGATTTCATGGAAGTAAAAGGGCAGGAGCATGTCAAACGTGCCTTTGAAATCGCGGCATCGGGCGGTCATAATATTAGTTTGAAAGGGCCACCTGGATCTGGAAAAACCATGCTTACCAGACGTCTTGCGACTATTCTGCCGCCAATGAGTTTTGAAGAGGCCCTTGAGACCACAAAAATCTATTCCATTGTTGGTAAGCTGAGTACTGATATACCCCTGATCACAGTACGTCCTTTTCGTGCTCCTCACCATACTATTTCAGATGCCGGTCTTATTGGAGGCGGACAAAATCCACGTCCTGGAGAAGTTTCCCTCGCCCATAACGGCGTTCTGTTCCTGGATGAACTTCCGGAATTCAAAAAACATGTTTTAGAAGTACTCCGCCAACCTTTGGAAGCAGGCGATGTTTCCATTGCCCGTGCTAACCAGACCCTGCAGTTTCCAGCCAGGTTTGTACTTGTTGTGGCCTCCAATCCCTGTCCATGCGGCTACTATGGTGATAAAATGAGAGAGTGCAAATGTTCTCCACAACAGATTCAGCGTTATAATAGCAAGGTTTCCGGGCCACTTCTTGACCGTATTGACCTTCATCTTGAAGTTGCTGCTGTTCCCTTCAAGGAAATGAGTGATGAGCGACAGGGGGAGTCGTCCCAGGAGATTAAGAAACGGGTGGATAGTTGTAGAAAAATTCAGGAAGTACGATACCGGGATAGTAATAAAATACATTGTAACGCCCAGATGGGACCGGGGGAGATTGAAAAACATTGCAAGGTGGATGCAACGGCCATGCGTTTATTACAAAGAAGCGTGGAAAAACTCGGCCTTTCGGCCAGAGGTTATCATCGAGTCCTTAAAATTGCCAGAACCATTGCTGATATGGATAAAAAAGAGCAATTGGAATTGTCTCACATTGCCGAGGCCGTGCAGTATCGTAGAAATGGATAGTGCTATGAAAATAATCCGGTTGAAAAACTGTAAACACGAATAAACGTGGGGTGCCTCTTATATATTATAAAAACAGTTCATTCCCAATGAACTTAAAAATCGCTGACAAGGTGTCCACCTGGAAGGGATCGATTGATGCCGTCTATCTCGATAAACTGAAAAGTGAGTACGGACAGCGGATCAACACTCTTGTTGGAAAGGAAGTGTGTTGGTAAAGAAACGGTAAGGGGATGTTTGAAGGCGAGTTGGTCCCTATTCTCCTTGTGGGCCAGTATGAGGCTGTTCCAACTGATACTGCTTCATTTTGCGAAGCAGAGTGGAACGAGAAATGTCGAGTCTGCGTGCTGTCTTGCTCCTATTGTAACTGTGTGCCTGTAGTGTATGACGGATGTGTTCTAATTCCATTTCTTTCAAAGAGTAACCCGCAGGTGGATAGTGTGGGATTGTAGAGCTCGCAGGCTGTTTCGGTGCATTAGAGAAAATTTGTTGTTGGTTGCCAAGGGACTGTGAAGGCATGAGTTCAGTCCCTTGGGCAAGGAGAGTTGCACGTTCAAGGATATTTTTCAACTCTCGAACATTGCCCGGCCAATGGTAATTCGTCAGGGAAGCTAATTCCTTGGATGTGAGTGTTGCTGCCAAATTCGGAGTGAGGAAGTGGCGGCAGAGTTCCGGGATATCTTCTTTCCTTTGGGTGAGGGTGGGAATATCGATGTTGAGAACTGAAAGCCTGTAAAACAGGTCTTCACGAAAACTTCCCTGCTGGACAGCCTGGCTGAGGTTAGTATTGGTGGCTGCAAGGATTCGTACATCAACCTTTCGACTCGTTTCACTCCCCAATCGTTTGATTCTACCATCATCAAGTACTCCCAGAAGTTTGGCCTGTAAGTGGTAGGGGAGAGTCGCAATTTCATCAAGAAAGAGAGTCCCTCCTGATGCTATTTCAAAAATTCCACGTCTAGCAGTGTGTGCATCTGTAAAAGCCCCTTTTTCAACACCAAAAAGTTCTGCTTCGATCAGATTTTCAGGCAGGATAGCACAATTAATTGAAAGGAAAACTTTATTCCTGAGTTTACTTTGGTAATGAATGAATTTCGCCAGCAGGGTCTTGCCTGTACCCGTAGCACCCGTGAGTAAGGTTGGTGCTTTAGAGCTGGCAGTCAGCAGTGCAGCATTACGAACAGCCTGAGCAGCTTGGGAAGATCCTATGAACTGAGCTTGTTCCTTTTCTTGTCGATGTGCCCACGAACTGACTTCGGCGACTTGTTCAAGCTCAGAGGCTTGTAAGGCGCGACGGATAGCAAAGGAGAGTTCGTCGATGTTAAAGGGCTTTGGCAGATAGTCAAAGGCACCTAGTTTGATGATTTCTATAGCACTGTTGAGGTTCGGGTAGGCAGTTGCAAGGATTATTTTTGTCCTGTCATTGTGAGAAAGAATGGCCTGGCATATTTCAGAGCCTTTTTTGTCAGGGAGCCTTTGGTCAAGAAGGACGACATCCATTTTGTACTGACTGCAAAGATCCAGGCCTTCGGAAGCGGTGTTGGCTGTGTGGACAACCATCTCCTCCGCTATACTTGCATGAGAGACAACGTCACAAAAAAGAGTGTCGTCGTCGATTACCAGTAAATTCGTACCTGGTGAATGGCTATTGCTACGTATGTTTTGTGAGGGGGACATGGGAGAAGTGTACGTGAAATTTTCGTAAGAAGAAAGGAAACATTGTTTTTAAGAAAAGTTGGCAGGGGCATGGCTCATTAGAAATGAACAACAGAGACAAGATAACAAGTTCTAGTCATTACTTTTGTCTGTATCCTCTTCACTGGTGAAATATGCAGATAGGATAGCAATAAGTTGGGGCTCGTAGTCCTGTAAGAGCATTCTGGCTTTTCCCAGCCACTCGCCCCGGTGGGTCATGAGGAAAATGAAAAGAGGTTGGTCAGACAAGTCTCGAATTAAGTAGTAATATTGATCAGTAGAGACAAGGATGTCTTCGGTGCGTTGGTTACCGGTAAGGAGTTTTATCGCCTTGGCATTGGATTTAACAATGGAGGCAAGGTAGGCGGAAGCAGCTGCAGTTTCTGTTTTTGGGTCGCGGCTGAATTCTGCCACAGAAAGACCATCATCTACTGAAACAACAGCCGCCGTTTCAAATCCTGGAAGATCTTCTGCCATCTGCTTAAGGATGTTTTGGAGTTTATGTCGCATTGGATTTTATCCGTTAGAAGGAAAAAGTATTATAGTAAAAGGTGTTGCAAAGAATTGAACATCACTGAGTAAAATCAATGACATAAAGCACGAAAGCCTCTATAATAGTTGAAACTTCTGACCAAAGAAA